>JBEEOY010000027.1:0-45539 GCA_041191345.1 Pseudomonadota bacterium
CTTAGCCAGAGCAAGATCGCGGTCCTTTGCAACAGGTGGCGGGACGTGCGCTTCAATCAAGCGGCTGGCGGCATCCACAAACACACCGCTGGGCTTGCCGTTCACCATCTGAATTTGCCCACCTGAGGGGCTTTTGGTGGCTGGGCCAATGCCGGCAGCCGCCATCGCTGCGCTGTTTGCCCAGCCGGCATGGCCATCAACGCGCGCCAGCCAGACAGGCCGATCTGCAACAGCGGCATCCAATTCTGCTGCCGTGGGGAAGCGCCCCAGCCCCCAGCTTTCCTGATTCCAACCGCGGCCCAAAATCCATTTTCGATTGGGGTTGGCCCGCGCATAGGCGGCAATTTTGGCCTGCGCCTCGGCCAGACTGCGCGTGTCCGACAGATCGAGCGTCAGTTGCTGAAAGCCCAGCTCCATCACATGGCCATGCGCATCAATCAGGCCGGGCAGCAGCACCTTGCCTTGCCCATCTAAACGCGCATCAAATGTTTCGGGCGGCGCATTTTTCTTGGGCTTTTTCCGCTGAGCGCGGTCAGCCTGTGCCTCAGGCCCCGGAATTAGCCGAACAATTTTGCCATCTCGGCCAATGACGAGCCCTGTAAAACGGACCACCTCGCCCCGTGCATTGAGTGTGACGCCACGGACATTTTCAACCAGCGTATCGGCGGCCGCAGGCGCCGCGATAAGCGCGCCGAGCACATATGCAAGAAGCCGCTTCATTTCGCCTTTAGTCGACGGATCAGGGCGCTGGTATCCTGACGGCCACCGCCCATTTCCTGCACTTCCGCATAAAATTGGTCGATCAACGCTGCGAGCGGCAAGGTCGCGCCATTGGCCCGCGCTTCTTCCAAGGCAAGGCCCAAATCTTTGCGCATCCAATCCACAGCAAAGCCAAAGTCAAACTCGTCGCGGGCCATAGTTTCCCAACGATTGAGCATTTGCCAGCTGGAGGCCGCGCCGCCCGAAATGGAGTCGAACACCTTGTCGAGATCCAGCCCAGCGGCCTGCGCAAAGCGCATAGCCTCTGACAGGCTTTGGATAATGCCGGCAAAGGTGATTTGATTGACCATCTTGGTTGTCTGGCCAGCACCCGATGGGCCGACATGGACAATTTTTTTGGAATAGGCCTGCATAAATGGTGTGGCCGCAGCAATGGCGTCATCTCGGCCACCGCACATCAGCGTGAGCGTGCCTTGTTCTGCGCCAATTTGCCCGCCGGTGACGGGCGCATCGACAACCATAACGCCAGAGCCCTTGGCTTCCACGGCCAATTGGCGGGCAATGCGCGCCGAAACTGTGGTGTGATCAACAAAGACACTGCCCGACTTCATCGTACGGAAGGCGCCATCCCGCCCCATTGTCACAGCTGCCAAATCTTCATCCGTGCCAACACAGCTAATCACGGCTTCCACGCCATCTGCCGCTTCGGCAGGCGAGGCAGCAACGCGCCCGCCATGCGCCGCAACCCAAGCCTCTGCCTTGGCGCGTGTGCGATTATAGACAGTCAATTCATGCCCTGCATGGGCCAGATGCCGGGCCATTGGGCCGCCCATGACCCCAAGGCCGATAAATGCCAGTTTTGCCATGCGCCCTCCTTACGCAGAGAAAGCGTTCTGCGCCAGCCCATCGCCGTTCGCTTCTGTCGGATAAACCCCTTTGAACCGACATGCGTTTCTTTTCGCGCCATCCTGGGCTAAGCGCAGGCCATTATGGCAGACCAAGATATGCTTCCCGTCACCCTGGCTGATGTGCGCGCGGCGCATGACCGCATTCGCGAGTCGATTGTCCGCACCCCCACATTGCGCAGCCAAACTTTGTCGCAACTCACGGGAGCCAATGTCTGGCTGAAGTTTGAAAACCTCCAGTTTACAGCGGCCTATAAGGAGCGCGGCGCGCTGAACCGCTTGCTGCAATTGGGCGATGCGGCGCTGAAGGCGGGTGTGATTGCCGCGTCCGCTGGCAATCACGCACAGGGCCTTGCCTATCATGGCAAGCGGTTGGGCGTGCCCGTAACCATTGTGATGCCCAAGCCCACCCCAATCGTCAAAGTGATGCAGACGCAAAGCCATGACGCGCGGGTCGTGCTGTTTGGCGAGACATATGACCAAGCCTATGCCCATGCGCGGGAATTGGAAAAGCGCGAGAATCTGACCTTCGTCCACCCCTTTGACGAACCAGAGATTATTGCCGGCCAAGGCACGTTGGCGATCGAAATGCTGGACGATGCGCCTGACATTGATTGCTTTGTTGTCCCCATTGGCGGGGGCGGCCTGATTTCTGGCATTTCCACAGTCGCCCGCGCGCTCAAGCCCGAGGCGCAGATTATTGGTGTTCAGGCAGAGCTGTTCCCCAGCATGTATAATGTCTTCAAAGGAACGCAGCTGGACTGTGGCGGCGATACGCTGGCCGAAGGCATTGCTGTGAAATATCCCGGTGATCTGACGCGCCGCTTTGTAGCCGCGCAAGTCGATGACATTCAGCTGGTGGGCGAACGGCATTTGGAACAGGCTGTCAGCCTGTTGCTGCAAATTGAAAAAACAGTGGTGGAAGGCGCAGGGGCGGCGGGCCTTGCGGCGCTGCTCGCCAATCCAGATCGCTTCCGCGGCCGCAATGTTGGGATCGTTCTGTGCGGCGGCAATATTGATACGCGTCTTTTGGCAAATGTGCTGCTGCGCGATCTTGCCCGCTCAGGCCGTTTGGCGCGGGTCCGGTTGCGGTTGCAGGATCGGCCCGGTGCGCTTTTTGGTGTTTTTGGCATTTTCGCCAAGCTGGATGCCAATGTGCTGGAAATTTACCACCAGCGCGTCTTCACCAATTTGCCAGCTAAGGGTCTGATTACGGATATTGAATGTGAACTGCGCGATAGCGCCCATCTTGAGGCGTTGCTGACTGCCCTGGCCGAAGGCGGCTATGATGCGAGCCTTGTTGAACCGGATTGAGACGAATTTTAACCGAACTTGTCGGTAAATTCCCTTTTCACCGGGGCCATGAAGCGACATAAGTTGTGGCTCAGCCCGCCTGTGGCTTGGCGCGCTACAAAGGAAAGGGTGACTGCCCGGTGACGGCGCAATTTCGGTTCCCGCGTTTTTTTGTAACCAGCCCTGCCCCCTGCCCCTATCTGGCGGGCAAGCTGGAGCGCAAAGTTTTTACTGACTTATCTGGCCCGCACGCACCTGAGCTCAATGAAGCGCTTAGCAAAATTGGCTTTCGCCGCAGCCAAGCTGTCGCCTATCGGCCGAGCTGTGCAGAGTGTTCGGCCTGTGTGTCTGTGCGCGTCATCGCGCGGGAATTTCAGCCCAATGCCAGCCAAAAACGCTTGCTGAAAAAACATGCAGATCTGGAAGTGTCCGCCTGCCAGCCTTGGGGCACGGAAGAGCAATATCATCTTCTGCGACGCTATTTGATTGCGCGCCACCCCGGCGGCGGCATGTCGCAAATGGATGATATGGATTATGCAGATATGGTGGAAACCACACCCGTGGACACCAATATCATTGAATATCGCGAGCCAAGTGTGGATGGCAAGCTGGGTCGGCTGGTCGGGGCCTGCCTAACTGACCGACAAAGCGACGGCTTATCCATGATTTACAGCTTTTTTGAGCCGGATGATGCCGCCCGGCCCGGTCTGGGCACTTTCATTATTTTAGACCATATTTTGCGGGCGGCAGACCATGGGCTGCCTTATGTCTATTTGGGCTATTGGATCGCGGGCTCGCCCCGCATGGAATATAAAACGCGCTTCCAGCCGCTCGAGCGGCTGGGGCCAGAGGGGTGGGCCCGCTTTACGCCCGAAGCGGCGCATGAAATGGTCCACCCGCCAGAACTGGCGCGCGTCATGATCCCGGCGTGAGGCCCGAGATCAAACCCTAGATTAAACCGGCAAGCGGCGACGAGGGGTCAGCATACATGCGCCGCCCCATACGGCCCGCACGATAGGCCAGACGGCCAGATTCCACGGCCAGCTTCATCGCCCGCGCCATCACTATGGGGTCTTTCGCCTCGGCAATGGCCGTGTTCATCAAAACACCTTCACAGCCCAATTCCATCGCAACCGCCGCATCTGAGGCTGTGCCGACGCCAGCATCCACGAGCACGGGCACTTTTGCCCCTTCCACAATCAGGCGAATGGTGACGCGATTTTGAATCCCCAAGCCCGAGCCAATGGGCGCGCCCAAGGGCATGATGGCAACGGCGCCAGCCTCTTCCAACTGCTTGGCGGCAATGGGGTCATCCACACAATAGACCATGGGCTTAAAGCCCTCTTTGACGAGTGTTTCCGTGGCTTTCAGCGTTTCGCGCATATCCGGGTAAAGCGTACGTGCCTCGCCCAGCACTTCGAGCTTCACCAAATCCCAGCCGCCAGCCTCGCGCGCCAGGCGCAGCGTGCGGACTGCGTCATCCGCTGTAAAACAGCCTGCGGTATTGGGAAGATAGGTATATTTCTTGGGATCAATAAAATCGGTGAGCATCGGCGCCTTGGGATCCGACACATTGACCCGGCGGACGGCCACTGTGATGATTTCTGCGCCAGAGGCTTCCAGCGCGGCGGCATTCTGCGCGAAATCCTTATATTTGCCCGTGCCAACAATCAGCCGTGACTGGAACGTCCGGCCCGCGACGGACCAGCTATCCTGATCAGCGCCGCCGCCCACAAAATGAACAATCTCAAGCGCATCGCCATCAGCAATGGCAATATCTGCCAGCGTGGAGCGCGGCACAATTTCCAAATTGCGCTCAACAGCAACCTTAGCCGGATCCAGACCAATTTCCGCGACCAATTGCGCGATTGTGATGCCGGGGGCCACCTGACGTGGCTCACCATTCAAGTGGATGGAAATCATCGAGATGGTCCGTTCCTTTGCCTTTTGCCGTCGGCCCATATAGGGGAGGGATTGAAGGTCGCAACCGGAACCCGATAGGGAGTAAGGCTCCATGGCGGAAAAGCCTGTCATTTATGTGCTGAACGGACCCAATTTGAATCTGCTGGGCACGCGTGAGCCTGAGATTTACGGATCCGATACGCTGGATGATATTGCCGGGCGTCTGGAAGATCAGGCGCAGGGATTGGGTGTTCTGGTGGATGTCCGCCAATCCAATCATGAAGGCCATTTGGTCGATTGGCTGCACGAAGCACAAGCCATGAACGCAAAAGCGGTGATTTTGAACGCTGGCGCCTACACGCACAGTTCCATTGCGCTTTATGATGCCATTAAGGCGATCCGCACGCCCGTCATCGAAGTGCATTTGTCTAACCCACACCGGCGTGAGGCGTTTCGCCACAAAAGCTATGTGGGTGAGGCTGCCCTAGGCACCATCGCCGGCTTTGGTGCGCAAAGCTATACACTCGCGCTGGACGTAGCGGCAAAGCTCTGACAAAGGGCCAAACTAATTCTGATTTGGGGGTCAAATGGCTGAGAGAACGGGAAATATGCAGGTAGATGTGAAACTGGTCCGGCAGTTGGCCGAATTGCTGAACGATACGAGCATGACCGAAATCGAAGTCGAAACGGAAGAGTGCAAGATCCGCGTTGCCCGCACGGTGCAAGCCGCTGCGGTGAACTACGCGCCGGCCCCCGTGGCCGCACCCGCTCCAGCAGCGGCAGCCCCAGCAGCAGCGCCGGCCACACCGGCAGCAGCCCCGGCTGATCATCCCGGCGCGGTAAAATCCCCCATGGTCGGCACGGCCTATCTTGCGGCCTCGCCGGAGGCCGCGCCTTTTGTGAATGTCGGCGATAGCGTCAAAGAAGGCGATACGCTGATCATCATTGAAGCGATGAAGGTCATGAACCCCATTGTCGCGCCGCGCGGGGGCAAGGTGACACACTTGCTTGTCGCCAATGGCCAGCCGGTCGAGTTTGACCAGCCGCTCGCCGTAATCGAGTAAAGCGCCCACCGGCACACAGGGGATAGGTGATGACCATCGAGAAACTGTTGATCGCCAATCGCGGCGAGATTGCGCTGCGCATCCATCGTGCCGCGCACGAAATGGGCATCAAGACTGTCGCGGTGCATTCCACCGCTGATGCCGATGCCATGCATGTCCGCTTGGCCGATGAAGCCATCTGCATTGGCCCGCCCGCGGCCAAAGACAGCTATCTCAACATCCCCGCTATCATTTCCGCGGCTGAAATTTCGGGCGCCGATGCCATTCACCCCGGCTATGGCTTTTTGTCAGAAAACGCGCGCTTTGCCGAGATTATCGAAGAACATAAGCTGATCTTCGTCGGGCCAAAGCCCGAGCATATTCGCACCATGGGCGATAAGGTGATGGCCAAGAAAACGGCCGGCGCATTGGGCCTACCGCTCGTCCCTGGCTCAGACGGCGCAATTGACGATGTGGAGGAGGCGAAGCGCCTCGCCCGTGATGTGGGCTATCCCGTCATCATCAAAGCCGCATCGGGCGGCGGTGGCCGCGGCATGAAAGTCGTCTGGAGCGAAGAGGAACTCGAAACCCAGATGCAGCAAGCCGGAACCGAAGCCAAAGCGGCATTCGGCGATGCGACCGTTTATCTGGAAAAATATCTGGGCAACCCGCGTCACATTGAATTTCAGGTGTTTGGCGATGGCAATGGCAATGCCATTCATTTGGGGGAGCGCGATTGCTCTTTGCAGCGCCGCCACCAAAAGGTTTTGGAAGAAGCCCCTTCGCCTGTCATTTCCTCAGAAGAACGTGCGCGCATGGGCGGCATTGTTGCCAAAGCCATGGCCGATATGGGCTATCGCGGCGCTGGCACGATTGAATTCCTATGGGAAAATGGCGAGTTTTATTTCATCGAAATGAACACGCGCATTCAGGTGGAACATCCCGTCACTGAAATGATTACGGGGTTTGACTTGGTGCGTGAGCAGATCCGCGTGGCGGAGGGCAAGCCATTGTCCGTCCGTCAGGAGGATCTGGAATTCCGCGGCCATGCCATTGAATGCCGCATCAATGCCGAAGACCCACGGACCTTTGCGCCCTCACCCGGGCAGATCAAGGCCTATCACCCAGCAGGGGGCATGCATGTGCGCGTCGATAGCGGGCTTTATGCCGGCTATAAAATCCCGCCTTATTACGACAGCATGATTGCCAAGCTGATTGTCTATGGCCGGACGCGTGAAAGCTGCATGATGCGGATGCGCCGGGCGCTGGAAGAAATGGTAATTGATGGGGTGAAGACCAATATCCCACTGCACCAAGATTTGCTGGCGCAAGGCGACGTCATTGATGGCAATTATAGCATCAAATGGCTGGAAGACTGGCTGGCCAGCGAAGCCGCGAAAAGCTGAATCCCAATTTGGGACAGATAGCGAAGCGTCTGAAAAAAATTTGTCGAAATTGGATGGAATTGCGTTTTCGCGCCTAAAATAGGCGCCCTTTGGGCCTGCTGGGGCAGAATTTTGATCGGTGAGACCGCGACTCGGGCAACGAGACTCCGCCCGTTGTTCCCCCGTTTTTCTCGCCCCGCGCTGGCCGAACATCTGTGTCTGGCCGCACCTTAGTTCGACAAAAAAGGGCGCTGGCTTTTCGCCAGCACCCCCAGTTTTTAGATATGCTTGAATGGCTTATCAGGGCTGGGCCCAGCGTTCGCCGATCAGCCACTTCCAGAAATTCCACTTCGTATGAGCCGGAATTTTGCTCTTCTTCATGATGAGTCCCTTCTGTGTAGACGCCGCTTTGCAGGCGCCAAGGGAATTTTGTAATAACCCGCCACCCCTCGCAAGATGGTTAACCCGGCCTTAGCGGCGTTCAGGCAGCGCGGGCGGCCGCGCTTTCCATAAACGCCACAAAGTCCGCTTGGGGCACAGGGCGCGAGATATAATAGCCTTGTGCCTTATCGCAGCCCATGCGGCGGAGCATATCAAACGTATCTTTGGTCTCGACGCCTTCAGCAACAACCGAATGGCCAAGCGAATGCGCCAGCTTAATTGTTGCGCTGACGAGCAGCCGATCAGCTCGGTTGCGATCCATGGTTGCGACAAAGCTACGGTCAATTTTCAACTCTTGCGCCTGAATTTTGCGCAGATATTCAAGCGTGCTGTATCCCGTGCCGCAATCATCAATCGAAACTGTCACGCCTAGGTCCGCAAGGGCCGACAAGGCCGACAGCATATCCGCTTCATTTTGCACAGCGGCGGACTCAGTGATTTCTAACGTCAGGTTCTTTGGCGCCACTTTGTGACGGATCAGAAGAAGCGCAAGTTTTTCGGCAAAGTCTGTGCGACTAAACATCTGAGCGGAAAGGTTGACGGCCATGTCAAAATCTGGCCCCATCTTGGCCGCGAGCGCCAAAGCCTGATCGAGGACAAAATAGGTGAGCTTATCAATCCGGCCACTCGCTTCTGCCACGGGGATGAATTCATCTGGCGCAATTGGACCGCGCTGTGGATGCGACCAGCGTGCCAGTGCCTCTGCACCGGACACACGGCCCGCTGCCAGATCATATTTTGCCTGATAGGCCACCCAAACTTCACCATGATCAATGGCTGCATCCAATTGGCCCAGCAGCGACATTTTCCATTCCGCTTCATCTTGCGGGGCAGCATCATGCACTTTCCAACGCAGGCCAGCTTTGGCAGCTTCGCTGGCCGCCACAAGCGCGTTGGCAAAGCGTTCTTGTGGATCATGAGAGCTGCTATCATCCAGACCACAGGCAAGCGTTAGATCCACCTGACGTCCCTCGACCACTAAAGGCATTCGGAACAAGTTATGCAGTGCCTCTAAATGCTCGGCCAGCTGGGTTGGGCTGCGCGCGGCACTGATCCAGCAGAATACGCCTTGATCGCCATGGAAAAGTAACTCAACCCCAGCCCCTTGGAAACGCTGCACAATCTGCGCCACGAGCTTGTCCTCACAACGGGACAGGGCAGCTGCTAATGCAGGATAGTTTCGGATATGCAGGGCCAACACAATATCTTTATCGGCCAGCTGATAATCCCGTAGGGCGAGCAAATTGGGCAGGCCTGACAGTTGGTTGGTTAATTCGCCGCCGCGGCGATAGCTGCGCCACAGCCGAGCCAGCACAATTGTGCTCGTCAAGACAAGCGCTGGCGCGATATCGACATAGATGCGCTGCAATTCAAAAAATGATGGGATGATGAGGTAGGCTAGACCAGCCATCACAGTCGCGCCAATTGCTGTCCGCCGCCGGCGAAACCAGATGAGCCAACTCGAGAGAAATCCGATGATCAGCGCAGGCATGGGGCCAATATGGCGTTGTGCTCCCTCCATCAGCGTCGCTGCGGACATCGCATGCCCCATGACAAATCGAGCTGATCCAACCCGAGGCAACAGCACTTCATTGCGTGAGGACGAAATAAGAACCTGCCGCCCCTTAAGCTGATCATTCGCGCGCCCGGCCAGCACATCTGTGGCCGACACTTGAGGAATGCTTTCGGGCCGGATTGAATAATCAACATAATCGTCAAGGCCGCGATTTTTAGGTTGGCCTGCCAGCGCGGCTGCCATGGAGGGTAGCTGAAGACCATCCACCAGCACGCTATTTTCGATCGTCAGCAAATAGCCCATATAGCTGATAGGAAATGAACTTATGGCAACTTGGGCGTGTGCACTGAGCTGACGATCAGGCCATTTCAGTTTCCGCTCCGACCCCGCACGGTCAATTTCATAACTCGCTGCAATAATCGGACGTTGGGGCAGCGCATCAAAAGCGCGCGCCAATGCTGCTGTGCCTGCATCGTCTTGGTTGGGAACAAAAACATGCTCAAACGCCATGCGTTTTGCCCCAGCACGATCGATAGCAGTGACCAGATTGGCGATATCCTTGCGCTCCCAAGGCCATTCGCCAAAACGGTTGATGGACGCATTGTCGACCAAGACAATGGCGAGTTTTGGCTTTGCATCTTGCAGAAAGAGCCCACTGCGTGAGAGACGGAACAGATGGTCGAGAGGCTGTAAGCCCTCTGCCAGCGTCAAGACAAGCACCAAGAGGCTTGCCCAGATAAAGACGCGGTTTTTGCGATCGATGGCGCGGTGCCAAAATGTGATGATAGCTTGTTGCACGGACAACCTCGTTTTGCGTGAGGCCCTGCTTGTGTCAGAAAATGGTTAATTTCCCGCTTCGGCACAGATTTGGCCGCGGCGAAACCTGCCTCAACCCCGTGGTCGATCAGCAAGCTTTGAGAAATATTGAACATTTATCCATGGCCCTGGTCGCCTAGGCGCTTGCAAAGGGCAGGCCTGTTCGGGCATTTGAAAGCGGCAAGGGTGTTTCGCCGCGCAAAAGGGTCTGTTTTATGTCCTCTCCACTGCCTAGTGTATCAGCTCTCATCGCGCTTTTGGCGACGAGCATGGCTGTGGCCCAGCAAACTCCTGCCCCCCTACCCAATTCTGCGCCCGTGCCAGCAACACCAGCAGCTTCAGCCCCTGCTGCGCAGACAACTGAAACCGCGCCTCCGGCAGACACAGTGCCTGCGCCTTATTGGACACAAGACGACGCGACCCAGTTGCTGAATGCCATTCAATCCATTGGGAAAAAGGGATTAATCCCTTCAGATTATGAGCCAGCAGCTTTGAAAGCGGCCATTGCCGCTGGTGAAGGCGAGGCTCTAAATAATCTGGCAACACGCTTGTTCACTGCGCTCGCCATGGATTTGCGCGATGGGCGCACGCCCATTTCAGCCCGGGGCGAATGGTATGTGAACGACACCGATTCGCAGACTTTGCCACTGGATATTGCCCTGGCCGTCGCGCTGGAAAGCCATGATATTGCTAGCGCTCTGGCCCGGCTAGAACCCAAGCATCCCGATTATGCAGCGCTAAAAGCAGAGCTCGCACGCACGCCAGCTGCGGCTACAACACGCATTGCCCTGCTGCGGACGAATCTCGATCGCTGGCGTTGGCTGCCGCAATCGCTGGGCGTCAAGCATGTGCTCGCCAATGTGCCGGAATATATGGTGCGCGTGAACACCTATGGCCGCAATATTGCCGCCTACCGGATCATTGTCGGCAAGTTTGACACGCAAACGCCCATGCTCTCCTCGTCTGCAACGGGCATCGTCGTGCATCCGCCATGGGTCTTGCCGCAAAGTATCATTCGGCAAGAAGTTGGCCCACTTATTGCGCGTGACCCGGCAACTGCGCGGGCGCGAGGCTATGTTTGGACGGGGACGGGCAAGTCCCTATCCGTTGTGCAAAAGCCCGGGCCGATGGCTGCTTTGGGCCAGTTGAAGATTGATATGCCAAATCCGCATGCCATCTTCCTGCATGACACGCCGAATAAGACGCTGTTTGCCAATAATCCGCGTGCCTATAGCCATGGCTGTTTGCGGACCGAACGCGCCTTTGAATTGGGCATTTTGTTGAGCCTGCTGCAATCTGGCGAGCGCTTGGATGATGATGCCGCGCGCGAGCGGATTGCCACAAATCTGGTCGATCTGATCCGCGCTGGCGACACCGCCAAAGCACCATTTAAAGAGTCTATTCCGGTCTTTATTGGCTATTTTACGGTCGCCACTGCGGGCGGCGCCGCGCTGCAGACTTTTCCGGATTTGTACAAGCGCGATGCCGCTGTCATTGCCAGCTTTGCTAAGAAGCGCAGTGACCTGATGGCACCCCCGAAAACGGCTGCGGCAACCATAAGCCCAGCAAGCTGATCGACAATCCATGAACGGAGCGCTGGCGCTGCTGGACGGCAAGTCTAGCAGGAGACTGGTATTTTTGTTGCGACTCTGTTATACTCTGTCCCGACAGCGGGGTTAACCCGCACCGAATGGAGCGTCCCAGCCCCTCATCTCTCGCGCAGGGTGCCGCAGCGGCGGCCCTTCTGCTTTGGTCGGGAGTGGCGGACGTATCGGTTAGAAAGGTCGCAAATTATGTCCAACGCGCTTGAGTTCGTCGTCGGCGACTATGTAGTCTATCCCAAGCATGGCGTCGGCCGGGTGATTGAGCTGCAAAGCTCCGAAATCGCCGGCATGAAGCTGGAACTTTATGTTCTGCGCTTTGAAAAGGAGAAAATGACTCTCCGGGTTCCGACCAATAAGGCGGAAAGCGTCGGTATGCGCAAACTCTCGTCTGACAAGCAGATGAGCGAAGCGCTCGCCACATTGAAGGGCAAGCCCAAGGTGAAGCGCACCATGTGGTCACGCCGCGCGCAGGAATATGAAGCCAAGATCAATTCAGGCGATCTGGTCTCGATTGCGGAAGTGGTCCGCGACCTGTTTCGCCCTGAAGATGCGCCCGAGCAAAGCTATTCAGAACGCCAGATTTTTGAAGGCGCGACCAGCCGTCTCGCGCGCGAATTGGCCGCCATGGAACAGACCGATGAAAAGGCGGCAGCCGCCAAGATCATCGACATTCTGAAAAAGGCAGCGCCTCAATATCATAAGGCAAGCGAAGCGGCCTGATCTGCCCTTTGCCATATGCACATGAAAAGGGCGGCCTGCGTGCCGCCCTTTTTCTTAAGGCCGCCGCCGCCTTGAATAAGCGCGAGCGACGCCAATTCACGCACGAGTGGGGCTGGCAGATCATCATTATGCGCGCCCAGATCACCCAATAAATCTTCGGGTGCATCTGCGCCTTCCAAATAGCGCCAGCCTTGGTGCGCGCGGCGCGGCTGCGGGCGAACAGGAATGACTTTGGCCTCCAGCACAATATCAATCCGGCCATCGGCTGTTGAATCAAACCGCTTGATGGACGCACGCCCGACAAGCTGATGGCGAATAATCCAATAGAGCGCGCCGCCCCCTAGAATTTCGGCATGCCGCTTGGGCAGGAACCGCGTTGTCATCCGCACCTCGCCTTGGATCGCTCGCGCAGCGACGCGGTCTACCAAATCCTCAAGCGAGGTCGCGCCAAAGGCAACCTTCGTTAGATGGAGCGGCATTAGCCTGCGAGGCCGACAAGTGCGGCGAGCCCCAAAAAGCTGAAAAAGCCCATCACATCCGTCATCATCGTTACAAAGACAGCAGAGGAGACGGCGGGGTCAACATCCAGCCGGTCGAGCGTAACTGGCACAAGGATCCCCGAAAGCCCCGCAACCAAATTATTGATAACCATGGCCGCCCCCATAACGGCCCCCAACATGGGGTTGTCAAAAAGCAGCGCCACGGCAGTCCCAATTAACAGGCCCAGCGCCAAGCCATTGGTCAGCGCGATCCGCAATTCACGCCCAATCATCCGCACTGTGTTAGAACTGGTCAGCTCATTCGTGGCAATCGCGCGGACCACCACGGCCAGCGTCTGCGTGCCTGCATTGCCGCCCATGCCCGACACAATGGGCATCAGCACCGCGAGCAGCGCGAATTTTGCAATTTCGCCTTGGAACATGCCCACGACGCTCGCCGCAATAATTGCCGTGCCCAAATTGACGACCAGCCATGTCAGGCGCGTCCGCACGGTCAGCAGTATCGGCTCGTTAATATCGCCTTCGCCGGCGCCGGAGAGTTTGAGGATATCCTCGCTAGCTTCTTCCTGAATGATGTGGACGACATCGTCGACCGTAATCATCCCGACCAACCGGCCCGAAGGATCCACAACAGCCGCCGAGATAAGGCCATATTTTTGAAAGCGCAGTGCGACTTCTTCCTGATCCATATCGACAGGGATCAGGGTTTGTTCGCGCTTCATAACATCGGTCATCAGCACGCCGCGCGGCGTGCGCAACACCCAGCTCAAATGGCAGGTGCCAACGGGGTGGTGCTGCGGATCAACGACGAACACTTCCCAAAAATCAGTCGTCAGATCCTGATTTTCCCGCAGATAATCAATGACCTGACCGACAGACCAATGTTCCGGCACGGCAATCAGCTCGCGCTGCATTAAGCGGCCAGCCGATTCCTCTGGATAGGACAGCGCCTCTTCAATCGCGGCGCGATCATCCGGCGCCAGCGCGCGCAGCACCGCCCGCTGATCATCCTCTTCCATATCCTCGATGATGGCGACGGCATCATCGGTATCGAGTTCAGCTGCAATATCTGCAACTTGCTCAGGCGCGAGGCTGTCAATCAGCTCTTCGCGCACATATTCATTCATCTCCGCGATCACATCGGCGTCGATCAGGTCCGACAGGGCGCGCACCAGATCATGCCGGTCATCTGCCGGGGTCTGCTCAATCAAGTCTGCAATATCAGCCGGGTGCAGCGGGGCGACCAGCGTGCGGGCGCCGCTATCATCGCCGGCCTCAACAGCGGCCAACACATCGCGCACAAATTCGCGCTTCAGATGGTCATCTTCATCAAGCTGGGTTTCCACCACCGGGTCGATGGTGCGGGTGATGTCGGTTTCGCTCATCGTCCCTCCTCGCCGGTTGGTTGCAGTCTCGCGCTGGTTACGCGCCCCAACATCGGATGACAAGCTTTGGCTTTCATCCCAGCCTTATCACGCTAAACTGGTGGCATGACACAGCAATATCGCCTCTCCGTGCTGGACCAATCCCCCATTGAAGAGGGGCTGACCGCCGCTGACGCCTTAGCAAACACGCTGGACTTGGCGCGCGCCTGTGATGCCGCCGGGTTTCACCGTTATTGGCTGGCCGAACATCATGCCTCGCCGGGGCTGGCGGGCTGTGCGCCTGAGGCCTTGATTGGCCCAGTAGCGCTGGCCACCCAGCGCATCCGCGTGGGGTCTGGCGGGATCATGCTGCCGCATTATTCCCCCTTTAAAGTGGCCGAGACATTCAAAATGCTGGCGGCCCTTGCCCCCGGGCGAATTGATTTGGGGCTGGGCCGTGCGCCCGGGTCAGACCAGCGGACAGCCTATGCCTTGCAGCGCGACCGCAGCCGCCGCATGCCCGTGGATGATTTTCCGAACAATCTGGCAGAAACACTGGCCTATTTGGGCGGTGGCCTGCCTGAAGATCACCCCTTTGCTGTGCTGCGCGATACCTTGCCTAGTGGCGGCGGCGCGATTGAGCCTTGGCTGTTGGGCTCCTCGCTTGACAGTGCCATTTGGGCAGCCGAGGTGGGCCTGCCTTATTGTATTGCCGATTTCATCAATTCAGATGGCTTGCCCCAAGCCGAGCATTATCGCCGGAATTTCAAGCCATCCCGCTGGCTCGACAAGCCTTATGTGATGGTTGCCACCTGGGCGATTGCCGCGCCAAGCCGGGAAGAGGCAGAGCTGCTGTCATTGCCCGCGCGGATGATGTTTCATCATTTGGTGCGTGGCGAGCTGATCCCCGTGCCAAGCGTCGCCAAGGCGCAAAGCTGGGCCGCGCAGCAAGGGGATGCCCCTGTGCGCAATCGCCGCACCACCTTAGGCAGCCCTAGCGACGTGCGCGCCGCACTTGACCAAGTGGCGTCCGACTATGGCGCGGAGGAGATGATGCTCGTCAACATCATGCCCAATCATGCAGCCCGACGGCGCAGCTATGAATTGGTCGCTGCGGAATATGGGCTGGCATCGCTGGCCCAAGCCGCGTAGGGCGACGTCTTTCCAATCAGACAGAAAGAAGTCTTATGGCCGATACTCTGACCTTTACGCTCGACACGGGCGATGTCGTCATCCAGCTCCGCCCTGATCTGGCCCCGGGCCATGTCGCGCGGATCAGCGAATTGGCGCAAGAAGGCTTTTATGATGGCGTGGTGTTCCACCGCGTGATTGATGGCTTCATGGCGCAAGGCGGTGATCCAACCGGCACTGGCATGGGCGGATCAGAAAAGCCGGATTTGAAGGCTGAGTTTAATGATGAGCCGCATGTCCGCGGCACTTGCTCTATGGCGCGCGCGATGAACCCCAATAGCGCGAACAGCCAGTTCTTCATTTGCTTTCAAGACTGCCACTTCCTCGACGGCCAATATACCGTTTGGGGCCAAGTGATTTCGGGCATGGAACATGTGGATGCGCTGCCCAAGGGTGAGCCGCCCGCCAAGCCGGGCAAGATCGTGAAAGCGACGGTCGCCTAATCGCTTTGATATAGGGTCACCAGCCAGTCGCGGAACAACCGCACTGGCTGGAGATCCAATGCGCGCGGCCGGCAGGCAAACCAATAGCTATAGGGGCTGCGCACCTCGATATCGGCGAACATCCGGACCAGCCGTTCATCCCCATAATCCGACAGAAGATTTTGGTGCAGAAAGGCAATGCCCAGGCCCTGCGCTGCGGCTTCGAGCATCAACTGACCGGAATCATAATAATCAATTGCCGCTGGCTCTAAATCAGGCATGCCAACAGCTGCACGCCACACATCAAATGTATCTTCTAAATCCCGGTGAATCATCACCGTCATTTCGCGCACCTGCTCAGGCCGGGTAATGGCATGGGGGCCTTGCACCAGCCGCCGCGCACCAACAGTGTAGATATTGTCCCGGTAAATCCGCACGCCATACAGCGCCGGATCAAGCGTGCCCGCCAAAGCAATTGCGCAATCAATGCCATCCCCCAGACGCGTGAGCGAATGGGCCGCGGTGTCCAGATCAATATGCAGCTTGGGATGGATTTTGCGGAGCTGCGGCAAATGCGGAATCAGGCGTTGGGATGCAAAAAGCGAAGGCACGCCCAGCCGCAGACGCATAACATGGTCACGCGATGTCATTGTCTCAATCGCATTCGCCAATGTTTCAATGGGTTGGGCAACTAACCCCATCAATTCTTCGCCATCTTCATTCAGGCGAATGGATTGGTGCCCCCGCTCAAAAAGCGGGCGACCCACAAAGCTTTCCAGCGTCTGGATTCGCCGGCTCAACGCGGGGGAAGACAGCGACAAGTCTTCCGCGGCAGCCTTAATGGACCCCAGACGGGCAACTTGAACAAAAGCCTCAATGGCAGCAAGCGAAGGTAATCGGCGCATAGGAGGCGTTTAGGCTACAGTTGCAAAACTTGCAATCACGATTTGTTATTTCGCACTTGCACAAAAACGTGCTGCACCGCAAATAGACCCTGCCTTTCAGGCATCCTCTCCTATACAAACTTTTATAGGCCGGCCCTTTGGGACCGGCCTTTTTTTTGGTTTTTTTTGACGAGAATCAGGTCAGCTATGCTGATCAAGCGTCGCGGGCACTGGCCGCATTATGGTCAATTGGCTTGATCCGCGCTGCAACATAAAAGACCAGCAGCGCCAAAATTCCCGCTGACAGATAATAGGGCAATGGCCCCCAAATTTCATATAAGCCCACGCCAATGGAAGGCCCCAAAACAAAGGATGCGCCATTGACGGACGTGACGCGCCCGGCAACTGCGCCTTGCAGCTTGCGATCCACAGCCAAGGACGCCCCTGCCGTAAAGGCAGGCCGAGTAAAGCCAAAGCCAATACACGCCAGCGCATAGGCCGTTGCAATGCCATAAAGGCTAGAGGCAATACCTGTGGCGGCACAGCCAAAAGCGGCGAGCACAAGGCCCAATATTACCATGCGGCGCGGCTCGAGATTGAACAGGGGGATCAACCCCCATTGCACCAGCAAGGCAGCCGCAGCGCCAATCATCAGCACAATGCCAATGGCCTCTTGCGAATGCGCAAGTGGCAGTTGGAGCCGATCAATCACCAAAAAGCCGACCGCTTGGCCGGTCATTGCCTGCGCATGGCCCATGACAAGACCCAAAAGCATCCACGGCCAAATCCGCGGATCTTTCAGCGCGAGCGGCTTGCCCAAGGGGGCTGTTGCCGCCACCACACTGCCCCCCGTGGGCGCGCCCCCAATGGAGGGATAGCTAACGGCTGCGCCATGGCCGGCATCATCAGAGGTGTCGTCGCGCAGATACCGCCAGACGAAGAAGAGAACGACACTGCCAATAGCGGCAAAAACAAAAGCGGGGCCTGCCAGCCCGACGACAGGCATGCCCACCAGCCAAGGGGCCGCTGCTGGACCTAAAATTGTTCCAAGCCCAAAGGCCGACCCCAGCATCGTCAGCGCCTTAGTGCGATCCTTGCGGCTGGTGCGCAGCGCAACCATGGCCTGTGCCGCCGGCGGCGCAGCCGCGCCAAAAATGCCATAGAGCATTCGCGCCGCAATAAAGGCAATCATCGTCACCAGCGGGCCCAAAATGCCATGCAGGCCGAGCGAGAGGATCACGCCGCACAAGCCAACGGATGAGATAAAGCCAATCAGCCCCAGTATCACCATTTCGCGCCGCCCATCACGATCAGACCGGCGGGCCCAGCGCGGTGCCGTAAAGACCCAAATCGCCGCCGAGACGGAAAAGGCAGCGGCAATCACGCTATCAGGCACGCCAATTGTCCGGCCTAAAGTGGGCAGCACCGATTGCAGTGCCGTATTGCCCGCCCCCGTGATCAGCATCACAAGGAAGAGCATTGTAAAATCTCGATTATTGGCGCGCGGATCAGTCATTCTTCGTCCAGTCATAATGGCGCGAGATCAGCGCAACATCCAGTGAGTACGAGGAATACCAACGATCTCGCCCCGCATCGCGAACAGCCTTGTGCGTTGGATCATCCCGCCAGGCAGCCGCCGCAGCTTCATCTGTCCAATAGCTAACAGTCATGCCCATGCCATCGGGGCCCCGTGTGGACACCATGCCGCAATAGCCCGGCTGCTGCGCCGCGAGCGCCGCCATAGCAGCCGCCGCCGCCTGATAGCCCGCTTCATCCTCACCTGTGCGTACCGAGGCAAAGATAACAGCCACCTGCCCCACACGTGCCTTGTCCATATCTCTGCGATACCGATGGCGTGGCATGGGCGATACCCCTTTTATTTCAGCGCGCCGCGCGCATGTTTTTCCCGCACCGCATTTCCCGCGCATTGAGATGGAATGAGAATATTGGAACATCCCCCATGCGTCGTCTTCTGGGCATGGACAGCCAAGCGCACTTAACGATTGCCTTGTTGGCCCCCAGTCGATAGCGGGCTGCCTCAATAAATTTGTCCAAAGGAAATGCGTGTGACTGCAGCCCAGCTTGATGTCGTAGCGATTGGCAATGCGATTGTAGATATCATTGCGCCAGCACCAGATAGCCTGATTGTTGAGGAAGGCTTGACCAAGGGCGGAATGCAGCTGGTGGATGCACCGCGGGCGGATGCCCTGTATGCGCGCATGGGGGCGGCACATGAGGCCAGTGGCGGCTCTGCAGCCAACACTATTGCAGGCATGGCCGCCTTGGGCCGCAAATGCGGCTTTATTGGGCAAGTCGCCGATGACCAATTTGGCAAAGTCTTCTCGCACGACATTCGCGCCATTGGGGTGGACTTTACAACGCCGATGCGGGGCGAAGAGCCACCAACCGCACAATGCCTGATTTTTGTGACGCCTGATGGCCAGCGCACGATGAATACGTTTTTGGGCGCCTCGCAATTTTTGCCAGCCACAGCGTTGGACCGCACGATGATTGAAAAGGCAGCCGTCCTCTATCTTGAAGGCTATTTGTGGGACCCGGAAGAACCGCGTGCCGCCATGCGCGAAGCCATTGCCATTGCTCGCGCTGCCGGTCGTAAAGTGGCGTTCACGCTTTCTGACAATTTCGTGATTGATCGGCACGGCGATGATTTTCGCGCCTTGTTGACGGATGGGAAAATTGACATCCTCTTTGCCAATGATGGCGAAATTCGCACGCTGATGCAGACGGATGATTTTGAAGCTGCGGTGGCCGCGGCCGCCCCATTGGTGAAGACGCTGGTCGTCACGCGCAGTGAACATGGCGCGCTTGCCATATCGGGCGGCCAACGCTGTGATGTGCCTGCTGAACCCATTGCCAAAGTGGTCGATACCACCGGGGCGGGAGACTTGTTTGCCGCAGGCTTTTTGTCAGGTCAGGCAGAAGGACGTAGCCTTGCGGAATGCTTGACAATGGGGGCTGTGTGCGCAGCCGAAGTTATCTCGCATTATGGCCCACGACCCGAAGCCGATTTGAAGGCGCTGGTGGCCGCGCGGCTCGGCTAAATCATAGCGCGTAAGCAATAAAAAGGGGAGGCCTTGGCCTCCCCTTTTCTGTGTCTGAGGCTGTCGATCAGCGGATCGGCGGCACGCTGGACGGCGGCACATCGCTATCCACTTCATGCACTTCGACATGGCCAAGGCCAACATGGCTGCGCGACCGGCTGTAGAGGAAGTACACAACCAGACCAATGAGCGTCCAGCCAAGGAACATCACTTCGGTATAGCCTGACAGCTGGAAGAACAGGAACACACAGCCTGCAGCCGCCAGCGGGCAGATAACCCAGACCAAAGGCGTACGAAACGGGCGATGCCGTGTCGGATCCGTCCGCCGCAAAATCAACACGCCAATGGCCACTGTAAAGAAGGCAAAAAGCGTGCCCGAGTTGGAAATATCAGCCAGCTGACCCACCGGGAACAAGGCCGCAAACAGAGCGACAAAAGCGCCCGTGCACATGGTGACGACATGCGGCGTGCCAAAGCGCGGGTGCAAGCGCGAAAACACATTGGGCATCAGGCCATCACGCGCCATCACAAAGAAGATACGCGTCTGGCCGAACATCATCATGAGGATGACTGAGGGCAGCGCGATCCCAGCGGCCACAGCCACCAAATCCCCGGCCCAGCCATGGCCAATTTCACGCAGCACAAAGGCCAACGCATCATCGGATTGCGACAGGGCACCGCCCGGCTGCGCCCCAATGGTGCCAATCGCACCTGCTGCCACCAGCAGATAAATGGCAGTACAAATGCCAAGGCTGCCAATCAGGCCAATGGGAATATTGCGTTGCGGATTAATGGTTTCTTCAGCCGCAGTCGACACAGCATCAAAGCCGACATAGGCAAAGAAGATCGAGGCTGCTGCCGCGGCCACACCCACCGTCACCATGTTATTGGTAATGGGGTTCATGACTTCGTTGGCGAAAAAGCCATTGGGCATGAAGGGTGAGAAATTATCGCTCGTCATCGCCGGCAGAGCCAGCGCCATGAAGAGGAACAAGGCTGTAACTTTGATCGCGACCAGCACGGCGTTGAAGCGGGCACTTTCCTTCGTGCCAACAATCAACAAGGCCATGCAGACCAGCCCAATGAACATGGCCGGCAAGTTGATCAGGCCAGCCGTTTCACCCGGACCCACGGGATCAAACGGGCCTTTGACGAAGGTATTCGGTATATCCACCTTGAATATCTCTTCGACCAAGCTGACCATATAGCCCGACCAGCCAACAGAGACAGCCGAGGCGGCAATGGCATATTCCAGCACCAGCGCCCAGCCGACAATCCAGGCGACAACTTCGCCAAAAGTGGCATAGCTATAAGTATAGGCTGAGCCGGAAACCGGGACCATCGCTGCCAATTCTGCATAGCACAAAGCGGCCAGCGCGCAGACGACAGCTGCAATGAGGAACGAGATCATCATGGCCGGGCCAGCTTTATCGGCTGCCGAGGCCGTCAGCACAAAAATGCCGGTGCCGATAATGGCCCCAATGCCCAGCATCGTCAGCTGCAGCGCCCCAAGCGTTCGCGTAAGAGCCTTTTTCTCGGCTGTTGCGAGAATCGCATCAAGCGGTTTGACGCGTTGAAACAACATGAACTTCTCCCAAGGATATGTCTTTGAGGCGCAACCTAAGGCCTAATCCGGCCCGCGCAACAAAATATCAGCGGGGAAGCATCGCCCCCATTTGTTTTCCGCCAAAAATATGCACGTGCAGATGGGGAACCTCTTGATGACCATGGCCGCCAATATTGGCCAAGAGCCGATATCCGGGCGCGGGAAGCCCCAATTCGCGGGCAACATGACCAACGGCCCGGATGAACCCAATAATTTCTGCTTCGCTGGCTTGGGCCGAAAAATCATCCCAACTGACATAGCGACCCTTGGGGATCACCAGCACATGCACTGGCGCTTGCGGATTGATGTCATGAAAGGCGAGCGCCCAATCATCCTCATAAACTGTCTTATTGGGGATTTCGCCGCGCAAAATTTTGGCGAACACATTCTGGTCATCATAGGGGGCAAGCGCGTCAATTGGCACAGATCACTCCTTACGAGCAGCTTTTTCGGCAAGGCCCGACAGGCCTTCGCGCGCATCCAATTCTGCCAGCACATCCGCCAGCGCCACGCCGCGATCCGCCAGCAGAACCAGCAAGTGGAACAACAAATCCGCCGCTTCCCCCGCCAGGGCCTTATCATCCTCGCTTAGCGCGGCGATGATGGTTTCGGTTGCCTCTTCACCCAGTTTTTGCGCAATCTTCGCCCGGCCACGCGCTGTCAGCTTTGCGACATAGGATGTCGACGGGTCAGCCACGCGGCGGGCGTGAATAGTCTGTTCAAGGCGAAAAAGCGTGTCGGACATGGCCTGTCTGTGCGCGGCAGCCCGCCCGGCGTCAAGCCTTGGCGCGTCTCAGCCAGTCACGGGGTGGCGCACCGCAAGGCCCGCGGCCGCCAGCGCGCGATGTGCATCGCCAATGGTCGCGTCGCCAAAATGGAAGATAGAGGCGGCCAGAACGGCACTGGCATGGCCATCGCGCACACCCGCGACCAGATGGTCCAAATGGCCCACGCCGCCCGATGCAATCACGGGCACGGATACAGAATCCGCAATGGTGCGTGTTAGGTCCAGATCATACCCGTCGCGCGTGCCATCCCGATCCATCGAGGTGACCAAAATTTCCCCAGCGCCCAGCTCTGCCAGTCGCACGGCATGGGCCACTGCATCAATGCCAGTCGCCCGCCGCCCGCCATGCGTGAAGACTTCCCAATGATCGCCACTGCGCCGGGCATCGACACTGGCAACCACGCATTGGCTGCCAAATCGGCCCGCAATGTCCGCGACCAGTTCGGGCCGGGTGACAGCCGCGGAATTGACAGCCACTTTATCTGCACCGGCCAAAAGCAGCGCACGTGCATCCTCTGCCGAGCGCACACCCCCGCCCACTGTCAGCGGCATGAAGCAGACTTCCGCCGTGCGCGCGACGACATCAAGGATCGTATCGCGGCCTTCATGGCTGGCCGTAATGTCAAGGAAGCACAGCTCATCCGCGCCTGCCGCATCATAGGCCCGCGCCGCTTCAACGGGATCGCCCGCATCAATCAGGTCAACAAAATTGACGCCCTTCACAACGCGGCCATTGGCCACGTCCAAACAAGGAATAACGCGGACACGCACGCTCATTGCGCCGCAACTTTCAGCGCCTCGGCCAAATCCAACCGCCCATCATAAAGCGCCCGGCCCGTAATCACGCCTTCCACGCCATCAGCCACACAGGGTTTCAGGGCCTGAATATCAGCAATGTCGGCAACGCCGCCTGAAGCAATGACGGGAATGTCGGTCGCCCGTGCGAGCGCGACTGTCGCCTCGACATTACACCCTTTCAGCAGACCATCGCGGCCGACATCCGTAAACAGCAAAGCGGCCACGCCCGCATCTTCAAAGCGGCGGGCCAAATCGACCACGGCCATATCCGATGTTTCGGCCCAGCCATCGGTGGCGACAAAGCCATCGCGCGCATCGACAGCGACAACAATTTGCCCCGGCAAAGCCTTGGCCGCTGCCTTCACAAAATCTGGGTCCTTCAGGGCCGCCGTGCCAATCACAATCCGCGCGACATCAAGCGCAACCCACCGCTCAACGGCCGCCATATTGCGAATGCCACCGCCCAATTGCACGCGGCCCGGAAAGGCGCGGACAATAGCTTCAACAGCGCTTGCATTGACGGCATGGCCCGCAAAGCTGCCATCCAGATCGACAACGTGGAGATGGGTTGCCCCCGCCTGCGCAAAAAGCTTGGCTTGGGCGGCGGGATCATCGCCATAGATCGTGGCCCGATCCATATCGCCTTCAGCCAGCCGCACGACTTGGCCGCCCTTCAGGTCAATTGCGGGAAAGATGATCAAGGGCTTGCTTTCGCTCATGGCTGCCAGTCCAAAAAGCGCGACAAAAGGGCAATGCCATAACGCTGGCTTTTTTCCGGGTGGAATTGCACGCCGGCAAAATTATCACGGCCAATGGCCGCAACAATTGGCCCGCCATGATCCGTTTTCGCCAGCACATCTGCACCTTCAAAGGCATAGCTATGGAGAAAATAAGCTTCGCCCGTCTGGAGCAAGGGATGTTGGGTTGTGGGCACCACATCATTCCAGCCCATATGCGGAACCTTCAATGCCGCGTCCGCGGGGGTGATTTTGCGCACCGTGCCAGCAATCCAACCCAGCCCTTGGTGGCGGCCATGTTCTTCCCCCGCCTCGGCCATGAGCTGCATACCAACACAAATCCCCAAAAAGGGCTGGCCCTGTGTGATAACACGGTCATTGAGCGCATCGACCATACCGTCAATGGCTGTCAAAGCCGTCATACAATGGGCAAATGCGCCAACACCTGGCAAGACAATGCGATCCGCACGGCGCACAGCATCTGGATCAGCGGTCACACAAACATCAGCAGCGCCAGCCGCTTTCAGTGCATTCCTGACCGACTGGAGGTTTCCCGCGCCATAATCGATCAGCGCCAGGCTCACAGCATCCCCTTGGTCGAGGGAATGGCATCTGCCTTGCGCACGTCAATTTCCACTGCCACCCGCAGCGCCCGCGCAAGCGCCTTGAAGCAGCTTTCCACAATATGGTGGTTGTTGCTGCCATAGAGATTTTCAACGTGCAGCGTGATGCCGGCGGCTTGAGCAAAGCTGTGGAACCAATGCTCAATCAGCTCAGTTTCCCATTCGCCCAACCGCGGCGTGCCAAACTCTGCTTTGAAGACGAGCCAAGGCCGACCTGAAATATCCAGCGCACAGCGCGTCAGCGTTTCATCCATCGGCGCATAGGCATGGCCATAGCGCGTAATGCCCTTTTTATCGCCCAGCGCCTTTAGCACAGCCTCGCCAATGGCAATGCCTGTGTCTTCAGTGGTGTGGTGCTGGTCGACATGCAAATCACCGACTGTTTTGACCTTCAGGTCAATCAACGAATGGCGCGAGAGTTGCTCCAGCATATGGTCCAAAAAGCCAATGCCCGTCGAGACTTGGTAAAGCCCCGTGCCATCTAAGTTCAACTCAACCTCAATCGAGGTCTCGCTGGTCTTGCGCTGAATCGTCGCGGTCCGCATGGGCCAAGGCCTATAGCGCCCCTGTGCGTGCGCGCAACCGCTTGACCACAGGTTCCCAAGCGTCCAACGTCCTTTTCATTATGACAGACGATATGCCCGACAGCCTGATTCCCTATGATGACATTGTGCAGGAGGCCCTGCGCGCCGTGGTGGGGCGGGTGCTAAGTGGCATCCAATCTAACCTCGATTTGCCGGGCGCCCATCATTTTTACATCACTTTCAAAACCTCGGCGCCAGGCGTGATCATCCCCGATCATCTGCGCCAGCGCTTCCCTGACGAGATGACAGTCGTGCTCCAGAATAAATTCTGGGACTTGAATGTGGATGACCATGGCTTTGAAGTGGGCCTGACTTTTAGCCAAGTGCCAACCAAGCTGGTCATCCCCTTTGATGCCATTACGGCCTTTGTGGATCCGGCTGTGGAATTTGCGCTGCACTTCCAAGTTAATTTCGACGAAGATGATGTGCCAGGGCATGGCGAGGCTGAGAATGATGGCCCGCGCGCCTTGCCCATTGAAGATGGGTCCAATGTCGTCACCGTGGATTTTGGCCGCAAGAAATGAGCCGCGAGCGGACCGAGAGCGATAGCTTCGGTCCCATCGCTGTTCCCGGCGATGCCTATTGGGGCGCGCAAACGCAGCGCAGCCTCCGAAATTTTCCGTTCGGCTCAAGCGAGCGGATGCCGATCGCCATCATTCACGCGCTGGCGCTGATCAAACAGGCTGCAGCGCGCGTGAACCGCCGCCATGGCCTATCCGCCGAGATTGCGGAGGCCATTGAGCACGCGGCTAGCGACGTCATCGCGGGCACGCTCGACAATCAATTCCCCTTGGTCATCTGGCAGACAGGCTCTGGCACGCAGACCAATATGAATGTCAATGAAGTGATTGCCGGGCGGGCCAATGAACTGCTGACAGGCACGCGCGGCGGCAAGGCGCCTGTCCATCCCAATGACCATGTCAATAAAGGCCAATCTTCCAACGATGCCTTTCCAACCGCGCTGCACATTGCCGCCTCCTCTGCGGTGCGGCAGAAATTGCTGCCCGCGCTGACGCAGTTGCAATCTGCGCTTGAAGGCAAGGCGCGCGACTGGGCAGACATCATCAAAATTGGCCGCACCCATTTGCAAGACGCAACGCCCCTCACTTTGGGGCAGGAATTTTCAGCCTATGCGCATCAACTCTATCGCTGCGGACGGCGCATTGAACCTGCCGTGATTGCTGGCACAGATCGGCTGGCCATTGGCGGCACTGCTGTGGGGACGGGCCTAAATGCACCGCCGGGTTTTGCCGAAGCTATGTGTGTCGAAATTGCCGCACTGACCGGCCAGCCCTTTGCCCCGGCGCAAAACCCCTTTGAGGCCCTCGCATCGCAAGATGCGCTGGTCCACCTCTCAGGGACGCTCAATACTCTTGCTGTCGCATTGACCAAGATTGCCAATGACATTCGGTTGCTGGGCTCTGGCCCGCGCGCTGGCCTTGGCGAATTGCATTTGCCCGAAAACGAACCCGGCAGTTCCATCATGCCCGGCAAGGTGAACCCGACACAGGCCGAGATGCTGACCATGGTGGCAGCCCAAATCATGGGCCATCATCACGCGATCAGCATTGGCGGGATGCAGGGGCATTTGGAGCTGAATGTGTTTAAGCCCATGATTGGCGCCAACATCCTGCGGTCGATTGACTTGCTGGCAACAGGCATGACGAGCTTTGCCACCCAGTGCATCAATGGGCTGGAACCAAATCGCACCCGCATTGCCGAGCTTGTCGAAAAATCACTAATGCTGGTGACTGCGCTCGCCCCCGAAATTGGCTATGACAAAGCCGCGCTCATTGCCAAACACGCGCACCAAAGCGGGCAAACGCTGCGCGAGGCCGCCTTAGAATTGGGTCTGATTTCTGCGGATCGCTTTGATGCCTTGGTGCGGCCAGAGCAGATGTTGGGCGCAAGTCATGCCAAGCTGGACCGGTCTGGCAATTGACGCGCGCAGCCTGTCGTTGCAAGAGCGGCCATGGCCCAGATTGATCCCAAAGACCCGCACAAGTTTAAGCGGCGTGGCATTCTCTTCATTGTGTCGTCGCCCTCGGGTGCCGGCAAGTCGACCATTTCGCGCAAGTTGCTGGCCTCAGATGCGGGCCTTGAAATGTCGGTCTCTGCGACCACCCGGCCACCGCGCCCCGGCGAAGTGGATGGCCAAGATTATCACTTTGTTGATGTTGAGCATTTCCGCCAAAAAGTTGCGGAGAATGAGTTTCTCGAATGGGCACACGTCTTTGGCAATCGCTATGGCACGCCGCGCGCGCCCGTGGAAAAGGCCTTGTCTGAGGGCCGCGATGTCCTGTTTGATATTGATTGGCAGGGCGCGCAGCAGCTGTACCAACAAGCCGGCGGCGATGTTGTTCGTGTCTTCATCTTCCCCCCTTCGCTGGAGGAATTGGAGCGGCGCTTGCGCGCACGCGGGACGGATAGCGAAGAGGTGATTGCCGGGCGCATGGCCCGCGCAACAGCCGAAATCAGCCACTGGGATGGCTATGATTATGTGCTGGTGAACGACGATGTGGAGCAGTGCTTCCAAAATGTGAAAGCCATTTTGGAGGCCGAGCGCCTCAAGCGCAGCCGCCAAACGGGGCTGATTGGATTTGTCCGCAGCCTCGGCAAATCTAGCCGGGACTAAGCTCTCACGGGGTTAAAGCAGCTCTAAAAACTGGCAGGCGGCCAGAAAATCCCGCTTGCGGGCATTGCGTGCGTCAAGCGCCCATTCATCCTCGCCCCATTGTTCAGCCTGCCACAGTTCATCGAGATGCGCGATGGCAAAGGCATCTTCGGGCAGCACAGCTTCTTCCAAGAGCGCAAGACCCACCACCAGCGAGCCGCTGATCGTCACCAGAGGGGACAGGGCGGCCAGCTGATGCGGGCTGGCTGAGGCCACGGCACCGCCTAAGCGCTGCACAGTGGCCATAGGTTGCGGCTGGTGCATGATGCCGGTGACCAGCGTAAAATCGACATCATATTGCTCGCGCGCCCAATCCAGCAATGGATCCCAGCGTTCATGCTGGCGGGCAATTAAGTCTGGCGGGCCATCGGCACGATAGCAGAGCAATTCGGTCTCGCCATATTGGGCAAGGCTGGCCGCAAAGGCCGCCTGCTCGGGCGCCACGCGATCAATGGCGGCATTGGCAAGGCCCGTCAGAGGCATGTCTTGCGGGCGAATTTCTTCGCCTTGCGCCGCCCATTCGGCAGCAACTGCCTCTGCCAAGGCGGGCGTTGGCATGACCAAAGGCACACGCGCAGGGGTGCGAACGGGGCGCCCATCCAACAGCACGCCGCCAGCATCATTGGTCGTCACGCTTTTGTAAAAGCGCTTCATTCATCCCCCGTGCGCCAGCGGCGCTTCAACACAATCGGCAGGCCATAAAAGCCGCCAACTCCGGCAAAGAACAGGGCATAGCCCAAAAAGGGCTTAGCCTCAGGCAACAGCTTGCCCGCGATATTGGCAATGCCCACAAAGACCAGCGCAACAGATGCAAAGCGGGCTAAGTTCATCAGCGCAAAACGCTTGGCGGCGATGTCGTCAGAAGGGCTCATGCCAGTGCCTCCATTAAAAAATCTGGGTGGTCCGTCACATGATAGGCGCCTGCCGCCCATAGGTCTTCCACTGGGTGATAGCCCCAGCTCACCCCCAGCGCTCGCGCGCCTGCGGCCACGCCCATTGCCATATCAAAGCTGGTGTCGCCAATCATCACTGTTGTGTGGGGGGCAGACCCGGCTTCGGCCATGGCCTGTTCAACCATGGAAGGGTGCGGCTTGGAGGGGTGCCGGTCCGCAGTTTGCAGCGTGATAAATCGATCTCGCAGCCCATGGTGGCGCAAGCATAAATCCAGCCCGCGGTCAGACTTGCCTGTCGCCACACCCAATAGCCAGCCCTCTGCCTCCAGCGCATCCAACGCCGCGGCAATGCCGTCAAAAAGCGGCTCTTCAACAAGGCCACGCCCCCGCATCCGCTGAAAGGCTGTTTTATAATCTTCTGCCAATTGCACGTGCAGATCATGCGGCGCATCTGGCAGCAGCGCCTGCATGGCAGGCAACAGGCTCAACCCCACAATGGCCTTTGTGGCCGCCCGCGTCGGCGGGACCAGCCCTGCGCGCTCAAACGCCGCATTGACGCACAGGATGATATTCTGCTGGCTATCCACCAGTGTGCCATCACAATCAAACAGGGCAAGTTTGTTCATGCGGGCAATATCCGCATCAAATGGGCCAAGGCGGTTTTGCCCTCGGCTTCAAGCGCATCTGCCGTGCGCAGGCGGACATCTTCAGGCTTGTTCTGGCTCAGCTTGGCCGTGCCGCGCCACTGCGTGACGTGCAATTCAAACCCCCAAATGCCGGCGAGCAGCTTGTCAATCACTGCGGGATTTGCCTTTGCTCGCGTCCAGGGGCGTTTGGGCGCCAATCGTGCTTCTTCCTGTGCCGACAGGGCATCAATTTGGGCCAGCAAGGCCGCCTCATCAAGCCGCGCAATCTGGCCTTCAAATTCGGCCGCCACATAATTCCAAGTGGGGACTTGGTCCGGAATACCATAATGATCCGGGCTGACATAGCCGTCGGGGCCAGTGACGACGAGCAAAGCTGTTGCCCCGTCCAAATGCCGCGCCAAGGCATTGCTCCGCGCCAGATGGATGGCAAAGCTATTCTCTTGCGTCACCACAAAGGGGACGTGCGCAACGCGCGGCCCCTCAGGCGTTTGGGCAAAGAGGACACCAAAGCCAATGGTGTGGGCGAAATCTTGCAAAGCCGCACGATCTTCCCATCGAAAGGCGGGGCTGGGGTGCATCCTAGCTCCGTGGGCGCTTAGAGGGCGCCTTGTCGCGCTTGGCAGGGCCTGTTGACCGCGCAGCGCCCCGCCCGCGACGCTCGCCTTTACGTTCCTTGCGGGCAGCCTTGGCCTTTTGGGCTTGGGCGCGCTTTTTGCCCTCGGGCGTTTCGCTGAACTTAATCTCATCCAAGGGCAACGCATCGCCATCCGCCAGATCAAAGCCCAAATCTTTCAGGCTTTCGGCAAAATGCTGGGGCAAGTCTGCCCGCACATCAATTTGCCCGCCATCGGGATGGTCGACGCGCAAGCGGCGCGCGTGAAGGTGCATTTTGCGGCTAATCGTGCCCGTCAAAAAGGCCTCGCGCCCGCCATATTTGCCATCCCCTACAATGGGGTGGCCAATGGCGGCCATATGGACGCGCAATTGGTGGGTCCGCCCAGTCAGTGGCTGAAGCTCTACCCAAGCCGCATTATTCCCGGCCCGATCAATCACGCGATAGCGCGTGCGTGAGGGCGCCCCATTTTCTTCATCAACATGCATTTTCTCACCACCCGTGCCGGGCTGTTTGGAGAGTGGCAAGTCAATCATGCCATCTTCAATGGACGGCACGCCGACAATGATGGCCCAATAAATTTTGCGCGCGGTGCGGCTGGAAAAGCTTTTGGAAAAAGAGGCGGCGGCCCGCGATGTGCGCGCCACCAGCAACACGCCCGAAGTATCCTTGTCCAACCGGTGAACAAGCTTTGGCCGTTGGTCATGTTCAAACCACAGGCCATCCAACAAGCCATCGACATGTTCCGTCGTGCCTGTGCCGCCTTGTGTGGCAAGGCCCGGCGGTTTGTTCAAAACCAATGCGGCCTTGTCCTTATGAATCACCAGGCTTTCGGCAAAGGCAATCTGATCATCACTCAGGCGGGGCCGCTCTTTTTTGGGCTTGGCCGTGGCTGGTGCAACAGGATCTGCCGGGGGCACCCGAATTTGCTGGCCAGACTCAACCCGATCACCCGGGGTTGCCCGCTTGCCATCGACGCGCAACTGGCCCGTGCGTGCCCAGCGCGAGACAGTGTTAAAATTGGCATCAGGCAAATGCCGCTTGAACCAGCGGTCCAATCGAATGCCATCATCTTCGGCATCAACGGTGAACTGACGAACTTCTGTGCTCATGCGCGAGCCACTCCATAGCCAATGGCAAGCGCGAGAATTGATCCCGTTACAGAAGCAAGCGCATAGCCGATTGCCAGCGCCCATTGGCCCCGTGCAATCATGTTAAAGCCTTCCAAACTAAAGGCCGAAAATGTGGTGAAGCCGCCCAAAATCCCAACGCCTACAAAAAGGCGGACGCCCTCAGACGCACTACCGCGCAGGACAAAAGCCGCCAGCACACCCATCAACAATCCGCCCAGCAGATTGACGAAAAATGTGCCCATGGGCCAATCCCCGCGCAGCCCAAAGGCGTTGGCCGCCAGATAGCGGGCCGCAGCGCCCAAAGCGCCGCCCGTCATGACAAGAAAGATCGGGTGCATCATCCGTGCCTTAGCCGCATTGCACGCAGAAGAGAAGCACAGCCGCGCTCAAGCCCTGATTTACAGCCCAATCATACCTGATACGCAGGTCACACACTGCCCGCCCACATGCACATCCCCGCCCGAAATGCGGACATGAATTTCGCCATCCCGGCCAACCTCGCGGCCTTGCGAGGCCTGATAGCTTTGCCCATCTGCCAGCGTTCCGCGCAGCAGGCGATACGCCGCAACGGCTGCATTGCCACTGCCGCAGACAGGATCTTCCGCAATGCCGTCCGCAGGCGCAAAAGAGCGGACTTTGACGCCCTCTGGCCCAACTGCAAAGAGCGTGAGGCCCGTTGTGTGATGCGCACGATCATAATCAGCAAGGGCTGCCAAATCGGGCACCAGCTGAGCGAGCGCCTCAATCGAGGCGCATTCGCCAATCACCCAGCGTGGCCCGACATCGAGCAGCTTGGGTGCCGCAACAAGGAGGCCCGGCACGCCCAAGGCGGCCGTCAACTTGTCAGCTTGAGGAGCATCTTGTTCCGCATAGCGCGGCAGACGAAAGGCCCGCATATCGCCCTCAATCGTCACATCGACCAAGCCAATCGCGCATTGCTGGACCAGCTTGCCCTGAACGGGCTCGGCAATCCCAGCCTCCAGCACGGCATGCGCGGTGCCCAAAGTGGGATGGCCCGCAAAGGTCAGCTCAGCGCGCGGCGTAAAGATGCGGACACGATAGCTGGCCGCTGCATCTTCCGGCGGGAGAACAAAAGTTGTTTCAGACAAATTGGTCCATTGGGCAATTTGCTGCATCTGATCTGTCGTCAGGCCTGCCCCATCAAGAATGACAGCCACAGGGTTGCCGAAAAAGGGGCGGCGCGTGAACACATCCACTTGTCGAAAAGCGCGCATCAGGATCTCCTCGGCCTGTCCACTAAAGGCAGATGAGCCTGCCAGCCAGCAAAAGCCTAACGTTGCTCGGAAATCAAAATCGTCCCGTTGGTCTTGCCATCTTGGGCTGAGGCAAACTCCATGCGAAAATTGCCGCCATTGCGCGTTTGGCCAATCAAACTTTCTCCAGCGGCCCGCACGGCCACCGCTTTCTCTTTAAAGGCTTGTTCAAACCAGCTTTTCACAGCTGCGGGAGAAGCCGGAGCCTGAAACACGATTTTAACCTTGGCGGCATCTGCGTTGCTTGCGCCATCGGCCACAACCGAGACAGTCGAAATTGTGGCGCCGGGAAACAGTTTTACCCCGTCTAAATCGAAATTGCTGTCTTTCAGCATGATTTTGGGCATGGCGATGGTTGCATCAACGCCCGGTAATTTAACTGCAAGCCGGCCCGTTTCGCTATCTGCCTTGATGCTCACCGGAGCGCCGCTTTCTGATTTGGCGGACACAGAAATATTCGTGCCCGGCGCATTGGTGGCCTCTGCATTTTGGCTGCTGGTATCGCAAGCAGACAGGCCTGCGAACAGGCTCAGCATCACAAAGGTTTTGACAGGCGCAGACATGACGGACTCCTCACTGTATTAGAAAGATAATACAGCGAGGAGAAATGGCGGTCAAGCCTCGCGCGGGGCAATCTGCACCGGCAGGCCATCGCGCGGCTTGGGAATGGGCCAGGCCTGCCAAGCAGCACCACTGCCCGCAGGCAGCACAATGCGATGATCGCGCAGCATGTGCCACATCAGAATTTTCATCTGCATATAGGCGAAGTGCAGGCCAAGGCACATATGCGCGCCGCCGCCAAAGGGCACCCATGCATATTTGTGCCGCGCCTTCACCAGCTCTGGCGTAAAGCGCATGGGATCAAATTTGTCCGGCTCAGGCCAATGTTCTGGCATTTTGTGCGTAAAGGCCGGGCTAATGCCCACATAAGTGCCGGCTTTGAAATGATAGCCGCCAAAATCAAAATCTTTCACTGCACGGCGCGGAATAGAGGGCACGGGTGCCATTAAGCGCAGCGATTCCTTAAAGGCATAATCTGTGAGAACCAGATCATTCAGCCGATCATAGGGCAGATCATTGCCTGCAAGACCCAAGCCCAACATTTCATCGCGCAGTGTGTCTTGCCACTCTGGATTTTGGCCGAGCAGCATGACCATGGATGTCGCGGAGGACGTGATCGTGTCATGCGCTGCCATCATCAAAAAGTTCATGTGATCGATGATCTCATCATCACTGAGCAAGCTGCCATCTTCGTTGGTCGCCCGGCAGATTTGGCTGAACATATCTTGCGCGTCGGAGGCGCGGCGCTTGGGAACTTCCCGGCCAAAATATTCTTTCAGATAGGCGCGGCCTGCAACCCCCTTGGCCATTTTGGTGCCAGGAATGGGAATGCGCACCACGCCCACTGAGGCCTGCACCATATCGACAAAGGCTTGATTAATCCGGTCGGCCTCTGGGCCCCACGGAATCCCCAAAAAGGACGTAGCGGCCAAATCGAGCGTCAGAGCCTTAATGGCAGCATAAAATTCAAACTTCTTGCCCGACCAGTCTTTCAGGCGGCGGGCAATGCCGTCATTCAGCGCTTCGCAATAGAGCTTCATTGGCTCGGGCTTGAAGGCAACAGACAAGGTGCGGCGATGCACACGATGCTGCTCAAAATCCATGAGCATCAACCCGCGTGGGAAGAGCAAATTGAGAATGGGCCCCCAACCCTGTTCCGACGAGAAGAGCTTGTCCCGATCAAACAGCACCAGCTCATTCGCTTCGGGGCCCAGCAACTGCACCGTGCGCCCGCCAAAGCTGCGGACACGATAAATCGGGCCATAGGTTGCGGCCATTTTGCGCGTAAAGGCATGGGGATCACGCAATTGCTGAAATGTCGTGCCAACCAGCGGCCAGCCATCTGTTCCGGGGATCTCGTCCGTGGCGGTGCGCGGCAGGCGCGGCAGCCAATGCGGATTGGCATCATGCGTATGAGCGTAAGCCATAATGTTCCTCAACACTTCCTCTCAGGGGCGCGACTCTTGCGATGGTCGCTGACAACTATGTGAATTAGGGAGGACAGGTCCGGCTTGCAATGGACCTATAAGAGGGTCAGGATCTTGATATGCGCAATATGATTTCTCTTTTAATTGGCTGTGTCGCGCTGGTGATGGTGGCCATTGCTTTCATTCCCTTTTTGGGCTGGGCCAATTGGCTCATCATTCCCTTGGCTATTCTTGGCCTGGGCATTGGGGCAACATCGGGCCAAAGCAGCGGGCGGACGCTGAACCTGATTGTGATTGTCATTGGCGTCTTGCGCCTAATGCTCGGCGGCGGCCTGTTCTAGCCCCGCCAGTCCCAAATTATTTGGCGAATCACTTCGGTCTGCCTAACCTTGCTCCACAAGCGAATTAGATGGGGGAATAGACACGATGGCATGGGGCAAAGGAACGGACGCGGCAATGGCCGCGCATGGCCGGTCTGTCATTGGCAATGATGTGTCCTTAACGGGCAATTTGTCTGCGGGTGGCGATGTGCTGATTGATGGTGAGCTGATTGGCGATGTGAGCTGTGCCAGCTTTGCCTTGGGCGCGTCGGGCCGCATCAAGGGCAATGTAACTGCGCAACGCGCTTCCATTGCCGGCACTGTTGAAGGCACAGTAGTTGCAACCGAGCTGGTCATTGAAAAATCGGCGCGTGTGCTGGGCGATGTGGCCTATGAAAGCATCTCAGTGGAAACGGGCGCGCGTGTCGATGGCCGTCTGTCACAAAAGTCAGCGCCGTCAAATGAACTGAAGTTGGTCAATAGCGGGCTGGAATAGACGCGCATCTGCGCCTAGAGCGCCTTTATGACTGATGTTTTGAACCAGATCCCAACGCTATCGCTTGCCGATCAGGCGCGCGACCCTGACGGCTTTGCCCAAGCAATTGGCAATAGCTTTCGTACCTTTGGCTTTGCCGTTGTGGCAGATCACGGCATTGATGCCGGGCTGATTGATCGGGCTTGGGATTTGACGCGGCAATTTTTTGCGCTGCCCGAAGAGGTGAAGCGCAGCTATTATTCCGCTGAGCTGTCGGGCCAGCGCGGCTATACGCCCTTTGGCACCGAAATTGCCAAAGATGCAACGCACGTCGATTTGAAGGAATTTTGGCATATCGGGCGCGATCTGCCCCCCGGCCATCGCTTTCGCGACCATATGCCCGATAATATCTGGCCCAAGGAACTGCCAGACTTTGAGCCGACCTTCCACCAAATGTATGCGGCGTTTGATGAGGCTGGCAACCGCCTGCTCTCGGCCATTGCGCGCTATTTGGGGCTGGCCCCCAATTGGTTTGATCCCGCCGTTGAAAATGGCAATTCGGTGATGCGCCTGCTGCATTATCCGCCCATTCCGGCGGATGCGCCGGGCATTCGCGCGGGCGCGCATGGTGACATCAACCTGATAACGCTGTTGCTGGGTGCCGAAGAAGGTGGCCTGCAATTGCTCACGCGCGAGGGGGAATGGCTGTCGATCACGCCGCCTGAGGGCGCGATGGTGATTAATGTGGGCGATATGCTGGAACGGCTGACCAACCACCATCTGCCGTCCACCATTCACCGCGTGTTGAACCCGCCGCCTGAGCGGCGGCATATTCCGCGCTATTCGATGCCCTTTTTCCTGCACCTCGCCTCAGATTTTCTGATTGAGACGCTGCCGGGCTGCATCAGCGCGGACACGCCCAATCTTTATCCTGAGCCAATCGCCGCCAATGATTTCTTGGTGCAGCGGTTAATTGAAATTGGCCTGAAAAAATAAGCGCAAACCCGCCCCAATTAGGGGGCGGGTGTGAACTTTACGGCGCGGCAAAATGGCCCGAGACAGCCTTTCACCCGCAAGGTGCCATCGGGCTGCTTTTTAAGAGTGGAGCGATAGGTTTTGCCGGCGCGCGGATCATAAATCTGGCCTTCCCATTCATCTCCCGATTCTTTGAAACCGGACAGAAGAATAATCCCCTCAATTGGGCGATTGCGCAAAGCAGGGTCTGGATTATTGGCATCCACCGGCTTGCCGCCATTGGGCGCCGCTCGCAAAACTTTGGCAACTTTGCCACAGACCACGGGGCCGCATTGGCCGATTTGAACAATGCTGTCTTTTTCTTCCGTATACCAACGGCCCGATACAGATGTTGCAGCAAAGCTGGGGCTGGCTGAAGCCAGAAGGACAAGGCCGGTCAGCAAATGGCGCATCGACAACTCTCCCTAATTGAATTCGGTCTTGGCATAGGTGCCAGTTGATGCAATGCTTAGGCCATGAAATGGAGAGCGATGCAAGCCGCCGCATGGTCCTTGTTGGCCGCGGCCCCCGCCTATGCTGGCACCCTGATGGTTGCCCCGGGCCCCGATGCGCAAGACCGGCTGCAAACGGCTTTGATTGACGCGAAACCCGGAGACATCGTTGAGATGGCAGCCGGCCGCTATGATTTGACGGATGGGCTCTCGCTGGATGTCGCCGGCGTCACGCTGCGTGGCGCTGGGCCAGACAAAACTGTGCTCAGCTTTGCCGGGCAAAAAGGCGCTGGCGAAGGGCTGCTCGTGACATCGGATGATGTGGTGCTGCGCGATTTTGCGGTGGAAGATGCCCGCGGCGATGGCATCAAATCCAAAGGGGCAGACCGGATTGTCTATAAAAATATTCGAGTAGAATGGACAGGCGGGCCCAAGGAAAGCAATGGCGCCTACGGCCTTTACCCGGTGGAATCGCGCGATGTGCTGATTGATGGGGCGGTGGTGAAAGGTGCGTCAGATGCCGGCATTTATGTTGGCCAATCACGCAACATCATTGTCCGCAATTCAACTGCCATGTTCAATGTCGCCGGCATTGAAATTGAGAACAGCTATGATGCGGATGTCCATAGCAATCTGGCGACCCGCAACACGGGCGGAATCCTGATTTTTGATCTGCCCAATTTGCCGCAACAAGGTGGGCATAACATCCGCGTGTTCATCAATCGCGTGATTGCCAATGACACGCCCAATTTTGCGCCCAAAGGCAATATTGTTGCCAGTGTGCCAACAGGCACAGGCGTGATGGTCATGGCCAATCGCAACGTCCATGTTTTTGGCAATGATTTGGCCGATAATGGCACCACCAATGTCATGGTGGTCGCCTATCAATCCGCCTTTAACGATACCCAGTATAATCCGATGGCGCGAGATGTGCTTGTTGCGGGCAACCGCCATGGCCGTGCTGGCTTCGCGCCAGCCTTTCCCGGCGGGGCAGAACTGGCGCAAGCCATGGGCGGCAGCTTCCCCCCTGTTTTTTGGGATGGGGTCGGCGGCGTGGCAGCCAATGTCCATTTTAAGGACGCCGTGCCGGCTGTCTCGTTGAACCTCCCAGCCCAAGCGGCACCCGTCACGCAGGCCCGGCCAGCTCTGTACCAGCCGCCCACCACAGCTGCGCCATCAGCCCTGCCCAATATCCTCATGCCTGCCGCCATGGAGGCTGCAGCAAAGTGAAGCGTGCCGTGCTGCTGGCGGGGCTATCGCTGGCCTTAATCAGTGCCAGTCCGGCGGCGCGCATCAATGAGGCGCTGATCCTGAGCGACAGCCTGCCGCCCCGTCTTCAGGATTTTGGGCTGTTGGTGAACGGGCAAACCCCTGCACCGGGCGTTGTCCGCTATCATCTCAACACGCCTTTATTTTCTGATTATGCAGAAAAATTCCGGTTTCTCTATTTGCCACGCGGCCAAAAGGCTGACGTGCAGGGCGATGGCCTTTTGAAGCTGCCTGTGGGCAGCGTGCTGATTAAAAGCTTTGGCTATCCGGCTGATTTTCGCACACCAGACAAGAATATCCGCATCTTGGAAACACGCCTGCTCATCCACCGCGCCTCCGGCTGGGTGGCCCTGCCCTATGTGTGGAACGCGGATGGGACAGAGGCCGTGCTCAAACGCGCAGGCCAGCGCATGACAGTCAGCTGGACGCATTATGACGGGCAGACCCGCTCCATCAGCTATGCTGTGCCCAATGCTAACCAGTGCAAGGGCTGCCACGCGCTGGGCGATGCCATCACCCCCATTGGCCCCAAAGCGCGCAATTTGAACGATGGCCAGCAATTGCAGGCGCTCCGCCGCATTGGGCTTCTCGCCGGGCAGATGCGCGGGCTGCAGAAATTGCCCGTGTGGGACAATCCCAAAACCGGCAGCGTCCCGGCGCGCGCACGCGCCTATCTCGACATGAATTGTGGGCATTGCCACAACCCCAAAGGCCCAGCCGATACATCCGGCCTCTGGCTCAATTGGGAACAAGCAGCTGATACCAATTTGGGGTTGAACAAGCGGCCCACCGCGGCAGGCCGGGGCAGTGCCGGGTTGGACTTTGCAATTGCCCCCGGCCACCCCGAGCAGTCTTACCTGCTTGCCCGCATGCAAAGCCTAGAGCCCGGCATTGCCATGCCCGAACTGGGCCGCGCCACCGAGCATGATGAGGGCGTGGCGCTGATCCGCCAATGGATCCGAGAGATGAAATGACAATCCGGCTTTATGATTATTGGCGCTCATCCGCAGCCTATCGAGTGCGCATCGCCCTGAATTTAAAGGGTGTGAATTATGAGTCTGTGCCAATTAGCCTGATTGATGGCGCGCAAAAGGCCGCTGAGTATAAAGCCAAAAACCCCCAAGGCTTTGTGCCCATGCTCGAGGTGGGCGATCTGCGCCTGACGCAAAGCCTTGCGATTATGGACTGGCTGGATGCCACCTATCCAAGCCCACGCTTTCTCCCCCAAGACGCAGGCGCGCGTGCGGCAGAGCTGGGCAAAGCCTTGCTGATTGCGGCCGACATTCACCCGATTAACAATCTGCGTATTCTCAAATATCTTCGCCATGAGCTGGGCCAGCCGCAAGAGGCTGTTGACGCATGGGCCCGGCATTGGATCAGCGAAGGTTTTGCCGCATTGGAACAGCTGGCAGAGGCCGACCAGCCATTCCTCTCTGGCGCAGCGCCCGGCCTGGCTGATATCTGCCTCATTCCCCAAATGGCCAATGCCCGGCGCGTCAACACACCACTGGACGCTTTTCCCAAGCTGGTGGCCATTGACGCGCGCGCCTGTGCGCTCCCAGCTTTTGCAGCCGCCCATCCCGAGGCTGTAAAACCAGATTAACAAAGAGAGGATTGGGCCATGGCCATTACCGGACGCTGTTATTGCGGGGATGTGGAATTTGAGGCCCAAGGGCCGGGCTTTATGAAGTTTGAATGCTATTGCCGCGAGTGCCAATATATCTCAGGCGGCGGGCCCGTGATTGGCATGGCCGTTTTGAACGATGGCTTTGCCCTGACCAAAGGCGCTGTCACTGGATTTACGCGGGATGATCTGCCCCATGCCGTCACGCGCGAGTTTTGTCCGCGCTGTGGCACGCATATGTTCACCCGCGCGCCCGGCCTGCCTCAAGCCATTATTCTGAAAATTGGCAGCCTCGATACTGCGGAGGATTTTGGGGGCGCTGAGTTCGCGGCCTTTTCTTGCGATGCGCAAGACTGGCACCGCTTGCCCAGCCACATCCCTGTGCATGATCGGTGGCCACAATAATTTTCCCGGGCTCTGCTCTTTCCTGAGGCGCCCATGCCTGTCACAGGCAGGGGCATGACGATAAGATTCTCTTCCCGCGCCTTTTGGGGGCCTACCTTTGTTGCCACTGCCTTAGGGCTGCCAGCCAGTGCAGCCCACGCGCAGAGCACCGACATTATCGTGACGGGACGGGCCTTGGCTGTGCCCATGGGTGATGCGGCCTATGATATTGCGACTGTGGATCGGGATCGGATTATCGCCACGGCCTCGGGCCGCATTGAAGATGTGCTGCGCGATATAGCGGGCCTTGCCCAATTTCGCCGCAGTGATGCTCGGTCTGCCAATGCCACCAGCCAAGGGGCCACATTGCGCGGGCTAGGCGGCAATGCCTCAAGCCGGGCGTTGCTGGTGTTAGATGGCGTCCCGCAAAGCGACCCTTTTGGCGGCTGGATCACATGGCCCGCTTATGCGCCAGACCGGCTCGGCAGCGTGCGCGTCACTCGCGGGGGTGGCTCAGGCGCTTATGGCTCGGGCGCCCTTGCAGGCACAATTGAAATGGACAGCATTGCCGCGGCAGATGCGCCTGCTGGGCTACAAGCCAGCCTTGCCTATGGCAGCCGCCACGCGTTGGATGCAACGGCGCTTGCCGCCACGCAATTGGGCGGCGGCTTTGGCTTTTTAAGTGCCAGCTTTGGGCGGGGAGATGGCTTTATTCCCATTATTGCCAGCCAGCGCGGCAGCGTGGACCGCCCCGCACCCTATCGACAAGCAAGCCTTGCGGCACGCGGTGTCGCGCCCTTGAGCGCGCTGACGGAGCTTCAAGCCTCGCTGATGGGCTTTATGGATCGGCGCGAGCGCGGCACGGCTTATTCTGAAAATGGCGGTGATGGGGCAGATGCCAGCCTGCGTTTGGTGCATCGCGGCCACTGGGGCGTGCAAGCCCTTGGCTATGTGCAACTGCGCAAATTTACGAGCAATGCGGTGTCGATTAATGCCACCCGGAGCCTCGCCACGCCCTCAGTCGCGCAATATAATGTGCCCTCAACGGGGCTTGGCGCGCGGCTGGAAGTGCGCCCGCCTGTGGCATCCCAAATTGAGCTGCGGCTTGGCGCAGATTGGCGACGCACCACAGGCGAAACCAATGAACTGTATAGCTATGTTAACGGCCTGCCGACGCGGCTGCGCGAGGCGGGCGGGCAGAGCGACACCGCAGGCCTGTTTGCAGAAGCATCTTCGACATGGGGAGATGTGACGCTGACAGGCGGCGCGCGTGCCGACCATTGGTGGATCCGCAATGGCCGGCTGATTGAAAGCCTGATCGGCGGCGCTCTCACCCGCAATGACCGGCCTGCCAACCGGCAAGATTGGGCCCCCACTGCACGCGCCGGCTTGGCATGGGAAACAGGGCCAGTCACGCTGCGGACGGCCGCCTATCTTGGCTGGCGATTGCCCACATTGAATGAACTCTACCGCCCGTTCCGCCTTGGAGCAGACGCAACAGCCGCCAATCCCAATCTGATGCCAGAACGGATGCGTGGCGCAGAAATTGGGCTGGATGTGCAGCCAATGCCTCAGCTGAGGCTGCGTGCCACGGCCTTTACCAACCAACTGCGCGACGCCATTGGCAATGTTACACTCGCCACTGGGCCAGGCATCTTCCCCGGGGTTGGGCAAGTGACAGGCGCTTATCGGCAACGGCTGAATCTTGACGCCGTTGAGAGCAAGGGGCTTGAATTAGACGCACGCTATAAGGCGGGTATCTGGTCGCTTTCTGCCAGCTATGCGTTCACCGATGCGCGCGTGCGCGCCACAGGCGCCGCCCGAGCCTTACAGGGTTTACGCCCGGCCCAAACGCCACGACATATGGCCAGCGCGACGCTTGGCTGGCGGACTGTATCGCTCACCACCCGCTACATATCCGCCCAGTTTGAAGATGATGCCAATAGCCGCCGCCTACGCGACGCTGTGACCATGGATGCACTGGCCAGCCTGCCGCTTAGCCCGCGCCTATCGCTCTTCGTGCGCGGCGAAAATCTGGCCAATGCGCGCGTGGAAACAGCCCTGAGCGCCACCGGCATTGTGGAACGCGCCACACCACGCACATTGTGGTTTGGCCTGCGGCTCAACTAATTGGAAAAAAAGAGGGCCGACACGTTACCATGCCGGCCCAGTAAGGTTCGCAGGTGGAACCTGGGGAGGGAAGCCGCGCGCTGGGAGAGGAGGGTGCGGCAGCTTCCCAAACTTGTCAGGTGAACGTGCTTAGTAGTTGTAGGCGCGTTCCCCATGGCTGGAGAGATCAAGCCCTTCGCGTTCCGCATCTTCGCTGGGACGCAGACCGAAGATCTTGTCGAGCACGAAGAACAGCACCGCAGAGCCAAGACCCGACCAGAGCAAGGTCAAAGCAACGGCCTTAATCTGCGTGACCAGCTGGCCCGCCATGTCATAGGTGCCGGCAACAGCTGGGAAGACAGTGTAATCAAGGAAGCCCTGACCACCCAGTGCAGGATCTGCGACAATGGCGGTACCAATGGCGCCGACAATGCCGCCCACGCAGTGCACGCCAAACACGTCGAGCGTGTCATCATATTTCAGCTTATTCTTCACCACGGCGACGAAGAGGTAGCAGATGGGCGATACCGCAAGGCCAAGCAGAATGGCCGTCATCGGCGCTGCAAAGCCCGAAGCTGGCGTAATGGCAACAAGCCCTGCAACTGCCCCTGTAACGGCACCCAGAAGCGATGGACGGCCATGGTGGATCTGCTCCACAATTGCCCAGCTGACAGCAGCTGCCGCGGTTGCGACAAAAGTGTTGAGGAAGGCAAGGGCTGCCAAGCCATTGGCTTCGAGGTTGGAGCCAGCGTTAAAGCCAAACCAGCCCACCCACAGCAACGAGGCGCCAATCATGGTCATTGTCAGCGAATGGGGCGGTGTTGCCTCGCGGCCATAGCCAATGCGCTTACCAATCATCAGACAGCCGACGAGCCCGGCGATGCCCGCATTGATGTGGACCACTGTGCCGCCCGCAAAGTCCAGCGCACCCATGCCCCAGAGCAGACCGGTATCAGTTGGCGTGTCGGGCAAGAAATCTGGGCCAGACCAGTACCAAACCATGTGCGCGATCGGGAAATAGACAATTGTCAGCCACGCCACGACAAAGAGCATCAGCGGCGTGAACTTAATCCGCTCGGCAAAGGCCCCCACAATCAGCGCAGGCGTGATGCAGGCAAAGGTCATCTGGAAGGCGATAAACGCATATTCCGGAATATAGACATTGTTCGAGAAAGTGGCCGCCAATGTTGTGGCATCGACGCCCTGCAAGAACAGCTTTGAGAAGCCACCAATATAGGGCGAGCCGCTGGTGAAGGAGAGGCTATAGCCCCAGCTGACCCAAACCAGGGCCGCAATCGACACAATCATGAATACCTGCATCAACAGGCTCAGCATATTCTTGGTCCGCACCAAGCCCCCGTAAAACAGGGCAAGCGCTGGAATAGACATCAGCAAAACCAAGGCGGACGAAATCAACATCCATGTTGTGTCCCCCTTATCAACCATGCTGGCCATTTGTTCAGCGCTGGGCGCCTTAATTGGCCCTGTCTGGGCGAGCGCAGGGGCAGTGGCGAACAGTGTCGCGGCCCCGGCAATCCATGTTGTAAATTTGGTCATAAGTCCCCTGCTTGATCTTTAGAGTGCGACCGAGCCCGTCTCTCCCGTGCGGATGCGCACCGCAGCGCCGAGATCGAGCATGAAAATCTTACCGTCCCCAATGGAGCCAGTGTTGGCAGCTTGCTGAATGGCCTCAAGGGCGCGGTCGGCAACGGCATCGTCGCACGCGACTTCCACCTTCACCTTGGGCACCATGTTGGTGGAATATTCAGCACCACGATAAATTTCGGTCTGGCCCTTTTGGCGGCCAAAGCCTTTGACTTCGGTGATGGTCATGCCGGTGACGCCCAGCGCAGTGAGCGCCTCGCGGACATCGTCCAGCTTGAACGGTTTGATGATGGCGATGATCAGTTTCATTGGACCCCCTTGGACTTGGTCAACAAGGAGATCAGCAAAGCCCGTGCCAGTTTGCCAAAATGAACGGAATTGCAGGGGTTTACAGGGAAGTTCGGCTCCGCATGGCCAGCCTGGGGCCATAAGGACTGCCTGATTTCGGGGCAGGCTCGACGGATTGCCTAAAATTTAGGCAGCGCAGATGTGGCGCGTGCACCAAAAAAAGGGCGGCCCAAATGGACCGCCCTCTTCTTAATCGCGAAAGTGCGAAGCTTACTTAACTTCGACCTGAGCGCCAGCGCCTTCGAGCTGAGCCTTGATCTTGGCAGCTTCGTCCTTGCTGACGCCTTCCTTCAGCGCCTTCGGAGCCGACTCAACCAGAGCCTTGGCTTCGGTCAGGCCGAGGCCGGTGATGGCGCGGACTTCCTTAATGACGGCAATCTTGTTGCCACCGTCACCAGCGAGGATGACGTCAAATTCAGACTGCTCTTCAGCAGCCGGTGCAGCAGCACCGCCAGCAGCCGGAGCGGCCACAGCAACAGCGGCCGCCGCCGAAACGCCCCACTTTTCTTCGAGAAGCTTAGCGAGTTCAGCAGCTTCCAGAACGGTCAGAGCCGAAAGGTCATCAACGATTTTGTTCAAATCAGCCATTTTAAGTCTCCAAATTGCGGGGTCTTGGCCCGCATGAGTTTCAATTGAGTGTCAAAATTAGGCGGCCTTGGCGCCATATGCGCCAAAGACACGCGCCAGCTGTGCAGCCGGTGCGCCAACAACCTGAGCAACCTTGGTCGCGGGTGCCTGTACAAGGCCCACGAGCTTGGCGCGCAGTTCATCAAGCGACGGCAGCGAAGCCAGAGCCTTCACACCATTTGCGTCCAGGACCTGAGAGCCCATTGCCCCGCCGACAATTTCAAGTTTGTCAGTGGTCTTGGCAAATTCGACGATGATCTTGGCAGCTGCGACCGGATCGATCGAGCTGCTAAGGGCCGTCGGACCGGTCAGCAGATCGCTGATACCGGCATAAGGCGTGTCCACAGAAGCAAGCTTGGCGAGACGGTTCTTAGCGACCTTATAGCTGGCCCCGGCCTCACGCATTTTCCCACGAAGCTCTGTCGACTGTGCAACAGTAAGCCCCAGGTTGCGAGTGACAACAACCACCCCAACCTCGTTGAAAACGCTCTTGAGTTCGGCGACAGCATCGGCCTTTTGAGCACGATCCATGCCATTCTCCTTCAACGTTCGGCGTGCGGCCCATCCGCAAACCGGGTGGTTCTGCGCCCTTGCATTGCAAAGGCACAAAACCAATTGTCCGTGGGGAATGGCAGTCTCTTTTGGAGACCAAAAAAATCCATGTCCCCGTCTAGGCAGGCAATTAAGAAGGGCAAACTCCCTTCACCTGCTGTCTCGGACGGTGGAGCCGGCCCGAAGGCCGGTCCAGTCTTGCAGGGGCGCCCTTACAGCAAACCCCCACAAAATTCAAAATCAGGCAGCGCCGATTTCGGCCACATCGAGCTTAATGCCCGGGCCCATTGACGAGCTGATGGCAGCCTTGCGCAAATACTTGCCCTTGGCGCCCGACGGCTTTGCCTTGACGACGGCATCGACCAGCGCATCAAAATTGGCACGCAGATCTTCTGCCGAGAACGACGCCTTGCCAATGCCCGAGTGAATAATACCGGCCTTTTCGACGCGATATTCCACTTGGCCACCCTTGGCATCCTTCACAGCTTGGCCGACATTCGGCGTCACTGTGCCCAGCTTCGGGTTCGGCATCATGCCCTTGGGGCCGAGGATTTTGGCAACGCGGCCAACCATGCCCATCATGTCGGGCGTGGCAATGCAGCGGTCAAAATCAATATTGCCGTTCGTGATGGCGT
>JBEEOY010000028.1:0-46645 GCA_041191345.1 Pseudomonadota bacterium
TGCTATTAGAGATCTGAGACGACGAGCCGGCTCGAAGAATGGAATAGCTGCCAGCAGCACCGCCCAATCGAATGATGTCTCCTCCCTTGTTGAATGAGGCATCAAAACTCACTGTACCAGACAGAACTTTAATGTCCTGATACCCGCTTGTGCCATAGACAAGGCCGTTACCACCAATTGTGCCGGTCCAGCCGTCAGAGGCGGTCACACGGAAGTCTGTAGAAGTCGTGGTCGGAGCGGCAGCTAAGGTCACATTAATGGTCTGAGTAGCTGTAGCGCCACTTGGATCGCGGGCAGTCACAACAAAACTATCGGCACCAGTTGCGGAAGACGTTGGGGTGTAGGTAAGGGTCGAGCCAGAGATGGTTGCACTACCCTTGGAAGGCGTAGCGGTGGTGTAAGTGAGTGCGTCGCCGTCCACATCCGTTGCAGCAAGGGTGATAGTCTTCGCTGTGCCAGCCGTTACGCTAAGCGACTGTGAACTGGCTGAGAAGGTCGGCGCGTCATTAACGGCTGCGACTGTGATGTTAATCGTCTGAGTGGCCGTGCCGCCTTTGCCGTCGCTTGCGCGGACAACGAAGCTGTCAGAGCCATTAAAGTTAGCCCGCGGCGTGTATGTAACCGTGCTGCCTGATAAGCTAGCCGTGCCGTTAAACGCCGAACTAGAGACGCTATATGTTAACGCATCTCCATCAGCATCCGTCGCAGCAAGTGTAACCGATCGTGAGGCGTCCTCATTTGTCGAGACAGACTGAGAGGATGAAGAGAAGGAAGGTGCGCGGTTAGTGGTCTGACCTGTGACGGTTATTCTATAACTTCCTGTGGCTGGTGTGGCCCCTTCAGCTCCCAGATAGTAGGTTCCGCTAGAAGTTGGGGTGAAGGTAATCTGCGCATCATTACTAGAGGTTGTGTAGTTATCGTTGAGCGAGATTGAGTTCAAGTTTACGTCATACAGACCCAAGCGTGGATCAAGCGACCCAGATGTCGCAGACATGCTAAATGTATAGGCGGTTCCGGCGGTCAGAATGACCTTGAACGCGTCAACGTCGATTGAGTTTTCGATCGAACCCGTTGCTGCGGCTCCGTTGACTGCAATCTGAGGGCTGGAACTTGTCGCGAAGCCAGCGTAATCATCAGAATATGCAGTAACCCTGTAATTGCCCGTCAAATTTCCAGAGCTTGAGGCCTGTACATAATAAGTTCCAGTAGTGTTTGCTGTATATGTAATGACCGCGCTTTTTATCGTCGACGAATAGTCGTCATTAAACGCCAACTCATTCAAGTTAAGGTCGTACAGTTTCAGGGAGGGGTCTATTGCGCCAGAAGTCGCAAGCATTGCGATCGTGTAGGTTCGACCCGCCGTCAAATTTAAGCTGAAAGCATCCGCATCACCTACTGTTTCGATTGATCCGGTAGAGCCAACTGCACCAACGGTGATTACACCCGAAGTAGAAGTCGTATTGGGATAGTCGTCGCCAGAAACCGAGATTCTAATGGTCTGTACGGCAGTGCCACCACTGCCATCGTTTGCCGTCACCGTGAAGCTGTCATCGCCCGAATAGCCAGACCTAGGCGTGTAAGTTATCGTTGCTCCAGACGTCTGGACTGAACCATTAGCTGGGTTCGACGTAGTATAAGTGTATGTCGTGTTGTCCACGTCGTAAACAGTCGGCGTGTAAGACACAGGCGTGTTTGAAGAAGTTGTCAGAGAAGCTGTGGAGACTGAAAAATATGGGGCGTCATTTACTGCGGCGACAGAAATATTGATCGTCTGTGTCGCCGTGCCACCCTTGCCGTCGCTTGCCCGGATCACGAAACTGTCTGTGCCGTTATAATCTCTATTTGGAGTATAAATTACGGTAGCACCAGATATACTGGTAGTTCCGTTAGAAGCTGAGGCGGAGATGCTATATGTCAACACATCTCCGTCGGCGTCAGAAGCAGATAGATTTACGGCTCTGGCGGTGTCTTCATTTGTCGAGACAGACTGAGAGGACGAAGAGAAGGTAGGCGCCCGATTAGTCAGAGATTGGGTTACCGACAGACTGTATGAACCAGTCCGCACGAACGAATTGGAGGATAGATTGACTTCGGCGATCCCAGTTTCCGGTGCGGTATAAACGTACGAGCCAGAGCCTGAACTAACTACGGTGAGTGGGAGGTACCCGTTGCCAGATATAGTGTACAAATAAGTTGCTTTAATCAATAGATCTGTGACCGAAGAGGCAACATTCAGAGTATATTGAGCGCCTGCAACGACTGGAAAGGCAAAGCGATCAGAGTCGGAAACATAATCAATCGCGCCGGAATACACCTGTCCGAAGGCAATAGTCTCGCCAATGCCGTTCGCTTCCCGGATGTCATCATTAGAAACCCTAGCGCCGTAAACACCAGGAAACTGAGACGACAAGCCGATAATGTATTTGGTGGATGTGGCAATAAACGTAATTGCGGAATAGTTTCCGTAATCTGAGGCAGGAGTAGGAAAGTTCCCATTCGCATCATATAAAGTAATAAAGGCATTTCCGACGGTGGGGTTATCAACAGCGATAATAGTATAAGTCGTTCCGGGAGCGGTGATAAGGTAATACGCATCAATATCTGATGGACCAGTGGAGTATGTGTAAAAATTATCCCCAACTAGCGCATAAAACTCGGTGGTTGGTGAAGCTGGCGCATCATATTGAAAATTAAATGAGGCTTCATCTTTGCTCGCGGCCATTCGGCACCCCCTCAGAAACAACAAAATATAATGTCAAATATGATAACGTAGGGACGTGCTATGTCTAGCGCGAAACAATATTTTTAAGAGCGACTAAAGATAAAGCTACAATCGTCGAAAGACTCGCCTTTTTCACTATTTAGCCGCGTGGGATCCAGACATCTCTCACATAGCAATAAGCTCAGCAACGTCCTGACTGCGCTCACCTCTATTAATCAGGCGAGCAACTCTTCGTATGCGAGATGATGAGCTGAGCATATTACCGTTTCACTAATGAAACTTATTGTGACATGCTTCCAAATAGGATAAATTTTCGTCCAGGGAGGGGGGCCGCTCCCTAATATACGTTGTTAAGTATAACGCCAAGGGAGGCAGATTGTGAGAAAAGGTTTAATTTTCGGAGCGGCTTTCACGCTGCTGTCCACCCCTGCTTTTGCAGAAACAAACGCTTGGGGCGGCGTTAGCGCAGGAATTAATATTGACGGCGGCAGCGTTTCGGCAATTGGTCGCCTTGGCGTCGACACCTCAATTGGCAAAGGCGCATTTATGGGCTTCGGCCTTGGCTTCGGCGACAGCGGCGCGAAGGATTGCGTCAAAGGCTATTTCGTTGCTGGCGATAGGGTCTGCGTGAAGGGCGGGCGGGAACTTCTTGCTGAGACACGTCTGGGCGCAGTCACCAGCGGTGGTTCCAAAATCTACGCGCTAGCAGGCTACACAAACCTCTCCGTAAAGGCGACGGTCAGCTACCAAGGCTCGTCTGCATCCAGTCCATCAACAAAACTTGATGGCATTAGCGCAGGGCTTGGCTATGAAATGCCGCTTGGCTCAAAGGCATTTCTTCGGACAGAATTCCGTTACGCCAACTACGAGAGTGGCGTAACAGGCACCTCCGTAATGCCCACCATTGGTTTTAAGTTTTAAGGCATCCCAAGCCTTAAGAAGCCCCAAAGGCTGAGGCGGCCATTATCCCTCCATCCCGTAGTGGCCGCCTCTTGCCTTAGCATGAGGAAAACAATGAAACCATTCCATGCCCTGACAGTCCTTGCACTGGCCCTGCCCGCAATCCCTACAGCGGCTTTGGCGGCTAAAGAGGAAGTGCAGAACACAATCCAAATTCCAACACCACCAGCAGGAAAGTCACAGGTAGTCTGGTTCCGACCCGGTGGGGTTGGTCCCATTGTAGGCTGCTCCATCAAAGAGAACGACCAGAAGGTCAGCTCGCTTGGCACAGGACGCTATTTCATCATGGTGGCAGAGCCGGGTACACATACATATTCTGTCTCCAGCGAAGCGACAGACACGCTGGTGTTGGACCTTAAACCCGACGAGACAGCCTTCGCACGTTGCAAGATTTCGATGGGTATCTTCATTGGTCGCCCAAAGATTGACGCTTCAACAGAAGCTGACTTCCGGAAAGTGAAGAAGCTAAAGATGGTGGATGCCGACGACATGGGGCCGGGAGAAGGCGCGCTGCGTCCCGAACAGGTGGCGGCAGCTCTCCAACAGACGGCCCCAGCTCAAGCCGCACCAACACCAGAATAAGCCGCTTGCAGATCTACACGCCGCTCAAAAGAGATCGCATGAAAAGTGTTCATGGACACGTGAAGCGGATAGGTCGAGTTGTTTTCAAATTTTGAGAAATTACGGCGATACCGGAGATAACGGAGATAACGGAGATATTTCCCCTCAATCGCTGCACCCGTATACAATCAAGGCGATGATGCAGATTTACTGAGGGACCCGAAATATCTCCGTTATCTCCGGTATCCCAGTAACTGAACCCTAGCCTGCCTAGCGCTGATCTTTGGTGGCAAAATTATACTCGTCTTTGGGCAAGCAGCATTCCGTCTTCAATCGTTCTGGACGATCATTTTGACAAATGAGCGGTTGTTCGCGCGCAACAGCTTTTTCATAACAAAAAATGGCATCCGTCGAGATGTTGGTGCTGAGATTACCAGTCCAGCTTAATTGGTAGTCTTTGCCGCCTCTAAAGGAGCAGTGTCGCTCGCCCCTCAAAGGAACGCCAAAAGAGTTTTGAGCGTCGTAGCTGATTGTGATGTCCAACGCAGTTGAAGGGTCGCTCAACGGAGCCTCTTTTGGGTTTGAAATAGGCTGCCCAGATTCTTCTCCCCAAGTCTTTCCGCTAGAGATCATCGCCTCAACAGAGGGCCTCTTCCAGAACTGCGAGTCGACTAAAATGCGCTTATAAGTAGAAGGCGCCTTCAGTTCAGAGATGATGTGATCTTCGCAAATCTTTGTGGCCATCTCTGTGGCCTCCTGCTGTTGTGACGTGCAAGCGGTCACGCCTGCTGCGAGAAGGAACACAGCGCTTATCTTTAAGTGCTTGATCATATGCTCTCTCTTATAATCTGCTCAACGCGGTAGTAGGATAATCCGGCGTTCTTGTCCTGTCTCGATTTTAATCGCATTTGCTTAGCAATACGTCCGACACGATACTTTAAGACACGACCAATCGAAGTTGAGGATGATATCTGTTTGTCGCCAACAACATCTCTCACTACGCTCGCGAGACCAGTCGAGTTGTAGCCGCCTGAAACTATCGACTGCACATCCTTCGCGCTGAATTCGCGTTCTCCGAACTGGTCAAGTAACGCGGTAAGCAGCACCCCCAACACCTCCGCGTCTGGGTCAGCAGCTTGAGCAGCCTTCACAAGCAACATCGGATCGCCGAAATAGTCAGGCCGGAGCATTGTATCAGCGAAGCAAACGGTCTGGCGGACCATGAGGTCCCAATCTTCAAAGCTGGCCAGTTTACCATCCGCCAGTTTCTTCCAATGCAGGAAACGCGCCCGGATAAGTGTGCAGGCCGCCGCGAGCATCTCCATGCGATTGGCCAACACATATTCCAACGGATGAAGGTCAAATGATCGGTCGAACGGTGTCGCGCTGTTCGGATCAATCCGACAGACGATTACCCGCCTTGGCAGATCGCCAGCCAAGGAAAGATTATTACCGGTCAGCAAAAGCATCACCCGGTTCGGGAATCTGCCTGTCTCAGACGACCCTAAGATTCGGTCACTGTATGTTGGCGATGTCAGAAACATGGCCAGAGACGCACTATCGAATGTACCGATCACGTTGTCCCAAATTAACGCGCCAGTTCCAAACCGCACAGCCGCCAGCAGGCGCTTGCGTATCTCTTCGTCATCTCTCCCTGCGGTATGTGGCCAAACATTAGGTTGCCGTCCTGCCTCTAACGCCCCAACACACAACGCCAACAATGTCTTTCCGCTGCCCTGCGCCGGTGCATCGAACGCATGAGCTGGCGCGGTCGGCACGATGCCACGCACAGCGGCGGTCAATAATGCTGATAGCAGGGCGCCACGAGCCGACGCATCTACGAACGGGAAATCATTAAAGGGCCGCATCAGGCGCTCCAGAGCGCGTGCAGCATCAACAAGTGTGGGGTTGTCTGGGATTTCCGGGATCGCTTGCCCTACTGGATCTAAGAATAACTTCAATCCTGCGTCATAACCCGCACTAGACAGCACAGTGCCGTCTTTCCGGACAGTCGGACCCGTAATTACCGCATTCAGAGGCTTTAGCTTCCTTTCAGCGCCTTTGGCCATAATCTGCTTCAACATTGCGGATGGTGGATCGCGATCAACCTCAACGGGCGTCGCGCCGCGTGCTTCATATGCAAAATACTGAATCTGCGACGGGAGATAGTTTGCGAGCAAATTCTCACACATCGGGACGACCTGCCCGTCTGACACCTTCGCAATCTTGCCCCCAAAGTCGAACAACACGGGATCGTGACGCATCAACGCGATTGTAGCATTGGCAGCTTCAGCTGTTTTTCCCTTTGCCAGCGCTATCCGGTGGGGCGCAGGCTTCGTGCTATCCGGGCTAGGCGTTAGTGGCTCGCTGATAGACCTCAGGTCACGCGGCATAGCGGTTCCCCTGACTGAAGATGAATTTGGGAAGGCGTGTCGGCGTGGACAGAATGCGGTGTAATCGGGCCGCGATTGTTGGCTCGGCTTCGATTGCTTCTACTAAGCCTAGATCTCTGATTTCCGGTGCGGCCCAATCTAAGATGCAAAGGCCGTCACAAGCCGCAATCCACCAAGCGAGTGGTGTTGCATGAACAGCGACTGGCCGTTCCCAAGCCCAACGCATCGTTAGGCAGTCCTCACCCAACGCCCAGCTGAGTCCAGTTCTAGTGGCCCAAGACGTGGGATCTCTGGTTTGCCATGCAATTAGGTCAATAAGCTGACCCTCAACATACACCGGCGAGATAACATGGCATGGGCCATCTCCGGGCCTGTAATAGCCATCAGAGAGCCTTTCCGCGCCTGAGACGCCAAAAGGTGTCTGGAAGCGGCCTATACCCGCCATGACGGCTGGAGAGATGCCAAGGGATCTAAGACGATCTAAGTGCAGTTGCCGAACTGACTTGGCTGCAGCGATTAGTTCGCCCTCAAGCTCGATAGTTTTCATTGTCAAATGTCCTGAGGAAATTTGACCAAACCATTGTTTTTTAGAAGATAAACGGACGTCTTCTGTTCCACTCCGTCATCTCACAAAGGGATGGCGGAGTTTTTAGAGGATAGAGCCAAGACGCTGGGCGCTGCGGCGTGGGGCGATGGTGTTAGCTCTCACCCATTCATCTAAATCGACGTTGGTGTATCGGATGCTTGAACCGAGCTTGGCATATTTTGGGCCAACACCCTGACATCGATAGCGATTTAATGTCGGCACGCTGATCGACAGGTATTCGGCCGCCTCCGAGACGGTCATGTAGAAAGGTGACATTCTGTGATCCTCCATAATAAATAGGAGGCAATGAGCGCATATTTTAAGGGTTCTACAGGGAGGGAAAATTAGAAAATTCCTCCCCCATCCCTCCGTTGCTCAGAAGCTGATTCTGTCTACAACCTGTCTACAACCCTCATATCGCTCAGACGGCAAGAAGCGCCTTTCTCGTATAAATCCTTGTAAATGTTGGTTTTTTTGGTGCACCCGACTGGATTCGAACCAGTGGCCCCCAGATTAGGAATCTGATGCTCTATCCTGCTGAGCTACGGGTGCGCTGTGGCTGATGACTAGGCTCGTGTGCCGCAAGGGTCAATTCTGCTTCTCAGGCGGGACCACAGGGAATGGCAGGGGCACCACGCCAATTCCATCTTCAATCAATGATTTGGCTTCTTCCGGGGTGGTTTGGCCATGGATCAGTCCTTGGTCTATTTCTCCCGCGTCCATCGCGCGGGCCTTGGAGGCGAAGTCTTTGCCCACCCATTCCGACTTTTCCAACAAGGCGGCCTGTGCCTTGGCCAGTGTTTCCATCAACGCTTTGATGTCAGCAGCTTGAGGCGCATTGGCGGCAGGCGCGACAACAGGAGTAGCCGCGTCTCGGCGTTGGTTGCCCTTGGGCGCAACATTGGGCGCCATGACGGCTTTCTCCACCTGGGCTGAGCCGCAAAGCGGACACGACAAAAGCCCCTTTTGCCGTTGATCGGCAAACGCATCGCTATTGGCAAACCATGCCTCAAAGACATGATTATGCTCACATCTAAGGTCAAAGACGATCATGAAACCACACGCACATTTGGGATTGAACGGCGGTGCGCCAACACAGGCACACGGGCGCGCACATCGGGCAGAATAGCCGGGTCAATCTCGGCATATCCAAGGCCTTCGTTGCCTTCCATATCCAACACCACACGCCCCCAGGGGTCAATCACGAGAGAATGGCCATACGTCTCGCGGCCATCTTCATGCTGACCAGATTGCGCGGCCGCGACCACCCAACAGGCATTTTCAATAGCCCGTGCGCGCAACAGAAGATGCCAATGCGCTTGTCCTGTAGGCACGGTAAATGCAGCTGGCACCGCCAGAACTTCTGCCCCCGCTGCTGACAACGCCTGGTATAGCGCCGGGAAGCGCAGATCATAACAAATGCTAAGGCCCAGCGGGCCAATGGGCGTTGGCGCAATGACGCTGCCTTTCCCCGGCTCATACGCCGCGCTTTCGCGCCAACTTTCCCCAGTTGGTAGGTCCACATCAAAAAGATGCAGCTTATCGTAACGCGCGCTAATCTCTCCCTCAGGCGTGATTAGAAAACCCCGGTTCACGCAGCGATCTTGGCCTTGCAGGGCCAACGACCCCAGATGCACCCATAGGCCCGCCTTGCGCGCTGCCGCCTGTACAGCCGTCAAAACAGGATGCGCATGTTCTGGCAGAATATGCGCGCTGGCACGTGCGCGATCGCGGTCAAGCAAGCCAGACATTTCCGGAGTGAAAAGCATGATCGCGCCATTTTTCTGCGCATTGTACACAGCGTCGACCAGCGCTGCCGCATTTTGGGCAGGATCAATGCCCGACCGCATTTGAAAAAGCGCAATCTTCATCGGCTAAGCCGCAAGCAGTGGGTCCAGACCACCCTTGGCATCCAAAGCCGCAAGATCATCTGATCCACCAATATGTTGCCCGTCGATAAAGATTTGCGGCACAGTCGTTCGCCCATTTGCTCGTTCAATCATCTCTGCGCGCTTGGGCGCATCCATGCTGATCTCATATTCCTCAATGGCGGCACCTTTGGACCGCAACAGGGCCAAAGCCCGTGCGCAATAGGGGCAATATCCCTTAGTGTAGATTTCAACTTTCGCCATTGTTCAACATCTTCCTTCCCTTGCGGAGGTGGGCAGCCAAGGCGCAAATGTCAATGTTCAAACCGGTCCTGCAACACTCTGGCCCAGCACAAAATATGGACTGAGCGGGCACCTTTTCGCTTTAATAGCCGCGCACATGCATTGGCCGTGGCGCCCGTTGTGTAAACATCATCGACCAACAGCACCTCTCGCCCCCGCACGTCGGGCAAGACGAGCCTGGTGTTGAGCGCAAATACGCCCCGCACCTCGCGCGCACGTGCGGCCCTGCCCAAGCCACCTAATGATTGAGTCCGTCGCACGCGGACAAGCAGATTGGGATGCACCTGTTGGCCTGTTTGCCGCGCAATGGACCGCGCAATCACAAGCGATTGATTAAAGCCTCGGTGCCAAAGCCGTGTCCAGTGCAATGGCACTGGCACCAATATCGCCTCTGGAACTGCAGCAGCATGACGCATCATCAACCGCGCCATCACAGGGGCGAGACCCAGCTTGCGCCCATATTTCAAACGAAGCACCACGCGGCGGGCAATGTCTCCATAATCCACGGCCGCGTGAACGCCATCATGCAACGGAGGATTTGCAAGGCAAGGGCCACAAATCAGGCCAGACTGCTCCATCGGCAGACCGCACCGTACACAGCCAGATGGGGGCATATGCGACAGCGCCTGCCAACAGGGGCCACAAAAATCGCCCGGGCCGGGCTGCACCACACCACAGCCAGCGCACCGCTGCGGCAGTGCAAAATCTAGCGGCCAAGAAATAATCTTTGAGATCCACCTCATCCAATATTGTCGCGCGCCTGAGACCGGGGCACAAGCGCCCCATGTCCGAACTCATTTTCTCTCGTGCACGCAGGCGCTTGATCCGCGCGCGCGCCATGGCGGCCCCTGCCGACTCGCATTGGCTGCTCGACCGCATGGCCGAAGAACTTGTCGATCGGCTGTCTTTTCTAACGCTCGACATCCGCCAGGCGCTTGTGTTCGGCCATGGTGGCGCCCAATTGCGTCCGCATTTGCCCAGCGGCGCCACATTATCGCGGTGTGATCTCGACAATGGGCCGGGCGTAGACCTTGTGGCCGAGGAAGATCGCCTCCCTCTGGCAGATGCCAGCCAAGATCTCATTCTGGCATGTGGGACGCTTGATAACATTGATGACTTACCCGGCGCGCTCATCCTGATCCGTCGCGCGCTGCGACCGGGCGGTCTTTTTCTCGGTGCAATCATGGGTGCAGGCAGCCTTGGGCAGTTGCGGACCCGGCTTCAGACAGCTGAGGCTGATGTGACCGGGCAAATGGCCTTGCGCTTTCACCCCCAAATTGATGTCCGTTCCGCCGGGGACTTGCTGTTCCGTGCCGGATTTTCAACGCCTGTTGCTGATCAGGAGGATATCACTGTCAGCTATTCTAGCTGGTCACGGCTTCGAGCTGATATTCGAGGCACTGGCATCAGCAATGCACTTCACACATGCCAGCCCCTGCCCCGCAACGTTGCACATCGGCTCCTTGCTGAAGCAACCACTGACACATGGCTCGAGCAATTCTCGCCAATTTATCTAACTGGCTGGGCTCCTAGTGCTGGCGAACACCGCCCTGCTGGACCCGTCAAATCCATTTTTTAAGGGCATCCACCAACGGAATATCCGCGGGCGGCATTGGAAATTCCGCCATATCCTGCGTCTCCACCCACAAGAGCGCCTCAGCTTCCAGAGCTTGGGGGTCCCCTTGCCAATCATGGACGAGATATAGCAGCAACAGCATATGGGCATCGGCCTGCGCCTCGCTGGCAAAGGCAATTGCTGTCATATCCTCTGGATGAACCAATATGCCGAGTTCTTCCTGCAATTCACGCGCCAAGGCTGCTTCAGGACATTCGCCTTTTTCCAGCTTGCCGCCTGGAAACTCCCATAAACCAGCCATGGCCTTACCTTGAGGCCGCTTTTGCAGAAGAATGCGCCCATCTGGCTTAACCAGCGCGGCAGCCACAATCAGCCGCAATGTAATTTGGGGGGCAGGTGATAGCATTTCAGGCCTATAATCAGGGCAAGATTGATGTGGCAACACCAATGCCCCCGCCCCTAGAGAACATTCTGTCTGGCTATTCACCATTTATTAGCACCAATCAGCGATAACGGTCGTGATCCAGACAGGATCCTTTGAGACTTGCTTCAACTCCAGGGGATAAGAAATGTTTTCGAGACTTCGCAAAATTCGTCGCGACGAAAAGGGCGCATCCGCAGTTGAATATGTGTTGATTGTGGTCATTGTGGCAGTTGGCATCATTACCGGTGTTCAGACCTTTGGCACCAACTTGTCGGCACGCTTCTCGTCGGTCGGTTCAACCGTCAACACCGTGAAATAATATAGTTTCTCTGGCTGTTGCGTGCCATTACGACCAGAGGGAAAGGCGGGCTTGTTTAGCCCGCCTTTTTTTCATCTGCTTGATGCGGCAAAAGTCACGAGCTTCACCTTTTGGCCGGGCCTAAGCCCTTCCGCCTCAGCAAGACCATTGAGCACGCGAAAACGCTCTATCTGATAATCAGTATAGGCCATTTTTGTCGCAAGGCTCGCGACCGTATCGCCGGCTTTCACAGTCGTTATGGCAATACGCCGTGGGCGAATATTGCCAGCCTCCTCGGCACTCAGTCGCCGAACGCTTTGAAACAAACCCTCAAATGGGGCCGCACCAGCGCGTGTTATGGCAACCAAATGATACGCCTGTGTCGGACCAAATTCATATGCAAAAACAGTTACATCCACAGGGCCGGATGAGGTGTTTGCGCGGGCGATAGCATAGGATGTCGGCAGGCCGTTCACGACCGTACGGCGCGGGGCACTATAGGCTAGCTGAGTCTGCCCGCCCACTGATCGGAAAACTCGGCCTAAATAGGCGTCGAGATCCCCCTGATAGGGCCCAGCCGAAAACTGCGCCTGTCCGCCAGCACCATTGATGGAGACAGCCTTTGAACCGTTGGACATCACATAGCCCGGTGGAGCGGTGAAGGCGAGGCGCAAACCGGGATGCTGAAAGCTTCGTCCTTCAACAATGCCCTGCTGCGGGTCATCATCATATATGATGCCGTCCAACATCTGGAGAAACGCCTCGCGGTTGGTTTGACGCCCCTGTGGGACCATTTGGGACGCCTTCTGCCGCGCCCGAACAACACGGCTTGCAGGGTCAGGGTGCGTGCTTGCCCATTCTGGTAAGGCCTTGTCATTGCGCCCATCCCGCCGGGCATCCAATGCCGTTTGGCTCGCCAACGATGCCAGCATTGTTGAGGCAGCCAAAGGTTCATATCCGCTGCGGGCGAGGTACGTTATCCCCAGATCATCCGCTTCATATTCCTGCGCACGCGAATAGCTCAGCACATAACGTTGGGCGAGCGCACTGCCCAATTGCTGGCCAAGACGGGCACCATTATCACCCAGCAAAACGCCGCCCAACACAGTTGCCAAAATCGCGCCCAGACCAGCCCGGCTGGCCTTTGCATTCCGTTTTTGGGAATGGCGTGCCGCGATATGGCCCACTTCATGCCCCAAGACAGAAGCCAGCTCTGCCTCATTATTCATCAAAACCATCAGCTGGCGGGTCACATAAACATAGCCTCCGGGGATCGCAAAAGCGTTGTTTACTGGGGAATTGAGCAACGAAATCGTAAATTCATTCGGCGCGGCTGCGAGGCCCGATTGTGCTGCAACACCACGTCCAACTCGCGTCACATAGGCGCTTTGAGGCCCTTCATACAAACCGCCAAATTCTTCCAGCAATTGCGGATGCGCCTTTGCCCCTTCGGCCTTATCCCGCGCAGAAATGGATTGGGGTGCCGCTACACCGGGCTGTTGCGCCGTGGTGCTGGTGGTGCAAGCAGCCGCCGCTAAAGCCAAGCATGCTGCGCCATAAAGCCAAGTCTTCATCCGTCACTCCCTGTCGCCAGAGCTATTCTGGCAGCATGAAGCAGATCAGAGCACGCCCATAGCAAGAAATTTTTCTCGCCGTTCACGACGCAGGCTTGCCGCATCCTTACCAGCTAGCCCGTCCAATGACTTAGCAATGGCTTTGCCAAGAGCGCTGATTGCTTCAGCAGAAGAACGATGCGCGCCGCCCACAGGTTCCGGCACAATTTCATCTGCAATGCCAAGGCGGAGCAAATCTTGCGCGGTGATTCGCATTGCCTCTGCTGCATCTGACGCTTTTTCAGCGGTACGCCACAAAATCGAGGCGCACCCTTCAGGAGAGATGACGGAATAGACGGCATGCTCAAACATCAACACATGATTGGCCGCCGCCAAGGCAACAGCCCCACCAGAGCCACCCTCACCGACAATTGCGGCAACCATGGGCAAGCCCAGTTCAAGACATTTTTCGGTAGACCGCGCAATCGCTTCGGCCTGACCACGCTCTTCCGCCTGAACCCCAGGAAAGGCGCCAGATGTGTCTACTAAGGTCACAACCGGCACACCAAAGCGATCGGCCAACTCCATCAAGCGGATGGCCTTGCGATAGCCCTCGGGCTTACCCATGCCAAAATTATGCTTGATGCGCGACGTGGTATCATCGCCTTTTTCATGGCCAATCACCATAACACGACGCCCGCCCAGACGGCCCAAACCACCCAGAATGGCTTGGTCATCCGCAAAGGCGCGATCCCCAGCCAACGGCATGAAATCCTCAATCATGCCTGCCACAAAATGGTTGAAATGCGGCCGCTCAGGATGACGCGCAACTTGCGTCTTCTGCCAAGGCGTCAGCTTTGCGTAAGTTTCACGCAGAAGCTTATTCGCCTTTGCCTCCAGCTTCTCAATTTCTGGGCCAATATTTGCCGTATCCGCGCTTTCGCGCAGCTCGGCAATTTTCGCCTGAAGTTCGGCAACGGGCTTTTCAAATTCGAGCAGTGCAACCATGGCTAAGCGGTTAGGAGCGCCGAGGCCGAACGTCAACGAGTGGATGGCGTGAATTCACCAGATCAACCAATCGTTGGCGGTCTACGTGCGTATAAATCTCGGTCGTTGCGATATCGGCATGGCCCAAAAGCATTTGCAGGGCCCGCAGATCCGCTCCGCCTTCCAATAAGTGGGTGGCAAAGGCATGGCGCAGCACATGTGGACTCACCCGATCGGGCGATATCCCAGCGGCGCCCGCGAGATCCTTAATCATTTGAAACAACCTGACCCGGCTTAAATGCGTTCGTCCTGAGGGAAACAGCCAATTGCTGCCCGCAGGCCGCACGTTCACCCAATCAGCAACAGCTGCCCGGGCACGGTCAGACACAGGAACAAGCCGTTCTTTGTCCCCCTTGCCTCGCAAAATTGCAAATGGGCGATCGGCAACAATTGCCCGAACGTCAAGCGACACAGCCTCTGTCGCCCGCAGGCCAGACCCATAAAGAATCTCAACCAGCGCGTGGAGGCGAATATCGCTCGGCTTTGGGTTTGCTGCCTGCCGTCGCCGCTCTAACTCCGCAAATAAGGCCGATATGTCAGCATGACTCAAGGTTTTGGGCAATGGCCTGCCGCGGCTGGGGCGCGGCAAGGCCGAAGACGGATCGTCCGGGCGATGTCCCTCCTCCGCCAAAAACGCGTAAAAGCGCCGCAAAGCCGATGATTTTCGTGCAACAGAAGTTGCGGCCAAGTCCGCCCACTGTTCTGCCAAATGGTGTAAATCCGCTGCCTGTGCGGCATGGAGGCGTCCAGACAATAGCGAGGATGCAGCCCGCAAGTCTGACTGATACGCCATTAGGCTGTTCCGTGCAGCCCCCGCTTCTGCCGACATCATTTCCAAGAAGCGCGCAATAAGCCGAAGGTCGTCACCAGGGTGCATATCAGGCGCGCGCAATGGCCTCAGCCGCAATCATCCGCGCCTCGGGCTCTAGCCCAACCCGTCGAAGGGCCGAAACAATGTGGTAGAGATGTTCTGGCGGAATATCCGCCCATCGATTGGCTTGCAGGCCAGCGGCACATAGCACGGCCACTGCACCCGGCGCCCGCAGGCGCACTGCCCGCTCCAACGCATCAGTCCATGCAGTCCGTTTCTTCAAGGACACATCAAAATTCTCTGCCATTCCCGGCAGGGACGAAGACGAAACTCGGCCAAGCCCTGCCAAGCCTGCAAACAACATTTGGGCGCGTAAGTCCCCATTATCGTCGCTGGCCTTGCCAAAATCGTCAATTCGGCTGGCTGTAATGCCCGAAATTGGACGCGGACTGGCCACCGCCAAATAGCCCCATGACACATCATCTCCGGCGTCCGTAATGACGGGCAGCCATCGAACCGCATAGCGATCTAATCCAGCAGCGAGCATCGACACAATCAACTCAGGCGCTTGATCTGCCAAATCTGCGGATGGACGAATACGCGCAGCCGCCCGCGCCGTTACAATCCGTCGCGCATAGGATTGCCAATCCCCATTGCTTTCAAACTGCCACAGACGCGACATCGCTTCGACCCGCGCCTCTTCATCCCCGCCCACATAGCTATCGCGCAGAAGATCAAACAATGGATTGCCCTGATCTGCCGGATCTTGCTCAGCAAAGGCCGCGCCATAAAAATCAACCAATGCGGCGCTTGAGAATACTCCCATAGCAGCTGCCCGCTCGGCATCTGGCAGGCGCTGTGTATAGCTTAACAATGGCGCCTGCGCCCGCCACGCCTGCACCCGGACGTCCACTGATTGCATCAACCGATCTGGAATTTGCAGTCCCGTGGCCGTTGCCAAACCATAGCGCCAAACATTGAGTGTCCGAATATCGTCCCAATTAATGGTGACAGAACGGCGGGCATCCTGCGCTGCACCCACAACTTTTTCTGCCAGCAGAACATCTACATCATTATCGCCGCGGCGGCTGCGCGCACGGTCTAGCTGTGCAGTGGCAAGCGACCCTTCGCCAGAAAAGGCCGAACACATGGCGCGCGCCAATGTCCATGCTGTATCGCGATTGGCAGTGTCGACGCCGGACGTCATGGGGCACAAAGCCGCCGGATCTGCCGAAGCGAGGCTTGCTTGCATACCAAAGGCATAAAGCGCGGGACTATATTGATCTACATCCACTGCCTGCACCAAGCCACGCGCGGACACCGCTTCGCCCATGCGCACCAATAGCCATGCGCGCTCTGCTGCCCAATCGGCGCTGGAGACATTCGCTGGCGTCTGCGCCCGGCTGAGCAACGCACGGCGCAGCACAATTGCCCCCCAACGTGATGCAATTGGTGCATCCAAGCGCCGCATCACACGCGCCAAATATTGACCATTCACACCCTGAAAGGCGCTAACACCCATATCGCCATCGCGCGCGCCCAACAGCCCAACGCGATTTGCGGACCGCCGGGCTTGCGCTGGAATATCCGATAGAGCGGCAAGAGCAGTTGCCTCTTCCAAAGCGGGATCCGTGCCTGTCAGTTGCTCAGAACCAGCAAGCGGATCACTCGGCGCTGGCGCGGCGGCTCCTGCCCCATCTGCAGGCCGCACCGATGCAGGGGCGGCCGGAGCAGAGCGCGCTGGCGCCTGTGGCCGTGCAGTCGGCGCAGGATCAGTGCGGCGTGGCGGCGCTTCTGGCGCATCTCCAAAGCCCGGCGGCAAGATTGATTCGGGTCGATCTTGCCCAAGAGCTGGCAAGGCCAACGCAATTGCAACACAGGCCGAGGCCAAAAGGCCATAAGAGATTGGCTTACGCGCCATTTTATCTACCAACATTTCTTCGCATCAGGAGGTCGCCTTTTGCCCGATAGGCCCGCTCTGTGTATAGCCCCCAATCATGAAGTCCATACGCCCCTCTTCAGATGATCTAACTGCCAAGCCAATTGCCCTGGTGGGCATGATGGGCGTTGGAAAGACAAGCATTGGCAAGCGTCTCGCACAAAAGCTGGACCTGCCCTTTGTCGATGCCGACCAAGAGATTGTCGATGCAGCTGGGCTATCGATACCAGAAATCTTCGAGAAATTTGGCGAACCTCATTTCCGAGATGGGGAACGGCGCGTGATTGCCCGTTTGCTGGATGGCTCGCGCAAAATCATTGCAACAGGCGGTGGTGCCTTCATCAATTCTGAAACCCGCCAGCTGATGCTCGAACGCGCAATTGTGATCTGGCTTGATGCTGACATCAACACGCTGGTTGAGCGCACAGCGCGCAAAAATGATCGGCCTCTTTTGGCACAGGGCGACCCACGCGAAATCCTGACGCGACTGGCAGCCGAGCGGAACCCCATATACGCCGAGGCCCATATCCATGTGAAAAGCCTCTCCAATCCGCATGAAGCGACGCTGGATAAAATTTTAAAGGCGCTGAAATGACAACGACAGTAAATGTTGGGCTAGGCGCCCGCAGCTATGACATTGTAATTGGCACCGGGCTTATTGACCAAGCTGATCGCTCTATTGCGCCCCTTTTGGCGGGCCGACGCCCGATTATCATTACGGACGAGCAAGTGGCGGCGACCCAATTGCCCCGCCTGCAGCGCGCTTTGGGGGCCGACTGCCAAGCCATTATCCTGCCTGCGGGAGAAGCGACGAAAAGTTGGCAGCAATTAGAAAGACTAACGGATGCCTTGCTCGATCTGGGCGTCGAGCGGGGTGATAAGCTGATTGCGCTGGGCGGCGGCGTTATTGGCGATTTGGTTGGTTTTGCAGCCTCAATTTTAAAGCGTGGTTGTGGCTTTATTCAGGTGCCGACAACGCTGCTGGCCATGGTCGACAGCTCCGTCGGCGGCAAAACGGCAATTAATGTGCGTGCCGGGAAAAACTTGATTGGCAGCTTTCACCAGCCCTCATTGGTGGTCATTGACCCCAGCGTTCTGGCCACATTGCCTGATCGGCAAATGCGTGCGGGCTATGCCGAAATTGTAAAATATGGGCTGATTAACGACGCGGCCTTTTTCACTTGGTGCGAAAGCCATGCCGCAAAGCTTTTGGCGCGTGACCCAGATGCGCTGGCAACGGCCATTGCCCATAGTGTGCGGACCAAGGCAGAAATTGTCGCCGCGGACGAGCGCGAAACCAAAGATCAGCGAGCGCTGCTCAATCTTGGCCATACTTTTGGCCACGCGCTTGAGGCGGATACGGGCTTTTCGGACACATTGTTGCACGGGGAAGCCGTTGCGGCGGGAATGGCCCTCGCCTTTGGGTTTTCTGCCGCCACTGGGCGGTGTGCGACAGACGATGCCCGCCGCGTGACACAGCATTTAGACGCCATTGGCTTGCCAGCCACTTTGGCGGCGGCCCATGTTACAGGCGATGGAGCTGCTTTAGTTGCCCATATGCTGCACGATAAGAAAATGGCGGCTGGCACCCTGCCCTTCATTCTCGCGCATGGCATTGGCCAATCCTATGTGGATCGCACTGTCAATTTGACAGAGATTGCGCAGTTTTTAGATGCGAGCCGCGCTTAGCCTCGCAAAAACTGCCAGCCAAGCCACAGCCAGCCAACAATCATTGCCGTACCGCCTATCGGGGTAATTGCCCCTAGCCAGCGGGGGCCACCCAATGCCATGGCATAGAGCGTCACGGCAAATAGCGCAGCGCCGCCCAACAGGCACCATAAGGCGCCCTCAGCCTCTTTGGTCAGCGCGAAAACGGCAATCGCATGAACAAGGAGATAGAAGCTGCCTGTCTTAAGCCAGTCGGCCGCATCGCCTTGCGCGGCATGCGCGCCAAAGGCCCCTGCCGCAATGGCAATGGCAGCGGCAATTGCTGCAATAGTCTGGATCATCGGGCCTCCTGTGCAGCCTGCGCTGCCGCTTCAAATGGCAAACAAATGGCCCCATGCCGCCCTGGATGCGCGCGGGCTGCCGCCAATATCTCAATGCCCGGCCACTGGGGAGGATCTGCGCGCTGACCTGATAGCCACGCCGCAAGATCAGCGGCAATTTGAGCAAGCTCAGGCCCGGATTGCCCAATGATATGCGCCCCCAAAAGGCAGGCCGACGCCTGACCCAAGGCACAGGCCCGCACGTCTTGACCAAAGGCGCGAATGCGCCCGGCATCATCCAACTGCACATCCACAATTATTCGGCTGCCGCACAATGGTGCGCGCCGATCAACACTATGTGCGGGCGGCGCCAACCGGCCAAGATGCGGAATCGAGGCTGCCAGCCTTAAAATATCAGTCGTGTAGAGCGCCGCGGCCATGGCTTATCGCGGGCGCACCGGCTGCGGCTTTACAGTCTGGCGTTCCTTCACAAAATCAACCAGCGCGCGGGAGCTGGCCGACAAAAGTGGGAATGTGCGGCTTTGCGACATCCATTCTGGCCGGTCTGCAGCTGCCCCGTAAATGACATTATACCCCAAGGTGAAAAACAGAAACGCAACGCTGGCTAAAACCAGCCCTTTCACTGCCCCAAAGCCAAAACCAAGGACGCGATCAAAGGATCCAACAAAGCTATTGCGCGTTTGGCTGCCAATCCGCCGGGCTGCCATGCGGCCACCAAACATTGCGAGCCCAAAAACCAACGCTGCGGCCAAGGTGGAGGCTCCAGAGGCTGTGCCCACCGTCTTTTCAAGCGAAGCAGCAACCGGCGCGTGGAACAGCCGCACCGCGCCAATGGCAAACACCCAAGCGGCAAGGGACAACGCCTCAGTCACAAACCCGCGCGAAAAGCCCAAAATGCCAGCGCCGCCCATCAACAAGAGCACAATGATATCCAAAGAAGTCATGATGCTTGGCTATCCCCGTCCTAGCAGATGGTCAACGAATTGCCCCAAGGTGCGGAAAGATTGCGTGGATATGCCCGCAGACTCAGGCATGCCACCGGCTGGGACCATTGCTTTTTCAAAGCCTAGCTTTGCGGCCTCTTTCAACCGCAGCCCCGCATGCGCAACTGGCCGAATTTCGCCAGAAAGAGCCACTTCTCCAAAGGCAATTGTGTCAATTGGCACGGGCCGCTCTGTCCAAGCAGAAATAAGCGCCGCTGCAACGGCCAAATCCGCTGCCGGGTCTGACAAGCGATAACCGCCGGCAATGTTAAGATAGACCTCTGCCGATGAGAGTGACAGGCCACAACGCGCTTCCAGCACGGCAAGGATCATTGCCAAACGTCCCGAATCCCACCCCACCACCGCACGGCGCGGCGTGGCCCCACTGGCCAGACGAACCGTCAGGGCCTGCACTTCTACCAGCACGGGCCGTGTGCCTTCTAAAGCGGGGAATACTGTTGTGCCTGTTACGCTTTCATCCCGATTGGTCAGGAACAAAGCTGACGGATTTCCAACCTCCGTCAAGCCACCCGCTTCCATTGCAAACACGCCAATTTCATCCGTTCCGCCAAAGCGGTTTTTAATTGCGCGAAGGATGCGATATTGGTGGCTTCGTTCCCCCTCAAAGCTCAGCACGGTATCAACCATATGTTCCAGCACGCGGGGGCCGGCAATAGCACCATCCTTGGTTACATGGCCGACCAGAACAATTGCTGTGCCACGTTCTTTGGCAAAGCGAATAAGCTCTTGCGCCGATGCGCGAACTTGGCTGACGGTGCCAGGTGCACCCTCAATCAAATCGCTATGCATCGTCTGAATGGAATCAATAATGGCCAAAGCCGGGGGCGTCCCCGCGCTTAACGTTGTTAAAATATCACGCACCGATGTTGCGGCCCCCAACTGCACTGGCGCACGCCCAAGCCCAAGGCGCTGGGCGCGCAGGCGCACTTGGTCTGATGCTTCTTCGCCAGAAATATAGGCAACAGCACGCCCCAGCTCGGCCAATCGTGCGGCAGCCTGCAGCAGCAAGGTGGATTTGCCGACCCCAGGATCACCGCCGATTAAGGTTGCAGACCCGGCAACAAACCCGCCGCCCAAGGCCCGATCAAGCTCTGCAATGCCCACAGGCATTCGGTCTGGCAGGCGCACATCGGTGTCCAGCCCCACCAAATCAATCCATTGCCCGCCGCCTTGCAAATCATGTTTTGCTTTAAACGGGGTTATAATTGCACCAGCATCTTCAACAATGCAGTTCCATTCCGAGCAATCAAGGCATTGCCCGGCCCATTTGGCGCTAACGCTCCCGCAATTCTGGCACACAAAGCGTTTTTGAACTCGCGCCATCACGACCCCTTAGATACGAACGAAAGAAGAACATAGGAGGCAGATGTCATGCGGTCAATCACCCGAAGTGCCAGCCACTTCCTCGACAAGAGCCAACAAATCCCTATCATAGGCGTGTGCGGGAAAAAGAACTCAGACTGGCGCTCATTTGCTATGGCGGCATCAGCCTTGCCGTTTATATGCACGGGATTACCAAAGAAATTTGGAAACTGGCGCGGGCCAGCCAATCCTTTCATGCTGGCACAGATGATTTGCGCCCTTCAGAACAGGTTTACCGAGACTTACTGGCGCATATTGAGAGCAATTATCAGCTAAAATTGCGTGTTCTGACGGATATTGTGACAGGCGCCAGCGCGGGAGGCATTAATGGCATTTTCTTGGCCCAAGCCATTGCCAAGGGCCAGTCGCTAGAACCCCTCACCAACTTGTGGCTTGAAAAAGCAGATGCAGATGTTCTGCTTGACCCAGATGCCCGACCAATTGGGAAACTCACCAAATTTTGGGCAGCGCCCATTGCTTGGTTCTTCACGCGCAAACCCGGCGGCACTGTTGATACGACAGTCGGCCTTGAGGCGCGTGAGGAAGTCCGTGCCAAGTTAAGCCGTTTTGTCCGCGCCCGCTGGTTTGAGCCCCCCTTTTCCGGCCCCCATATGTCGGGCCTTATTCTCGATGCGTTAGACGCCATGCAGGCCGGCCCAACACATCCGCCGCTCTTGCCGCCAGATCAGCCCTTGGACCTCGCTGTTACAGTGACTGATTTTAACGGCCATCCTGAAAAACTACATCTTAACTCTCCAGCAGAAGTGGTTGAGCGCGAACATCGACTTGTGCTGCGGTTCCGGCATGATGAAGGCCAAGACCAAAGCCTTGGAAGCCTTGCCTCACTAACACTGGCCGCCCGCGCCACATCAAGCTTTCCGGGCGCTTTCCCGCCGCTCACGCTTGCTGAAATTGACCAGCTTGTGGCCGCGCGCGGGGCAGACTGGGCAGATCGGGATGATCTGATCGCGCAAATTGCCCCTCGCACCGGCGGCACGCTTGACACCTTGGCACTGGTTGATGGGTCGGTGCTTGCCAATGCCCCATTTCGGGCCGCAATTGATGCCTTGCCAGATCGTCCCGCGCGCCGCGAGGTAGACCGACGCTTCGTTTTTATTGATCCCAAGCCGGGCATTCGCTCCATTAGCATGCCGCGCATTGGCCAGGACGAAGGGCCCGGCTTCTTTTCGGCCATTTTGGGGTCACTTTCAGACTTGCCGCGCGAACAGCCAATCCGCGACAATTTGGAAACGCTGCATGCACGGTCCATCCGTATCCGGCGATTGCAACATATTGTTGATGCCCTCGGTCCTGAGGTGGAACAGCATATTCAAGCGCTCTTTGGCCTGAGCTTCTTTCTCGACACGCCCACTGCGCGGCGGCTCGCCCAGTGGCGCGCCAAAGCACATGACCGCGCGAGCCGAGATGCCGGCTATGCCTATGCAGGATACGCTCATCTAAAATTGTCAGGCATTGTCGAGGGCTTGGCAGATTTAGGAGCGCGTTTGGGCACGATGGATGAGCAAGCAGCAGAAGCCTTTCGGCGCGATTTATGGCAGCAGGTTCGCCAGCGCGGGGCTGACCAGATAACGGCCATAGCTCCTCAGAAAAATGAGCCAGCTACGCGCTTTTTTCAGCAGCTAGATCTTGGCTTCCGTATCCGCCGCTTGCGATTTTTGGCACGTCAAATGACACAGTTGGTGGATCAGGGATCGGTCAACGAGGCAGATCTTCATCCACTGCGCACGGCACTTTATGCGGGCCTCGGTGAACTAATCGATCTGCAGAACCTCTCCACGTACAAGTCGATGGCTTGGACATCTGCTGCAGGCTTTCTGGACGCCGTCGCCGTGCTGCAAAATCTGCCTGAGCGCGATAAACGGTTAGATGCTGCACTTGCCGCAGCTTTTGCCAAATGCCCTAAAGCCCAGCGCCGCCCATTATTGCTCAGCTATTTGGGATTTCCGTATTTTGATATCGCCACGTTGCCGATGCTGCAGGGCGAAGGGCTTGATGAGTTTAACCCCATTCGCGTCGATAGAATTTCTCCAGATGATGCGACAGCCCTGCGTACAGGTGGCGCTGCCGCGACCTTAAAGGGCATTGAACTGAATAGCTTTGGCGCATTTTTCAGCCGAAAATATCGGGAAAACGACTATCTCTGGGGCCGCCTTCATGGAGCAGACCGATTAATTGATATTGTGTGCTCTACGTTGCCCAACCCCAGTCCGCAGGCGGATCTGGCTGCAGTGAAGGGCAAGATTTTCAAAGCGATTTTAGAGGAAGAGGCGAGCCGCTTGACCAATATTCCTGATTTAATTGCAAGCCTGCGCCAAGAGATTGTGACGCGCGGACTCGCAAAAGCTGAAGACTGCGCCTAATCTGCAGAAGAGTGAGGGAGTAAGGCGACCATGCAGTTTCTGAAAACCATTTTCTGGGTTGCCATCGCCGTGCTGCTGGCTGTGTTCACCGTCAGCAATTGGACCCCAATCACCATCACGCTGTGGAGCGGGCTGATATTGGAAACCTTTTTGCCAATTCCCGTCTTTTTGGCGATGCTGCTTGGCTTTTTGCCCTATTTTATTCTTCATCGTGCAACGCGCTGGTCGCTGCAACGACGCTTAACCCAAATGGAACGGCAATTGGCAGAAACACGCGCGCTGATGGCGCCAAGCTTGGCAGAAAATAAAGAAAGTGGCGCGATTCCCCCTTCCGCTGCGCCCATTGCCGTGCCACCGGGGGTTTTATGAGCAGCCCAATTTATGTCGCTATCGACACGCCAGATTTTGATCAGGCCAAAGCCCTTATTTCCAAAGTGAAGCATCATGTTGGCGGCATTAAGCTTGGCCTAGAATTTTTCATGGCCAATGGGAAAAATGGCGTGCTTGATATGGCCCATCTTGGCTTGCCTATTTTCCTAGACCTGAAATTTCACGATATTCCCAACACTGTTGCCAAAGCGATCCAGGCGTTGCGCCCAATTGAACCTGCCATTTTGACAGTCCATGCCGCAGGTGGCCGCGCAATGATGGAAGACGCCAAGGCCGCGGCGCCCAAGGGAACCAAAGTTGTGGGCGTCACCGTTTTGACCAGCCTCGATGGGGTAGACTTGAACAGCATTGGCGTGCCCGGCAATCCGCATGACCAAGTGGAACGGCTCACGCGCTTAGCAATGGAAGCCGGGTTGGATGGCGTTGTCTGTTCTGGCAATGAAGTGGCCGCTGCCAAGAAAATATGGCCTCACGGCTTTTTTGTCGTGCCCGGTGTTCGCCCAGCAGATGGCGTTGTGGGAGACCAGAAGCGGGTTGTGACACCACGTCAGGCATTGGATAATGGGGCATCAATTCTGGTGATTGGGCGCCCGATCACGCAGGCAGCTGATCCGGACGCCGCGGCTCGAGCGATTGACGCCACGATCTGACCATGCCGATCCGTAGCAAGATTTGCGGCATCACGACGCCGGAGGCGCTGGACGCCGCACTGGCCGGTGGGGCAAGCCATGTTGGATTTGTTTTCTTTCCCAAAAGCCCGCGAAATATCTCCCTAGCCAACACGCAAGCGCTTCTGAAAAAGCTCCCACGATCTGTCAGATCTGTGGCATTAGTTGTTGATCCAGAAGCAGAATTTATTGATACCATCGTGAGGGACTTACCAGGGCTAACTGCCCTGCAATTCCATGGGGATGAGCCCCCCAGCCGCCTCGCCGCCTTGCGTGGCCAAGGGCTGGAAATTTGGAAGGCTGTTCCCGTTCGGACCCAAGCTGACCTGATGAAATCCGCGGACTATAAGGGTGCTGCGGATTACATCTTATATGATGCAAAACCACCCAAAGGCGCTGATTTACCGGGCGGAACGGGCCAGCGTTTTGACTGGGCCCTGCTTCAAGGCGTGCAGCACCCTCTTCCGTGGATATTGGCTGGGGGGCTGGATGCGCATAATCTGGCCGAAGCACGTCAGGTGACTGGCGCAGATTTTTTTGACGTTTCCTCAGGGGTTGAGTCCGCACCCGGCATCAAGGATGTGGACAAGATCGCCGCATTCCTTAAAGCAGCCAGCAACTTATGACACTCAGCAACTCACTTCGCACGCAGCCCGACGATCGCGGGCATTTTGGGGCTTTTGGCGGGCGCTATGTCGCTGAAACGCTGATGCCACTCGTTCTCGAACTGGAACGCCATTATGAGGCCGCAAAGGCTGATCCTGCGTTTGCGGCGCAATTTGACGATTTGCTGACTCATTATGTTGGCCGCCCAAGCCCGCTTTATTTCGCGGAACGGCTGACGGAAGAACTGGGCGGCGCAAAAATCTATTTTAAGCGCGATGAACTGAACCACACGGGCGCCCACAAAATTAACAACTGCATCGGCCAGATTTTGCTGGCGAAACGCATGGGAAAGACGCGCATTATCGCTGAAACTGGTGCCGGGCAGCATGGCGTGGCAACAGCCACTGTGGCAGCGCGGTTTGGCTTGCCCTGCGTCATCTATATGGGCGCACGCGATATTGAGCGCCAAGCCCCCAATGTGTTCCGCATGAAGCTGCTCGGCGCTGAAGTGCGCGCAGTTGAGAGCGGCTCACGGACGTTGAAGGATGCAATGAACGAGGCGCTGCGTGATTGGGTCGCCAATGTGCATGACACTTTCTACATTATTGGCACGGCTGCAGGCCCCCACCCCTATCCAGAGCTGGTCCGCGATTTCCAATCCGTAATTGGCAAAGAAACCCGCGCCCAAATGCTAGAGCGCGAAGGCCGCCTGCCAGATTTGCTCGTTGCAGCCATTGGTGGCGGCTCGAACGCAATTGGGCTTTTTCATCCATTTTTGGATGACAAAGACGTTGAAATGCTGGGCATTGAAGCGGCTGGCCATGGGCTAGACAAGCAGCACGCCGCCAGCTTGGCCGGTGGTTCTCCAGGCATTTTGCATGGCAACAAAACTTATTTGTTGCAGGATGAAGATGGCCAAATTGATGAAGCGCACAGCATTTCTGCTGGGCTCGATTATCCCGGCATAGGGCCGGAGCATGCCTGGCTGCGCGATATTGGCCGCGTAAAATATGATAGCGCGACTGACACTGAGGCGCTTTCGGCTTTTCAGCTATTGTGCCGCACAGAAGGGATTATTCCCGCGCTGGAACCCAGCCATGCTTTGGCAGCCGTTGCACGCATTGCGCCTAAAATGGCAGCTGATAAGCTGATCGTGGCCAATTTGTGCGGCCGTGGAGACAAGGACATCTTCACCGTGGCCGAGGCTTTGGGAGTAAAGATGTGAGCCGGCTTTCTGCTGCTTTTGCCAAAGGCCGCCCGGCGCTTGTCACCTTTGTGACAGGGGGTGACCCCAGTCCTGAGGCGACGGACGCAATTTTGGACGCGCTCGTTGCTGGCGGCAGCGATGTGATTGAACTTGGCATGCCGTTTACAGACCCAATGGCAGATGGTCCTGCCATTCAGCTCGCCAATTTGCGCTCTTTGGGCGCTGGCACGACCACGGCAGACCTGTTTGCCATCGCCAAGCGATTTCGGGCGCGCCATGCCGATGTACCCTTGGTGCTGATGGGATATGCCAACCCAATGACTCGGCGTGGGCCGGATTGGTTTGCCGCTGCCTGCAAAGACGCAGGCGTGGATGGCGTCATTTGCGTGGATCTGCCGCCGGAAGAAGATCAGGATCTTGGCCCTGCCCTGCGTGCGGCAGGCGTCGATTTCATTCGCTTGGCCACACCCACGACTGATGCAGCGCGCCTGCCCGAGGTATTAAAGGCAGCCTCTGGCTTCCTCTATTATGTTTCCGTTGCCGGGATCACGGGGCTGCAACAGGCTGCAACTGCAAGTGTTGCGGACGCTGTTGCCCGTTTGAAAGCCTCTACCGATCTGCCAATTGCCGTTGGCTTTGGCATCCGCACGCCAGACCAAGCAGCGGCCATTGGCCAAGTGGCGGATGGTGTGGTGGTCGGGTCTGCCATTGTTGATCTGGTCGGCCAGCATGGCGCGCAAGCGGCTGGCCCCGTCCGCGATTATGTCGCATCACTTCGCGCCGCTGTAGATGGCGCCCAAAAGGAGAAAGCAGCATGAACTGGTTAAGCCGCGTCCGCAACGCGCTTCCCTTCATGGCTAAGCGCGAGACTGAAGGCAATTTGTGGAACAAATGCCCGTCCTGCGCACAGATGATCTTCATTAAAGAATATGAGGAAAATCTCTCTGTCTGCACCGTCTGCGGCCATCATGGCCGTATCGGACCCAAGGCGCGCTTCCCGCAGATTTTTGACAATGCCCGCTGGACTGAGCTGCCCACCCCGCGCGTGGCAGAAGACCCGCTGAAGTTCCGCGACACCAAGAAATATGTGGATCGCATCAAAGCCGCCCGCGCGTCGACCGGCGAACAGGATGCGCTCATCAATGCACGCGGCACGATCATGGGCCATAAGGCCGTGGTTGGCGTGCAAGACTTTGCCTATATGGGCGGGTCCATGGGCGTTGCGGTGGGCGAAGCCTTTATTGCAGGCGCCACGGCTGCGATTGACGATAAATGCCCCTATATCATCTTCACCGCAGCGGGCGGCGCACGGATGCAAGAAGGCATTTTGTCGTTGATGCAAATGCCGCGCACGACAGTTGCCATTGCAATGCTGCGCGAGGCAAAACTGCCCTATATTGTTGTGATGACTGACCCCACAACTGGCGGCGTAACAGCCAGCTATGCGATGTTGGGCGATGTGCAAATTGCTGAACCCAATGCGCTGATTGGATTTGCCGGACAGCGCGTTATTCAGGACACAATCCGCGAAAAGCTGCCCGAAGGCTTCCAGCGGGCCGAGTATCTGCTGGAGCATGGCATGCTCGACATGGTGGTAGAGCGCAAGGATATGCGCGAAACACTGGGTCGGCTCATTGCCTTTTTGATGCCCGAAAAGGTTACGGCCTGACCCACAGTGGCTGATCACGCCCGCTCCGATAATCCTGCTGTTCAAGCCCAGCTTGATCGTTTTGCCCAATTGTCGCCCGGGCGGGACATTTTGGGGCTAGAGCGTATTGCCGAATTGCTGGCAGCGGTGGGCAACCCACACCAGCAATTGCCCCCTATATTCCATGTCGCGGGCACCAATGGAAAGGGCTCGACCTGCGCGTTTTTGCGGGCCGCAATCGAAAGTGCGGGCCTGACAGCGCATGTCTACACTAGCCCACATTTGGTGCGGTTTAATGAGCGTATTCGCGTTGCGGGACGGCTGATTGACGATACCGCACTGGCCGAGATTTTGGCCGAAGTGCTCGACGCGGCGGAGCAGGCAGAGATTGGACCCAGCTTTTTTGAAGCTACCACAGCGGCAGCCTTGTTAGCCTTTTCGCGCACGCCCGCTGATGTTGCGATTATCGAAGTCGGCCTTGGCGGGCGGTTGGATGCCACCAATATCATTGCCGCGCCTCTGATGACGGGCATTGCGCAACTGGGCCTCGATCATGAGGCCTTTTTGCTTGATCCCAGCAATGGCCCCGCTTTTCCACCCTTGGAACGTATTGGCTATGAAAAGGCGGGCATTGCCAAAGCCAGTGCACCGCTGGTGACCATGGATTATCCACCCGCTGTGGCCGCACGCGTCGCCGCAGTGGCAGCTGCCGCCGGCACGCAGGTTATTGCCCGCAAATCAGATTGGGACTGTGCCGTTTATCAAGGCCAGCTTCATTATCGCGATGCGCAGGGCAAATTGAGCCTGCCCCTGCCCCGGCTTGCGGGCCAGCACCAAGCCGAGAATGCCGGGCTCGCCATTGCCATGCTACGTCACCAGAGCGCCATTCCAATGCCCGAAAGCGCCCTGCGCGCCGCGATGGGCTGGGTGCATTGGCCCGCACGGATGCAGGTGCTGGCAGATGGGCCACTGAAGGCCAATATCCCTTCTGCGCGTACTTTGTGGCTGGATGGCGGGCATAATCCCAATGCTGCAACCATGATCGCCGAATTCTTTGCTGATGGGGATAAGGTAGACCTTGTTCTGGGCATGTTGGCCAATAAAGATGCGCATGGATTTTTAAAGCTGCTTGCACCCATTGCCCGGTCCGTTACGGCCGTGCCTATTCCCGGGCATGAGTGCCATAGCCCTGCAGATTTGTGCGCAATGGCGCAGGAACTGGGCATTGCCGACACTGGAATTGCCCTGAATATAGCGGACGCCTTACGCCAGATTGACTCGAAGGCCGCCGGATTGCCCAAGGACGTTGCGATTTTGGGATCGCTCTATCTGGCCGGTGTGGCGCTGGCCGAAAACGACCAGCTGCCCGATTAATCCCGCGCGCCAGCAGAGCCCATTGCGCTATCCACCAGCCCATTGCGCGACATCAGCCAGAAAAGCGCAATCCCGGGCAACGCGGCCAGCGTGGTAAGCAAATAGAAGTTCACATAACCCAGCGTTTCAATCAGCGCGCCTGCCGTTGTTCCCGTGAGGAACCGGCCCACAATACTGGCCCCAGCAGAAATCAGCGCATATTGCGCGCCTGTAAAACGCAGATCACACAAGGCCGAGAAATAAGCGACCAGAACCACGCCCCCAAACCCGCTGGCAGCGTTTTCAAAGCCAATGGCGCCCGCCATGGCCCAATTGCTGTGCCCGCTGGCTGCCAACCCGGCAAAGCTCAGATTGGAAAAGGCCATAAGAACCAAGGCAATGATCACAGAGCGTTTTAGGCCCAACCGGGCAAAGGCGACCCCACCAATGAAGATGCCGATCAAATAGGCCCAAAAGCCGACGCCAACGTCATAAATGGCAATCTCGTCATTGGTATAGCCCAGATCATCAAAGAGCAGCCGGAAAGTGAGGTTCGCCAGCGTATCGCCAATTTTATGGACGAGAATGAACAAGAGGACGAGCCACGCCCCCGCACGTTGGAAAAATTCGACAAAGGGGCCAGCCACCGATTGCCATATCTCTGCCACAGCCCGCTTTTCATTCGAAACGACATGGCGTGCAGGTTCCCCCATCAACAGCCCAGTCAGCATCGCAGGCAAAGCAAAGGCGGCACACGCCATATAGGCGGCCTGCCAGCCAATGCGGTCCGCCAAGACAAGCGCCAAAGCCCCTGCCCCGGCTGAGCCAATCCGCCAGCCATATTGTGACATGCCAGACCCAACACCAAGCTGATACGGCTTCAGTGTTTCAATGCGATAGGCATCGATCACAATATCAAAGGTCGCGCCCGCAACCCCCACCAAAATCGCCGCCAAAACCGTCGCGCCAATGCTAGCTGCGGGATCAACCAGTGCCAGATTGATGACTGATGCAATGACCATCAGTCCCGAAAAAATCAGCCATGATACGCGCTGGCCGAGCCGCCCAATTAGCGGCAAACGGACGCCATCGACAATCCAAGCCCAGAAGATCTTGAGGTTATAGACAAGGAAGGCCAGCGTGAAGGCCGTGACTGTTTTCTTATCAATGCCATCTTGCGCCAGCCGCGTGGTCAGCGTGGCGCCAATCATCGCATAGGGAAAGCCCGAGGAGACGCCGACAAAAAAGGCCGCCAGCGATTCCTTTTCCACATAAGGCTTGATTGCCCCGGCCCAACCACCTGTTACGGACGTTACGGTCTGGCTTTCTTTGCCCATGCCCCTTGCTCCCCACTCGATTTCGCGCGAACCTAGCGCCTTAGACGCAGAAAGGTAGCCCTGTCATGACCTTGATGACACCCACACCCGGCCAAATGGCACTTGCCCGACAAATTGCGGATGGGATGCCCCGGACGGCCGCTGGCATTAATCAAGTGCCTGCTGCGCGCTATACTGATCCCGCTTGGTTTCAAAAGGAAAAGGCAGCGCTTTTTGACCAGCTGCCTCAAGTCATTGCGCCAAGTGCCTTGCTGCCAGAGCGGGGCATGGCTGTGCCGCATGACGGCTTTGGCCGGCCCCTGCTGTTAACGCGCGATGCTGAGGGCAAGGCGCACGTCTTTCTGAATGTATGCCGCCACCGTGGGACACGGCTTGTGGAAGGCACAGAGCGCGTGTGCGCGCCCCGGCTCATCTGCCCCTACCACGCATGGAGCTATGCGCTTGATGGCCGCCTGACGGGCCTTCCGCGGCCCGATACATTCCCCGGCCTTGATAAGGCTGGTTATGGCTTGAAAGAATTGCCCAGCTGTGAAGCGGGCGGGCTCATTTGGTATGCGCCCACTGACACGGCTGATTTCACTCATGCCGAAGCTTTAGGCGCAGATTTTGATGCCTTTGGGATGCGCCATCTCTATCTCTACAACCGCCGGGTGCATGATGTGGCGGGCAATTGGAAGCTCATCATGGATGCGTTTCTGGAAAGCTATCATGTCGCGCGCCTCCATGCGAATACGATTGGCCCGTTTTTCAAAGATGGCGTCACATCGGGCGATTGCATTGGCCCGCATCAACGCTCAGCCGTTGGCCGTGCCGAAGAATTGGCCAAGATGGACTTAGGCAATTGGCCCAAATTGCGCGCGGCAGTGACCTTTGCTTATCAGCTGTTCCCCGCCACAGTCATTGTTGTCAGCCCAGATTATGTGAACATCATGGTTCTTATGCCGCACTCGGAAGGCCGAACCCTGGTTGAGGATTTCATGCTGATTCCTGAAGAGCCGAAAACAGATAAAGCGCGTGACCATTGGGCACGCAGTTGGGACTTGCTAGATAATGGCGTCTTTGGATCAGAAGATTTCCGCGCGGCCGCTCTGGGCCAAGAAGGGCTCTCGTCTGGTGCATTGCCGGAACTGACACTGGGCACGCTGGAGACAGGCATTTCCCGCTTTCATGAGCTTATCGAGGCGCATCTGAGCACCTAGCGGCAACGCGGAGACGATCTTCCACAAGACATTGCGCCCCAATTGCTTTAGGGGCGCGGCTATGACCAGTTCAGAACCTCAGCGTATTGCCAAGCTGCTTGCGCGCGCCGGCATTGCGTCGCGCCGCGAAATTGAGCGGATGATTGCCGATCGCCGCATTGCCATTGATGGCACCCCCGTGGAAACGCCTGCCACAATTCTCACCACGCTTGATGGCGTAACGGTGGATGGCAAGCCAGTGCGTCCGCCCAAGGCGGCCCGCCTATTCCGTTTCTACAAACCCATTGGCGTGTTGACCACAGAGCGCGACCCCAAGGGCCGGAAAACCATTTATGACGTCATTCCCAAGGGGCTGCCCCGGCTGGTGCCTGTTGGCCGGCTCGATTACAACACCGAAGGTTTGTTGTTAATGACCACGGATGGCGGGCTGAAGCGGGCGCTGGAATTGCCTTCAACTGGCGTTCCCCGCACCTATCGCGCCCGCGCTTTTGGCCAAGTGACGCAGGCGCAGCTGGAAGAGCTGATCCACGGGATTGAGATTGAAGGCGTCCGCTATGGCTCAATCGACGCCAATATGGAGCGGCGAACTGGCGCCAATGTTTGGGTGGAAATGACGTTGACCGAAGGCAAAAACCGCGAAGTCCGCCGCGTTTTGGAATATCTGGGTCTCGAAGTCGCTCGCCTCATCCGCACCAGCTATGGCCCCTTCCAACTGGCAGGTTTAGAAAAAGGCCAAATTTCTGAAGTGGACCGCAATGATCTCTTCCAGTTCCGCAGGGCCTTGGGTGCATGAGGATCATATCTGGGCAATGGCGCGGCCGTCCGCTCGCTGCGCCCAAAGGAGATGCCACACGCCCCACGGCTGATCGCACACGTGAGGCACTGTTTTCCATGCTAGTCAGCCGCTTGGGCGGGCTGGAAGAGCTGCGGGTCGCCGATTTGTTCGCAGGCTCAGGCGCTTTGGGGCTAGAGGCTTTGTCCCGCGGTGCCGCGCAGTGCATTTTTGTTGAGCAAGATCGCGCAGCACTGGATGCTCTGCGCACCAACATCACCAAACTAGGCGCGCAGAATGCCGAAGTGCGCGCTGGATCCGTACTGGCCCTGCCCCCGACACCAACCCCGCTTGATCTCGTTATGATGGACCCGCCTTATTATAGCGGGGCAGGCTCCGTGGCGCTCGATAAGCTCCATCGCTTGGGCTGGATTGGCCCGGCAACTTTGGTCAGCATTGAAACTTCACGCACTGAAGATGTGGCTGTGGATGGCTTTGAGATTGAGGCCCAGCGTGATTATGGCAAAGCGCGGATCACGCTTTTGCGCGCAACCCCATAAGCCCAATCAGGCTTAATCCCGCGCATACAGCCAAATACACGCCCACAGCGCCCAAACCATTTTGATCTGACAGCCTTTGTGCGATCAGAGGGGCCAAGCCACCGCCCAAAATGCCCGCCATGTTGAAGGCGACAGACGCGCCGGAATAACGCACGCGCGCCGGAAACAGGCTCGGCAACCAAGATCCCAAGGGCCCATAGACTAAGCCCATCGCAAAAAGGGCCAATGTTAGAAACAGCGTCACGCGGGCGGGATCCCCACTGCCCAAAGTTGGAACGATGATTGCGGCCACGGCCATGGTGAGTCCGCAGCCGAGCATCAGCACCTTATCAGCGCCATATTTATCGGAAGCTGGGCCAGAAACGATAATCCCCAGCGCCAAAAACAAAATGGCAAAGAGCTGCAAGCTTAAGAATTCCTCGCGCGCCATGCCCAATTGTGTGGTGCCAAAGCCCAAAGCAAAGGCCGTTGCGAGATAGAAAATCGCAAAACAGGCAATGGCCGCAAATGTGCCACCCAGCACTTCCGGCCAATGATGCCGCATCAATTCTGCCAGCGGAACCCGCGGCGGTGGCGCGGCTTTCATTGCTTCTGCAAAGGCCGGGGTTTCTGTCAACTTCAGCCGCACCCAAAGGCCCACGCCAACCAACAGCGCACTGCCCAAAAATGGAATGCGCCAGCCCCAATCTTTAAAATCTGCATCGCTCAACCACAGGCCCAGCAGCAGAAACAGGCCATTGGAGGCAATGAAGCCCACTGGCGCGCCCAATTGCGGGAAAATGCCATAACGCCCGGCTTTGCCCGGCGGGGCGTGTTCTGTAGCCAATAAGGCCGCCCCGCCCCATTCCCCACCAAGGCCAAAGCCTTGGCCAAAGCGCAACACGCATAGCAAGGCGGGCGCGACCCAGCCAATCACGGCATAGGAAGGGAGAAACGCAATCAGGAATGTCGACAGCCCCATGATGAGAAGCGACGCAACCAAAGTCGACTTGCGGCCAACGCGATCCCCAAAATGACCAAAGGCAATCGCCCCCAAAGGCCGCGCGAAAAAGGCGACCGAAAAACTGGCATAACTTAAAAGCAATTGCAGACCCGGCTCATCTGAGGGGAAGAAGAGCGGGCCGAAAACCAATGCGGCTGCAGTGGCATAAATGTAAAAGTCGTAAAATTCGACAGCGGTGCCCACCAATGAGGCTGTAAGAACTCTTCTATGCGATACCGTGCTCGTCATGCCGTGCCTCTCTCCAATGCTGCCCTAGCGTGCCGATGCGTCTTGGGCAAAGCCTAACACAGCTTTTTATCTGCGTGATATGACTGGCAAATGCTTGCAAGCCCCGCCGATGTTCCCTAATCGTTCGCATCATGACTTTGCCTGAAAATATGCAAGAACCCGCCTATATCAGCGGCCTGAATGACCCTCAGCGTCAGGCCGTGCTGACAACAGATGGCCCTGTGCTGATGTTGGCCGGGGCTGGCACAGGCAAAACGGCCGCGCTTACGGCGCGATTGGCGCATCTGATTGCCACCCGTCGGGCATGGCCCTCTGAAATTCTGGCTGTCACCTTCACCAACAAAGCTGCGCGCGAGATGAAAGAACGTGTCGGGCGCATTATTGGGGATGCAGTTGAAGGAATGCCCTGGCTTGGCACTTTCCATAGCATCTGCGCAAAGATGCTTAGAAAGCATGCAGAACTTGTTGGTTTACAATCAAATTTTACAATTTTTGATACAGATGATCAGCTGCGCTTGTTGAAGCAGATCGTCCAAGCAGCTGAGCTTGATGAAAAGCGCTGGCCTGCCCGCCAATTGGCCGGATTGATTGACCAATGGAAGAATAAGGGCCTTACCCCGGCGGACATCGATGCCGCAGAAAATGAGCGATATGCCAATGGGAAAGGTGCTGAACTTTACAAAATTTATCAAGAACGGCTCAAAGCCCTTAACGCCTGCGACTTTGGAGACTTGTTGCTCCATATGCTCACCATATTGAAAACACATCGCGATGTGCTGGACAGCTATCAACAGCGGTTCAAATACATATTGGTCGACGAATATCAGGATACAAATGCCAGCCAATATCTTTGGCTGCGCCTCTTGGCCCAAGCCAACAAGAATATTTGTGTGGTTGGCGATGATGATCAGTCCATTTATTCATGGCGTGGCGCAGAAGTCGCCAATATCTTACGGTTTGAAAAGGATTTTCCTGGCGCTGTCATTGTAAAGCTTGAGCAAAATTACCGCTCCACCCCGCATATTCTGGGCGCTGCCTCAGGCCTGATTGCGCAAAATGGGGGACGATTGGGGAAAACCTTATGGACCGAAGTCGACGGCGGCGAGAAAGTTGAAGTTATTGGCGTATGGGATGGCCCTGAAGAGGCCCGTCGCGTGGGTGAACTTGCCGAAGACTATCAACGTGCAGGCGGATCGCTGGATGATGTCGCCATTTTGGTCCGCGCGCAGTTCCAAACTCGCGAATTTGAAGATCGCTTCATTTCCATCGGCCTGCCCTATCGCATTGTTGGGGGCTTTCGTTTCTATGAACGCGCGGAAATCCGCGATGCGTTGGCGTATCTGCGCCTCGTCAACCAACCCGCAGATGATTTGGCCTTTGAACGGATAGTCAACCAGCCCAAGCGCGGGCTGGGCGATAAAGCCCTTGCCAAAGTGCAGATGTTTGCGCGTGCAGACGCCATTCCACTCTCGCTCGCGGCTGCGCGCATTTTAGACACCGACGAACTGACCCCACAGGCGCGCCGTGCGCTTGGCGGCTTTATCGGGGATTTGGCACGTTGGCGCGACATGGCCACCACCCTGCCCCATCATGAACTGGCGCGGCAATTGCTGGATGAAAGTGGCTATACGGCCATGCTGCAGGCCGACAAATCAGCTGAAAGCGCTGGTCGGCTGGAAAACTTAAATGAGCTTGTCCGCGCCATGGAAGATTATGAAACGCTGGGCGCGTTTCTGGAACATGTTAGCCTTGTGATGGACAATGATGCAGCAGGCGATGGCGAAAAGCTGACGATGATGACCATCCATGCCGCCAAGGGACTCGAGTTTTCTCACGTATTTCTCGCAGGCTGGGAAGAAGGCGTTTTCCCCTCGCAACGCGCGCTGGATGAAGGGGGCATTGCAAGCTTGGAAGAAGAACGGCGCTTGGCCTATGTTGCCATCACGCGGGCACGCCAGAAATGTACGATTTTCCATGCCGCCAATCGCCGCATCTATGGCCAATGGACGTCGAGCATCCCCTCGCGCTTCATTGCTGAGCTTCCTGCAGACCATGTTGAGCAAGAGAGCAGCTTTTCTGGCGGAGAAAGCCTGTGGCGGGCCAATTGGTCGCAAAGCGCGGATCCCTTTGCGCATGTTGCCCGCAGCACGGGTCGTGGCCCCGGTTGGCAACGCGCGACCAGCAGCTATTCCAGCGCCCCCACACGCATTGTGGAGGCCCGCGCCAGTGCAATCAGCCTCGGCAATAAAGGGCGCAGCGATTTAGCCATTGGCCAACGCGTCTTTCATGACAAATTTGGTTATGGCCAAATTGCCGAAATTGAAGGCAATAAATTAGAGATTGATTTTGATCAGGCGGGGCGCAAGCGCGTGCTCGATAGCTTTATTACGCTGGCTTAACGGCGTGACCAGCCGGGTGGTCATGATCGCTGACAATCGGCGTCCCAAATAATTCTTTATGATATCCACGCGGTCAACGCTTGCACGTCTGCAATGTTGAGGCCAAGAGCAAGTCGTGACTGACACGGCTGACACTTCTCCCCATCCGCTGTCCATTCCGGACTATCGCTATTTCTGGATTGCCCGGTTTAGCGCGGTCTTAGCGACAATGGGGATGGTCGTTGTTATCGGCTATCAATTTTATGATGTTGCGCGCTCTGATTATGGGATGAGCATTCGCGAGGCCTCGTTTCAACTGGGGCTGCTGGGGTTGGCGCAATTCATACCCCTTGCCGTGCTAACGCCTGTTGCCGGCTGGGTGGCAGATCGGTTTGATCGCCGCCGTGTGGCGATTTTCGCGAACAGCATTGATGGTATTGTTGCGCTGACACTGGGCATCATGACTGCGCAAGATGCGCTCACGCTGCCGCTGCTCTATATGATGGCCGCATTGCATGGCGTGGCCCGTGTCTTTGTTGGTCCATCCATGTCGTCGATTGTGGCCAATATCGTGCCGGCACGCATCCTGCCGCGCGCGATTGCCTTCAACTCAATGGCATGGCAAACTGGCACAGTCATTGGCCCCGGCGTTGGCGGCCTCCTTTTTGCCAGCAACCCGGCTCTGCCCTATTGGATTTCAGCGATATTGCTGGCAGTCGCGTCTTTCGCGATCAGCCGCATTCGCCCTTTCCCCAAAACGGAAATTAAGGGCCAAGCCCATCCCTTCCGCCAGATGATTGATGGGCTCCATTATACATGGAATGAGCGCTTCCTGCTTGGGGCAATTACGCTCGACCTTTTTGCCGTGCTGTTGGCCGGCGCAACGGCGCTTTTGCCTGTTTATGCGCGCGATATTTTAAATGTCGGCCCGCAGGGGCTGGGCTGGCTTCGCGCAGCGCCGGCAGTGGGCGCCACATTAATGGCGCTGTGGTTTTCTTTCCGTCCCCTGAAGCACAATGTGGGCATTAAGATGCTGTGGGCCGTTGTTGTCTTTGGGCTTGCCACTATTGGCTTTGGGCTTTCCAAGTCCTTTTGGCTGTCGCTCGGGCTGCTCTCCATTCTTGGCGCTGCCGACATGCTATCCGTCTATGTCCGCTCGTCGCTTGTTCAATTAAACACACCAGATGACATGCGCGGGCGCGTCGCCGCAGTCTCCTCGCTGGCAATTTCCGGCTCGAATGAACTGGGCGAAATGCAATCTGGAATGTTCGCAGCCCTATTGGGGCCCGTTGGCGCAGTTGTCTTTGGCGGCGTCGGGGCTATCTTGGTAACAGGCGTCTGGGCATGGCTGTTCCCCGAACTTAGAAATGCCCGGACCTTTGAACCTCACTTCAGGAAGACGTCATCATGAAAGCCGCCTCTATCCTCGATACCATTGGGTCCACGCCGCATATTCGCGTTTCGCGCCTGTTTCCGGATCGGGAAGTGTGGATCAAGTCTGAACGTAGCAATCCCGGCGGGTCAATTAAGGACCGTATTGGTCTGGCAATGATTGAGGATGCTGAGCGGAGCGGCGCCCTAAAGCCCGGCGGCACCATTGTAGAACCCACCAGCGGCAATACTGGCATTGGCCTTGCAATGGTCGCCGCGGTGAAAGGCTATAAACTCATTCTGGTCATGCCAGAAAGCATGTCGATTGAGCGGCGGCGCCTGATGCTCGCTTATGGGGCAACATTTGATCTGACCCCACGTGAAAAAGGCATGAAAGGCGCAATTGAGCGCGCGCTGGAACTGGTGGAGACAATTCCGGGCGCGTGGATGCCCCAGCAATTTGAAAATCCAGCCAATATTGACATTCACGTCCGCACGACTGGCCCGGAAATTCTGGCGGACTTTGCTGAAACGCCACTTGATGCCATCATTACCGGCGTGGGGACCGGCGGCCATATTACGGGGGCTGCGCAGTTTTTGAAACAGCATTGGCCCAAGCTGAAGGTCTTTGCCGTTGAGCCCACTTTGTCGCCTGTCATTAGCGGCGGCTCCCCCTCACCACACCCCATTCAGGGCATTGGCGCTGGCTTTATTCCTGCCAATTTGCACACCAAATTGCTGGATGGCGTCATTCAGGTTGATCCGGCAGATGCCAAAACCATGGCCCGCCGCGCGGCCACGGAAGAAGGCATGTTGGTGGGCATTAGCTCTGGCGCGACATTGGCCGCAATTGCGCAGAAACTGCCTGATCTTCCAAAAGATGCCCGGGTCTTGGGCTTCAACTATGATACCGGCGAACGCTATTTGTCAGTCCCAGACTTCTTACCAGAAGCCTGATTAGCGAGCCTGAGCCATGCGGCCCGATGATTTAAGGCTGGCAGACCCGCCGTCAGTGCTGGGCGAGCGCCCTGTCCATTGGGCGCCCATTGCCGCGCTGTGCTTGGCCGTCGCCATCGGCATTGTTGTTTGGGCACTCAATGCCGGTCCATTGGGCACTGCCTATGATGGCGTGCGCCAACCGCCCTTACGAGTAGCCTTGGCAGAGCCAGCCCTTGCTCCGCCCCCCGTAGAGCCGCTTGTCCTGCGCACATTAGACCCGACATTGGCGCAGCGCATCAACGCACAAACTCCCTTTACCCAGGAACCCATTCCGCCGGCACAGCCGTTTCGGATTACGGGCAGCGTTCAAGATCGCGCCCGTGCAACTGACTGTTTGGCAGCCGCCATTCTCTACGAGGCTGGGACGGAAAGTCTGGCCGGGCAAAAGGCGGTCGCCCAAGTCGTGTTGAACAGAGTGCGTCACCCTGCTTTTCCCAAAACAGTCTGCGGCGTTGTCTTTCAGGGGGCGGATCGCGCCACAGGCTGCCAATTCACCTTTACCTGCGATGGATCAATGGTGCACAAGCCAGGCCCTGCTGCTTGGGCCAATATGCAAGGGCTAGCGCGGATCATGCTGACGGGTGAGGTGTTCCGTCCAGTGGGGACGGCCACTCATTACCACACAGATTGGGTTCTGCCCGCGTGGAGCAACAAGCTGGATAAGGTCCACAAAGAAGGCACACATTTATTCTTCCGTTGGGCCGGCTGGTGGGGAAAGTTAAATGCGTTTCGCGGGCGTTATGCAGGCGCGGAACCAGTGATTGCGCAATTGGCCAGTCTTTCCCCTGCCCATGGAACAATGGGCACGACACCTGATTTTGAAGCTGAAGAAGCCCAGTTGTTAGCGCGCCAGCTTGACCCAGAATCAGCCAGCCAAAATGTTCCCATGAACCCTTATGGCTTTATTCCCGCGCTTCAGAATAGCACGGGCGATTATCTGGTGTTCATTCTGCCGCGCACAGCGGACGCAGGCCTGATGCTGCGCCTTGTTCTGTTTTCCTGCGGCACAAAGCCCTATTGCAAAATCCTCGTCTGGACCGATCCAAAGCTGGCGCCCTTTCGCTTCCCAGTTAGCGATGAGCAGCTGCAATCGCTGACCTTCAGCTATTTACGCAATCGTTCTGCCGGGATTGATAAGGCTCTCTGGAATTGCGAGGTCTTTTCTCGGCCAGACCCTAATCAGTGCATGAAGATGCGCAAAGCCCCGCCACCTAATACTGCGCCAGCTTCAGCGTCCACACTTCCTCCGGCGTAAAGCTTAGGCAAGGACTATAGCAGCTGCGAGGGAGAGCAGGAAAGAAACCAGCGTTGCCCCCACCACGGGCATAGAACTGCGCCAGCCCTGCTGCAGCAGCAATTGCATGGGGGATTTGATGCCAGTGGCCACCACGGCCAGCAACAAGAGCGCACTGGCGCCTTTGCGCGAGACATCAACTGCCATTGGCGGCAACGGCATAAAGCTGTTGACGGCTGCAACAGCCAGGAAGCCCATGACGAACCAAGGCACTGTGATTGGCCCAGCTTTTCCAGCGCCTTGACGCGATAAGATGAGCGCGATGACGGCAAGCGTGGGCGCCAGCAGCGCCACGCGGGTCAGCTTTACAATGGCGGCAGTCTGCCCAGCTTCGTTGGAAAAGCTATATCCCGCCCCCAGCGCCTGAGCGACATCATGAATGGAGGCACCAATTAAAAAACCGGCTTGCCGGTCTGACAGGGCTAAGCTGCCAGCCAGAATAGGATAGGTCGACATAGCAAAAGCGCTTGCCGCCGACACGCAGACCAAAACCAAGGTCAATTGCGCCTGACTTGTCCTTTTTTCACCCAGCAATGTGGACAGTGCAAGCGCGGCGGAGGCGCCACAAATTGCGACAGATCCGCCCGCCAAGAGCCCCAGGGCCCATGGCAGACCAAAAAGGCGGGCGACACCAAGCCCCGTTACCGTCACCAGAGCGAGAATAACGGCAATGGCAATGAAACTGGGCACGCCCAACGACGCAATTTGCGCGAAGGTGATTTGCGCGCCCACCAGAACAATCCCCCAGCGCAACAAGCTGCGCGAGGCAAAATTAAGGCCGGGGTGCAGCCGCGTGTCTGCATTGGCAAAATTGAAGGCAAGACCAATGAGCAAGCCCATCAACATCAACGGGGCGCCATAATGCTCAGCCAGATAAGCAGCGGCCAGCGCCGCGACGCCAGTGACCACCAAACCGGGAATATAATCGCGCACGCCAATCTTGGCTGCAGCGGCCGGTTCATACAAATCGCCATATAAATCTGCGACAGCTGGCACGGCCTTTTGCTTGCTCACCTACATCTCCCCCTTGGCATCATGACAGCGTTGTCTACTATGGCGCACTTCAGGAGTGGAGACAATTCATGTCAGATGGTCAAATCGATCGTGGAAAGAAACTGCGCTACGCGCTGATTGCGCTGGTCTTTGTAGGGACAGCGCTCAATTATGTAGACCGTCAAGTACTGGCCTTGCTGAAGCCAACGCTGGAAGCTGAGTTTAACTGGACGGATCAAGAATTTGCCCATTTGGGCTCAGCCTTTCAGCTGACGGCAGCGGCATCAGTGGTCTTTGTCGGTTGGCTGGTGGATCGCTTTGGCGTGCGCGCGGCCTATGGCGGTGCCGTGGCAATTTGGAGCCTTGCCGGCATGGCCCATGCTTTTGCGACAACAGTTGGGCAGTTTTTGGCAGCACGCATTGTCCTTGCCGCTGCTGAATCCATCAATACGCCCGCTGCCGTTAAATCAGCGGCGCAATATCTTCCCCTTCGGGAACGCTCGCTCGGCCTCGGCCTTGTGAACACGGCGCCCAATATCGGCGCTGTGCTAACACCGCTTATTATCCCCCCTTTTGCGCTCGCCTTTGGCTGGCAAGCGGCCTTTCTTGTCACCGGGGCTTTGGGCTTTGTCTGGCTGATGTTTTGGTATCCCCTCACCCGGCACCTGAAGCCTGTTGCGGCATCTGAGCCCGTCGCAGCGCCCGAACCCGTCAAGCAAGATACAGATGAACCCAAAGGCTGGGTGAAAGATATGCTCTCCGATCGCCGGACATGGGCCGTGGCGGGTGCCAAAGCCCTGACGGATATGATTTGGTGGTTCATGCTGTTCTGGACGCCTGATCTGTTCAGCCGCGTCTTTAACATGGGCCAAGCTGAACTCGGCGGCCCCATTGCGCTCATCTATAGCATGGCGGCCCTAGGTGCGCTTTCAAGCGGCATTGTGTTCCCCTTGCTCTTGGCACGCGGGCTTACCCCAAATGCTGCGCGCAAATCATCCATGCTGTTTTACGCATTGCTTATTCTGCCCATTCCGCTGGCGCTTGAAGCCTCAAGCCCCTGGGTAGCCGCGGGCTTAATTGGCCTTGCCCTTTTCGCGCACCAAGGTTTTTCGACCAATATCTTTGGCTTTACGGCTGACACTGTGCCCACCCAACGTGTTGGCACGGTGATGGCTATTGGCGCCGTATTCGGCAATCTCACCGGCATGGGCATTATTGAGTTTACAGGCTGGTCACTCACGCATGGCGTTGGCTATTGGCCCATGTTCGCCATGGCGGCGAGTGCCTATCTCTTAGCAACTCTATGGGTGCATGTGCTGGTGCCCGTTATCCGGCCCATCGCAGCAGCCCAATAGTCGCTGAGACATGAAAAAAGGGCTGGAGCCACATGGCCCCAGCCCTATTTTTTCGTGCTGAGTTTGGCTTAGTTGCCGAAGTTCAGCTGAGCCGTGATGCCGACATAGCGATCAGCTTCACGCGGGATGATGTAGCGGAAGCTACCGCCCGGGCCGCCCGAGATGATCGATGAGGCAAAGCTCTTGTCGAACAGGTTCTTCACATGAGCCGTAATCTTCCAACGGTCATTGACGTCCACCAACGAGGCGTTGACATCAACAATGGAATAACCCGCAACGGTCGTGCCAGCACGCGTGGTCAAGTTCGCCGTCAGTTCATAGATCTGCGACGATTGATAAGCGAGTGACGTACCCAGCTGGACGTTGAACGAATTACCCGTTTCAATCGTCCAATCAGCCCCAACCGACGCCTTATACTTCGGCGCATTTGGCAACGGCGTGCCCGGTGCAACGATGTTGGCAGGGTTGCCGCCAGCCGGCAGACGGAAGGCCACAACCTGCGCATCATTATAGGCAAAACCGCCCGAGATGTTCACATTGCGTGCCGGACGCAAAATAGCGTCAACTTCAAAGCCCTTGGTCGAAACTGTACCAGCGTTGGTCAGACGAGTCGTCACAACACCAGCCACCAGATCCGGGTTATTGGCCTGATAGTTGTAATATTTGGCGTAATAGGCCGCGATGTTGATGATCGCGCGACCATCAAACAGGCTGTTTTTCGCACCAACTTCAAACGCATCGACAGTTTCTGCCGCAATCACGTTGGTGTCATCAATGCCAGCAAGGCCTGCAAGCGGCGGATTGGCCGACTTGTACATGTTGAAAAACACGTTGTAAGCCGGGCCCTTATAGCCACGCGTGTAGCTACCATAGACCATTGTGTCTTCGGTAACATCAGCCTGGAAGCCAGCCTTACCCGAAACGTTCGACTTGCTGGTTTCGCCAGCGAAGTTGAAGTTGGGGCGAATACCCGGACGTGCATCCGGGAAGTTCGATGTACGACCCAAGAAGACGTCGAGATCGTCCTTGGTATAGCGCAGACCGCCAATCAGGCGGAACGCAGGCGACACGTTGATTGTCGTTTGGCCGAACAACGCCTTGTTATCAAAGGTAGAGCCAAAGGTGGCGCTGCCAATGGGGTTGGTGAAGGTCGATACAGCCGGATCCGTCGAGCACGGACGCAGGCCAACGGCAATTTCAGCCAAGGTCGATGCCGAGCAAGCAATCACGTTGCGCGTGAAGGTACGCTCTGACTTCGCACGCGAATAATAGGCACCGACAACATATTCGACCAGCCCACCCGTTGGCGATGCAATGCGCACTTCCTGGGTAAAGGTGTTCGACGTTTGCGGGCCATTATCGTGCAGCTGGTTCAGCCCAACATAAGGCTGGCTCAGCCAGTCGCCATCACGAATTTCGCGGTTGTCCCAACCACGATAGCTGGTGATTGACGTCAACGTGTGATCGCCAAGGTCCAGATCGGCTTGAAGCGAGGTGCCCCAGCTCTTTTCCTTGGTTGCCGTTACCAAATTCTGGTTAACCGTACGTGCTTCAACGCCACCAAAGGTTGTACCCGTCAGTGCCAATGCCGCTGCATTGGTCGGACGCGGGCTGATGATTTCGCCACAGCAATCATCATTGGCCTTGCGATAATCAGCACGCAACGTCAGCGTCAGCGTTTCGCTGGCATCGGCTTCAATCACGCCGCGAAGGCCATAGCGCTTATAGCCATTGACCTTCGACTTGGTGGCAACATTGTAGATGTTGCCATCATATTGGCCATAAAAACCGGTCACGCGCGAGCGCACCTTGTCGCTCAGCGGCGCATTGATGGTGGCGCGGGCGCGATATTCCGACTTGTCGAAATACGAGGCTTCAACTGTGCTCTCGACCTTGTCCGTCGGGCGCTTGGTGACGATCGACACCACACCAGCCGACGCGTTCTTGCCGAACAGCGTGCCCTGCGGACCACGCAGAACTTCCACACGCTCGACGTCAAACAAATCACTAAAGCCTTCCCCAGCGCGGCTCAAAACCACGCCATCGAGAACGGCTGCAACTGAAGGCTCAGCGGCGATCGAGAAGTTGATCGTGCCAACGCCACGCAGGAACAGGGCCTGGTTCAGCGTTGTGCCTGCCTTACGGAAGTTCATCGACGGAACGAGATACTGCGCATTTTCCAGCGTCAACCCGCCATTATTAGCAAGTGCAGCGCCAGAAATGACCGAGATGGCAACCGGAACCGATTGCAGATTTTCTTCACGCTTTTGGGCAGTGACGATGATGTCGCCAGCAGCGGCTCCTTCGTCAGCCGATTGGGCATAAGCCATAGCCGGCAACGCAAGGGCCATAGCGGCGCTGGCGAGGACGGCGGAACGAATAAGTTTCATGATGTTCCTCCCTTCGAATCGAGTGGTCGAGACACTATTGTATACTCTACCATTTTAGTCGACATTGTATTCCGGCTGCCTACTAGGCCGGTCCCCTCAAAAACCAAGTTCACTCATATCAACCACGCGCTTCTCGCGCGCACTGATTTCAGCGGCCATGCCAATTGCCACAGCACGCAAACCATCATCCGCCGTTACTTCTACGGGGCCTTCGCCACGCACGGCTGCAATGAATTTCTGGTGTTCATAAAAGGTTGAGCCATGATGACTACCCGCTTTTAGCGCGGCCTCATCAACGGGCACATGCACCCGCTCTGGCGTTTTCGGGTTCATAAAGCCGGTCCGCGGGCTGAAAATAAGGTCGCCCGACGGGATCAAACACTCAAGACGAGCTTTATCCCCCACAGCGCAAATCTCTTCCTGATTTTCTGCCCCATCAGCAAACATCGACAGATCCAGCATAGCGCGCACGCCATTAGCAAAATCTACTGTTGTAAAGCTGTTGTCGATAATGTCGGGGCGGCGGCCATCATAGGCTTCATCGAGATGGTTCACATCCATCGCGCCAGAGCAATAGACACGCACCGCTTCAGATTGTGTAATAAGCCGCATCAAATCAAAGAAGTGGCAGCATTTCTCCACCATCGTCCCGCCCGTGTTCTCAGCAAAGCGGTTCCAATCCCCAACTTTGACCAGGAACGGAAAACGATGCTCGCGGATGCTCAGCATTTTGAGGGAACCAATGCGCCCAGCATGAACCTGCTCAATAAACGCAGCGGCGGGCGGCATGTAACGATATTCCATTGCCGTCCAAAACACGCCAGAATGCTGCTTAACACGCTCAGCTATCCAACGTCCGTCCTCAATAGTCGTCGCCAACGGCTTTTCACACAAAATGTGCAACCCGGCATCAAACAGAGGCTCAAGGACCGCCCGGTGCGTATAATTGGGGCTCGCCACAATCACCGCGTCGACCAAGCCTGAGGCCGCTAATTCAGCAGATGAGGAAAAGGTTTTAACGCCGTCTGCGCGATCACCAAGCGCGGACTTGGCCCAACCAAGCGAAGAGTCAACAGGGTCTGCCAACGCAGTAACGA
>JBEEOY010000029.1:0-35705 GCA_041191345.1 Pseudomonadota bacterium
AACGGCATGTTCAAAATTGGCACACAGGAAATTACAAGCACTAGTGCGACACTCTCAGGAGGCTCAGTAACTGTATCACTGGACGTCGGCACGTCAGCGCAGTTGGCTTCAGTCACCGGAGCGGCTGGAAAAACCATATTTACTGACGATGCGGCCAAAGGCTCCTATGTCAGGATCACTCAGTTCGAAACCGACGACCAGCTTAAAATCACTGGCGCAAAAGAAAGTGACTATAGTTTCGCTTCCGGAGACTTAGACAATGACGGGTCGGCAGACGACCTATGGATCGTTTACAACAATACTGCTCTTGGCATCGAAAACGATATCGGCATTCTGAACGCGATCAGTCCATCGGTATTTGTATTTGATAAAGCGACCGCAATTTCCGCTGTCGGGTTCAGCTTCATAAGTTTTGGCTAATCGCAATAGTCTCAGAAATTGAGAGGTGAAATGAACGAACGCATTGAGACAAAGGCTAACCTCTGGAGCTGGGCAAGCGGCAATAACGGCGGAAACTGGCATTTTTTGACCATCGCTGGCGAAGCTGCCGAAGACATTAAGACAACTGCGATAATGCGGCGGCTGGAAGGCGAACAACCGCGTGGTTGGGGAGCAATCCGTGTATCCGCGACCATTGGAGACACTAGTTGGCAAACGTCCATTTTTCCGAGCCGAGAAAATGGTGGCTACCTACTTCCGATAAAGGCAGCCGTTCGCAATGCTGAAGGCTTGGTCGCAGGCGATGAAGTGACCGTTCACCTGCGATATTGAGTAATCACGCTGAGCGATGGGCAGCATTTTAAACACGGGTCCTCCTGAGCAAATGGGATGGATCGGGTCATTCTAACCGCTTTAACGATCTTCACACATATTTTTGAGAACTATTCGCAACAAGCGGAGGCTTCGTGGTGACGGTCAAAATCGTTTGTGCGAAAGTGTGGATTGCGCAAGAAAGTATTAGCGCCGTCAATCAGCAGTAGGAAATCCAAGATGAGAAGTTGGGGTTGGCTCGTGTTTGCTCTGGGTCTTGTATGGCTTGCGGTGGCGTTCAACATAGAAACGAGTGTTGAGACGCATTCCGACTTTGGGCCAAGTAAGGTGGAAAACATTGGGTTGATTGCACAGCGCTCGAACCACTTGCTAGTTGCAAGCCTAACCACGCTCATTGGCGCACTCATGGTTATCTTGGGTGGGCGCAAACAACGGTCTCAAGATCCGCGGAGAACATCGCTGCCCAATGAAGAAGCTGAGCCGTTGCCATGCAACCGGGATTTGGATCTGGATCAATACCGTCTCTGGCTTGCAAAAAAATATCAAATCAGTCGCAATGATCTATTTGACCAATATGTTTTGAATAAAAAACTCTATAAAACTTTGGATGACGCGTTAACAGCGGCACACCTTATTGAAGCTCAGAGTCTCGCAGCAACCACTTCAAAGGCGGCTGCGTTATCAGCAGATGACGTCAATCAAAAGGCACCCGACAACCAGCTTTTTAGCATCTTTTTGGTTTTTGGTGCCATAACAGTGGTGGTTGGAGCGCCTCTGATCTTTCTGGCTTCAGGGCAAAGTACAAAAAGGGATGAAAGCGCTTCCTTACAAAAAATGCTTGGTTTTACACCTCCAAAAAGTTTGTCTCTCACAGAACAAGCAACAATAAGTATGGGCGATAGTCTGACTGGCATGTGTGGTGGCTCACCGGGACGCCTCTTTACCTTCAAAACTAAGGATTTTCCGGAAGATATAGTTGGCTCACTTGATCAGATACTTGGGCCTAGCAAAAAAACCGTTTCAGCAGACCCGGAGACGGTTAGCACCGAGAGCCGAGTTTATGTGATCCCCAACGGCCTAACCCTTCACGTTTGGGCGTCGTCGAGTGGTAAAGTTTATTTCTGCTCAACAACTGGTTCTTGAGATCGGGAGTTAGAGAACGTCGGGCGCGATAAGGATAATCCGCTGCCATTTCTAGGGAGCGCGGCAAAGACCCTAAAAAAGAAGAATTCGCCATAGGTTCTGGAGAAGCGAGATCGGGCTTAGTCGGTTCCGCTTCTTTTTACTCTTTTTACAACGCTGCGTTCCTTCAATCTCCTCTTCGCCGCTTTCACCAGCTCGTCAGATGTACCATTAACATCAACGCGCGCTTTTCTCGCTCGGGCGCGTTTCTTCATTGCATCGACAACATTTTCGACGTCATCTTCGATTGAAGCTCCCACATTGCTCTCCACCGCCTTAAAAACGTAGCTCTTGTCCTTCGGGTCGACTGCCGGTTCGCTCAGCATTACTTGAGCCAGCCAGATCAGCTGGTCTTGAGTCAAATCCTCTTTCAGCTTTGGAGCATTCTCCGGTAAACGCTTGTTAAAATGATCTATCCATTCCTGACGAATTTCCGGATTTTGTTTTAGCATCACTAGCGCATCCCAGACCTTCGAGTCCGTGATGTCTCTCGACATTTTTTTATTGACGGTTTTCCCAAGAATAAGGTCCGCAATAACTTGCATCGCTTCAGGCTCGCCAACATTTAAGCGCAGTATCGCGTCAGCCAGAAACTGAACGTTGTTCGTTAGCCGCCAGTTGTAATAAGCTGCCGCCATCTCATCGCAGTTTCTATGATGAGCTACATATGCGTTTCCCACCTCATCCAGCGTCTGGTGAATGCTTTCGTGCCAATCACCGCGCCGGGTGACGACTTGGTAGTCTTCGTTAATGGTCATGGTTGCTTCTCCACCAAGCTGTAAATCCGGTCTGCGACTGCCTGATATGCGACCCGGCGCTCAGGCTCGTATTCAAAAACCTGATAATTGCTTACGATGCCCGAGAAAGTTCCTGACAGATGGTTAAGGCAGCGTTCGGTGATATGGATTGGTATCCCGCATTGCTGAGCGTTCGTTGCGAAAGTGCGCCTCAGATCGTGAAGGCGCCAAGGCTCAATAGGGGTTATGAAGGCTGCATCCAGCTTCTTCTTCAACTTAGAGAAGCCATTTAACGGCTTGAAGCCATCGTTAGTGAATACTGGACCAGATGATGGCCAGATTGATCCGCCAGCTATCTCATCGAGAATTTCAATGGACTGACGAGATAGGTAAATCGCAAAGCTCAATTTTTTGTTCTTGGTTTTCTTCCTAGGAATAATCGCCTGCGCATTTTCCCGGTCAAGACGGTCCCAGAGGAATTCTTCAGAAATGGTAGACAGTCTGCCTCCTGTCAGCAGGAGCATGCGGCAGCAGGCTTGTTGTGGCTTGGATAATGTCTCTGTGGCTGCCCAGAATGCTTGTATCTCGTTGTCCTTGAGCGCCCTCTCGCGGGCCTCCACACCCGCAGGCCCACGCATCTTTGATATTGGATTACGGTCAATAATCCCTTCAGCTTCGGCCCAGTTCAGAAATGAACGCAAACAGACGAAAAGGTTTTTCGGCACCGACACCTTTTCTTCGTCCACATTGTCCAATAGCTCCCTGACAAGCTCGCGATTTATCTCGTCTAATCGGGTCCCATTAAAGTGGGGCAGGAGATAACGCTCTCCGAACGAGCGGACATTGGCAACATAAGGTTCAGAGCGTGGCCCGTTTGGGTGCGTCTTCGACAAGTAGTTTAGGTATGCTGGCCATTGGCGCTCAAAGACTAGGTTTGCTCTCGCGACCTGCCGAGCTTCAGCTTCCCGCTTCTTCGCCGCCTTTTCTTCCTGAGGATCGGTCCCTTGAAGCACTTTGTGGGCGAGTCCGATTGCAATCAGCCTTGCCTCTTCAAGGTGTAGAGGCGGATAGTTTCCAATCGGAATTTGTCTGTGACTACCACCCTCCGGAGGGCGATACTGATACGCAAAGCGACGCTTGCCGCCCGCTGTTACGACTAGAACAAAGCCGGTCAACTGAGTGTCGCGATAGAACTCTTGCGTCTTACCGGGTGGGCATTTTGCCTTTTGCACCGTGCTTAACGTCAATTTGCATGTTGGCATCTGATGGTCTGACTTTGTCTACAACTATCCTTTTTGTAGACAGATTTGTAGAATTGTAGACAATTCATGACAAGGCATGATTAACGAGAGCGTGATAAAAGCGTGCATCTAAGCTGAGATCTCGCGGAAAAGCTCAAATGAAAATCAGATTCCTAATCTGGGGGCCACTGGTTCGAATCCAGTCGGGTGCACCATTTTGTGCAGTGCAGGTGCGCGTTAGAGGCGCAAGCCCGCGGTTTCAGGCAATCCGGCCATGAGGTTCAACGACTGCACGGCAGCACCGCTTGCGCCTTTGCCGAGATTGTCCAGCGCAGCGACAAGGCGGACTTGCGTGTCATCCGCTCGGCCAAAAACAAACAGGTCCAAGCGATCGGTGCCGGCACATTGTTCAATCATAAGATTGGCGTCGGCATGGTCCGGCACAATGCGGACAATGTCTGATCCGGCATAGGCGGCGCTCAGCGCATCCCGCAGGGCTGTAGCACTGGGACGGCCTGGCATGGCGCTTGTCATCAGCGGAATGTCGACAATCATCCCGCTAAAGACGGGTGCAACAGATGGCGCAAAAAGAGGGGGCAGGCCAAGGCCCGCATGGGCCTGCATCTCGGGCACATGCTTATGTGCAAGGCCCAGGGCATAGGTGCGCCACGCCGTTGGGGCTGGCTGGTCCTCAAACTCGGCAATCATGGCCTTGCCGCCGCCGGAATATCCTGACACGGCATTGCAAACATAAGGCCAATTTGCGGGCAAGAGGCCTGCACGGACCAAGGGGGCGAGCAGGGCGATAAAGCCTGTGGCGTAACAACCGGGGTTTGAGACGCGCTTTGCAGCGGCAACAGCATCTCGACCAACAATTTCTGGAAAACCATAGAGCCAGCCATTTGCGGTGCGATGTGCCGTTGAGGCATCAATCACGCGAGTCCGATCATTCTCGATCAGGCTGACGGCTTCGCGCGCCGCGTCATCCGGCAGGCACAGGATAACAATATCAGCATCATTAATGGCCGTCCGCCGGGCAGACAGGTCTTTTCGTTTGCTGTCGTCGAGTGTGATTAGCGAAAGTTCTGGCCGATTAGCGAGCCGGTCTGCAATTTCCAGTCCCGTGGTGCCATGGCCTCCATCAATGAAGATGTGAGTCACTTCACCGGATCCAGCTGATCCAACGACACATAGCCCACAATATGCCCGTCTGCGGCAAAGCCCCAAGCCCATCCGCCAGCCATGTCAACGGCCATGAAGCGGGCATCGGCGTCCAAAACTGCCAGAGCGTCACTTTGCGCATCTGCCTCTGCATATAGGGTTGCCGCCGTGGTGCAGCGCATTTCCATGGGTTTAGCATAATGCGGGACGAACAACTTGCCTGCCAAAGCGATATCCGCAAGGTCTCCGCGCACGGCATGTGTCCGGCCATCCAGTTCAATGGACGGGCCGCTCAGGGCAAAGCTGGGGCGTGGGTGTTCGGTCATGGCCGCGCGCCATAGCCGATCAACAGCCCGCTGTGCAATGCAGGGATGATGCAGCCATTCTCAATCAAGGGGATAGCGCCGTTTCAGCATTTCAAAACTGGCCCTTAGCCCCATGGCTTCGCCGCCCTTGGGGCGCCCGGCACTGGCCGTTGGGCGCCATGCAAATGTATCAAAATGCGCCCATGGGGTGGCTTCCGGGACAAAGCGACGCAGGAAAAGTGCGGCCGTAACGCAGCCTGCCATGCCCCCTTCAGCGGAATTGACCATATCGGCAATGTCCGACTTGAGCATGTCATCATAGCGGTCCCAAAGGGGCATCCGCCAACACGGGTCCGACACATCGGCTGACGCTTGTATCAGGTCTGCTGCCAAGTCTTCATGATTGGCGAACATGGCGGGCAAATCTGGCCCCAATGCCACACGCGCCGCGCCTGTCAGCGTTGCAAAATCAAGAATAAGGTCAGGATTATCTTCGCCTGCTTTGGCAAGCGCATCCCCTAGGATCAGCCGACCTTCAGCATCAGTATTGTCAATTTCTACTGTCGTGCCTTTGCGGCTCTTCAAAATATCACCGGGGCGCAAAGCGTTGGCTGCAATGGCATTTTCGACTGCGGGCACCAGCAAATGCAAGCGCACAGGGAGGCGGGCCTCCATCACCAATTTGGCCAAGGCAATGGCATGGGCAGCGCCGCCCATGTCCTTCTTCATCTGGCGCATGAAGCCGCCCGTTTTGATGTTGAGGCCACCCGTATCAAAGGCAACGCCTTTGCCCACAATGGCAAGGCGCGGATTGGCTGGGTTGCCCCATTCCAGCTCAATCAACCGCGGGGCGCGGGTGCGGTCTGCCGCCTGTCCGACCGCATGGATCATCGGGTAGCCAGTGATAAGGTCATCACCGCGTGTAATTGCAACATGCGCGTCAAAATCTGCGGCCATCTGCTCAATTGCCGCCTGAATCTCTGCTGGGCCAAGGTCTGCCGCTGGGCAGTTGACCATATCACGGACAAGCGCGGTCGCTTCGGCCAAGCGCGCTTGTTCGGCAATCAACCCCGGCTCAGTCGTGAGCAGGATGCGGTCACCCACAGTCTCTGTTTTGCTCAAAAACCGGTCATAACGATAATGGGCGAGCATCCAGCCAAGACCGGCTGCGCCGGGGCTGCCTTGTTCCAAACGATAAAGGCCCTCAGGAAGCGCTTTTGCGGCCGCTGCGAGATCCCATATTCCCGGCTTAGGGGCCGTGCCAAAAGCGGCAGACCATTCTCCGGGACGATCCCCCGGTAAAATGACATAATCACCCGGTGCGCCCGTAAAGCGATCTGCCAGCACTGCCGCTCGGGCGCGTTCTGGCAAGGATTTGAGCCAATCTTCCAGCCCAGACTTGGACACCAGCATAATGCTCCGCGCCTCTTGGCCCTGATCGGGCTGGAGCAAATGGGCAAAGCGGCTCATGCGCAGTCTCCTAATGGGCGTTCAGAGCTAGGCGCTCAGAGGAGCCCCGTAAAGATCATGCTCGTCCGCATCTTCAATCTGTACAGAGACAATATCCCCGGGCTGTAAATGGCCAGCATCGCGCAAAAAGACATGGCCATCAATTTCCGGCGCATCGGCTTTGGAGCGGGCATTGGCACCGCCATCTTCATCCACAATGTCGATGATGACATCCAGCGTCTTGCCAATTTTGGCTTCCAGCTTGCGGGCGGAAATGGCAGCCGTTTTTTCCATGATGCGCGCGTAACGCTCTTCCTTCACCTCGTCTGGCACGGCACCGGGTAATTCATTGGCCGCCGCACCTTCCACAGGCTCAAAGCGGAAGGCCCCCACACGGTCGAGCTGGGCTTCATCCAGCCAATCGAGCAGATATTGGAAATCCGCCTCGGTCTCCCCCGGAAAGCCAACTACAAAGCTGGAGCGGATGGCGATATCTGGCACAATCTCCCGCCATGCGCGGATGCGTTCCAGAACCTTGGCCTCGTTTGCCGGGCGCTTCATGGATTTCAGCACTGAGGGCGCGGCATGCTGGAAGGGAATGTCGAGATAGGGCAGCACCAAGCCGTCGGCCATCAACGGGATAACCTGATCCACATGGGGGTAGGGGTAGACATAATGCAGCCGCACCCATGCCCCCAATTTACCCAATTCGCGGGCCAAATCAGTCATGTGCGCGCGAACCATGCCGTCCTTCCACGGCTTTTCGGCATGGCGCAAGTCAACGCCATAGGCCGATGTGTCTTGGCTGATCACCAACAATTCACGCGTGCCGGCTGCAATCAGCTTTTCGGCTTCGCGCAAAATGGCATCGGGGCGGCGTGAGACAAGATCACCCCGAATAGACGGGATGATGCAGAAGCTGCAGCGATGGTTGCAGCCTTCTGAGATTTTCAAATAGCTATAGTGCCGCGGTGTCAGCTTTAGCCCGGCTTCAGGCACCAGATCGACAAAGGCATGAGGTATGGGTGGGGCCGCTTCATGCACAGCTTCCACAACTGCCTCATATTGGTGCGGGCCTGAAATGGCGAGAACTTCAGGAAAGCGCGCGCGGATGGCATCTGCCTCATTGCCCATGCAGCCTGTCACAATCACCCGGCCATTTTCCGCAATGGCTTCGCCAATGGCTTCAAGGCTTTCTTCCTTGGCACTATCCAGAAAGCCGCAGGTGTTCACCAGCACAACATCTGCACCGGCATAATCAGCAGACAGGCCATAGCCATCGGCCCGCAATTTGGTGAGGATGCGTTCGCTATCAACCAGCGCCTTGGGGCAGCCCAAAGAGACCATGCCCACCTTGGGCGCATCGGGAAGTTTCGTCGTCGTCATGATGGCCGCGGGCCTTACGCCAAGCCTTTACCGAAGTCACGCAAAAGCAGGGGAGCTCGGCTTTATACGGTCAGCCGTGTCACGCCGCCCAAATAAGGCTGGAGAACATAAGGCACGGCAATGCTGCCATCTTCCTGCTGATAATTTTCCAGCACCGCAACAAGCGTGCGGCCAACCGCAAGGCCCGAGCCATTGAGCGTATGAACAAAACGTGTGCCTTTTTCGCCCTCTGGACGATAGCGTGCGTTCATGCGGCGGGCCTGAAAATCCCCGCAATTGGAACAGCTGGAAATCTCCCGATAGGCTTTTTGCCCGGGCAGCCAGACTTCCAAATCAAAGGTTTTCCGCGCGGTAAAGCCCATATCGCCAGAACAGAGCAGCATCCGCCGGAAATGGAGGCCAAGCTTTGTGAGAACAGTTTCAGCAGCTTGTGTCATCCGCTCATGCTCCGCATCTGACATGTCGGGCGTGGTGATGGAGACAAGCTCAACCTTTTCAAACTGATGCTGACGAATGAACCCACGCGTGTCGCGGCCCGCAGAGCCGGCCTCTGACCGGAAGCACTGAGTGAGCGCCGTCAAGCGCAGTGGCAATTCACCTTCAGTCAGAATTTTTTCACGCACCATGTTGGTAAGCGACACCTCTGCTGTAGGAATGAGCCAGCGACCATCAGTCGTTTTGAACAAATCTTCTGAGAATTTGGGCAATTGGCCGGTGCCAAAGACAGCTTCATCGCGCACCATTAGCGGTGGGGCGACTTCTTCATAGCCAAAGTCACGCGTGTGCAAATCAAGCATGAACTGGCCAAGCGCGCGGTTCAGCTTGGCAATGCCGCCGCGCAAATAGGCAAAACGTGCACCAGCGACATTGGCGGCTGTTTCAAAATCAAGCCCCAAGGCCGGATCAAGCCGGTCATGCTCTTTGGGATCAAATGAAAAACTGGGCTTTACGCCATTTTCCGCGAGGAGCAGATTCCCCGTTTCATCGATGCCGTGCGGAACATCGTCTGCCGGAATGTTGGGGAGGGCAGACAAATCTGCGCGCAATTCTGCACCCATATCGCGCACTTTGGTTTCAAGTGCAGGCAGATGGGCTTTGATATCTGCCACTTCAGCCTTGAGCTGCTCGGCTGTGTCTTTATCACCGCGGCCCATCGCCGCGCCAATGGCTTTGGCCGCTGCATTTGATTTGGCCTGAAGCTCTTCACTGTCTTTAATCGCGCTGCGCAGTTGCTCATCCTTATCGAGCAAATGGGCGGCTTGCGCAGGAAGTCCGCGACGCGCGAGGCCGGCGTCGAAAGCGGCAGGATTGTCTCGGATCAAACGAATATCATGCATGGCTGTGCCTATGCCGGGCAGGGCGCGACTTGCCAAGCGTTAAGACGCGTCGGTCCGTCTATTGCCGCAGGCTTGCCCGACGCCATTGCTGATCGCGATAGAGCAAGAGTCCAACACCAAGCAGGAAAATCCATGCAACCGGAGGCGCGGGAACGGGCACACCATTGCTGCCTGAAGTGCTGACACCTGAGGTCGTGCTGACACCTGAGGTCGTGCTGACGCCAGAGGTTGTGCTGACGCCCGAGGTTGTGCTGACGCCAGAGGTCGTGCTTGCCCCCGAGGTTGTGCTGACGCCCGAGGTTGTGCTGACACCCGAGGTTGTGCTGACACCGGAGGTTGTGCTGGCGCCTGAGGTTGTGCTGGCGCCTGAGGTTGTACTGGCGCCTGAGGTGCTGGAAGAGCCGCCGCCAAGATAGACGCCGCCGCCCCAAAATCCACCGCCATACCCACCGCCGCCATACCAGCCACCGCCAATAAGGCTTGGGAGAGAGCCGCCGCCGCCCATAGGCCCCTGACCTATGGTTTGCTGAGCCTCGGCTGATGCCATGACCATCAGGGGTGGGCAGGTGATGCGTGTGGTGCGTGTTGTAACGCGGATCATGCGCACTTTGCGTCCATTGATGGTCTTCACACTCTGGCCTGAGGCAAGTTTGCGACGCACGGCTGGTGTTGTGTGAGAGCGATAGAGCGGCGGTGGGCCTGACTGTGCGGCTGCAACTGGCCCGCTGGGGCCGCATTCTATGGTTGTTTTTCGTGTCTGAACACGGTGCTTTGTCCGCTGTCCGCGGCTTACTTGCTGCGACTTTGAAAGGTCAGTTGTGCGTTGATCAGTAGAATTCTGCTGCGGCCTGTTTTGATTGGCCATCACTGGCGTGGATGCGCCAAGTGTCTCAGCCGTATCTGGTCCCGGCGGTGGGGCAAATGCGATGCCCGTTTTCTGGGCGTTGTCTGGCGTGATCAAGGCTTTGGGTGGCCGCGTGCCGAACCAGTTTCCTGGAATGAGAACGAGGGCGCTGAACCCCACCAAGAGAAGCAGAGCCACGAAAATGCGGATCGCTATCGGAATTCGCGTTTTCATTTTTAGCCTGCGCGGATCATTGGGGGTCTTCGCTCCTGTCCCAGCACTGACTTTGATCCTGCAATGCAAATTAAGCGTTAATTGTGTCCATCTGTTGGAAATATGCGTGCTTTTCTCGGCGGGCTGGCTTTGTGTCTCATTTCAGGCCGGATATGGCGCTCATCTGAGCGCGGCTGCGTAGGTTTTCGCGATGTTTTCTGTGTTCCACAAAACATGGAAGCGATTCGCCCGCTTGTGCGCGACAAAGGGGCTTATTATAGGCCCGACATCCGAAGCTGGACCGGCACTGGTCGTGCCTGGCGCGGTTGGGAGAGTCAGAATGTCAAATGCGTTGAACGGTGAGGGCATTTTAGGCGCTGGCGACGATATGGATTATCGCCCAAGCGAAGATGAGCCGTTCATGAACCCAAGGCAAATTGCCTATTTCCGCCGTAAGTTATTGAACTGGAAAGAAGAGATCCTTCGGGAAGCACAGGATACTCTGGTGACGCTGCAGAATGAGCCCTTGCGAGAGCCGGACCTGACAGACCGGGCATCTAGTGAGACTGACTGGTCAATTGAACTGCGCACGCGTGATCGTCAGCGCAAATTGATTGCCAAAATTGATGCGGCTCTGCGCCGTATTGATGAAGGTGAATATGGCTATTGCGAGGTGACGGGTGAGCCCATCTCCTTGGGGCGTCTTGAAGCGCGGCCCATTGCGACGATGACTGTCGAAGCCCAGTCTGCGCATGAGCGGAACGAAAAAATTTCGCGCGACGAATAGCCTCTGTCGACGTCGTTACGACTTTTTCAACCTTTTGGACCTAAGTCATGATGTATGACCGGGCCAAATCCAGATGATCTTGAGTCTGCGGCGTCGCGTGGACTGCGCAGTGAGAGCCGTGACAGCCTGTTTCTGCTTGCCCAAGTGGGTGTATTGGGCGGGGTAGCGCAAGAAACCGTGCGTGTTCGCAATCTTTCTCCATCAGGCATGATGGCAGAAACTTTAGTCTTATTTGTTGTTGGCACCCAAGTTCGCGTGGAGATGCGTGGCATTGATCCGTTATCTGGTAGAGTTGTTTGGGTCACGGATGGGCGAATGGGAATCTCATTTGACACAGAGGTTGACCCAAAGCGCGTTCGTCGCGAACAAAAACCAAGCGTAACCCCGCCCTATCTCCGGCAGGTTACAGCGCGCAGGCCCGGACTCAAAATCGGCTAATATTGCGCCTGCGCGCTTCTCTCGCGTTTTAAGCTTGGCTCATTTGTTCCTTAATCTTCAGCTTTCGCTTTTTCAGCAGAGCCAGCTCAGCTTGATTTGGCAGAGGGCGTAGCGTTTCTTGCTTGATAAGCGCATCTAGTTGCGCGTGTTTCGCTTCCAACGAGCTCATATGGTTCATTTCCATAAGCGACTCTCCTTTCGTGGTCAGCAAAAGGAGTAGATCATCAAACTTAACGCCTGTCTTGTGTTAAATATTAAACGGTCGCGGGGCTTGGCTTTGCGGGCGAGGGTGCCGACATCTCATTGGCTTGTCGGAGTTTCAAATCACGACTAGGCTTGCGCCTCCAAAGGAGACGCCATGCAAAGTCAGATGTTACAATCACGGCTCGAAGCCCTGAAGATTGAGCATCGTGACTTAGATATGGCGATCCAAGCTTTGGCGGAGTCCAGCGTGCCAGATCAGCTTCAGCTTGCGCGGTTCAAGAAGCGCAAACTGGCCCTGCGGGATCAGATTGCAGCGCTGGAATCTCACCTTATCCCAGATATCATTGCTTAAACGCCTGTGCAGCATAGGTCATTGGCTCTTCTCTGCAGCGTTCGATCGCATGGCGAGCATGGAGTTATTGCGCGTGTCTTGACGCCCGATAAAGGGCTTGTCGCGGGCTATGTCCGTGCCGGTCGGTCGCGCGCGCTTCGGCCTGTGTTGGTGCCGGGCAACAAGATTACAGCGGATCGCCGCCAGCGCCATCCCGATCAACTCGCAAGCTTAGACGTGGAACTGGTTGACTCGCGGGCCCCGCTGATGACGGAGCCTTTGGCAGCTGTTGGGATTGATTGGACTTGCGCATTGGTTGCGGCCTGTTTGCCTGAGGAAGAGCCATTTCCCGATGTGTTTGACGCGATGGATGGTTTGCTCTGCGCGATTGCTGCGGCCCCCAGTGCGCGCCGCTGGGCCGGCGCCATGGTCAATTTTGAACGGCTGTTGATGCGGTCTTTGGGTTACGGCAGCGCTCTGCCGGTTGCGGAGGAAGATTGGCCCTCGGTCATCGCTGGTTTAACTGCCAATGGGGCGCAACTTTCCCGTCATCTCCTGGCCGATCGACGCCGAGATATTCTGCCAGCGCGCGAAAGAATGATGGATCGTTTCAAAAGGGCAGTTGCGTAAATTGCTGCGGGCGGCCATTTGCGCGCCAGAAACGGAGATAAATGATGCGCGTTGCTTTGTTCCCCGGTGACGGGATTGGCCCTGAAGTCATTGCCGAGGCGCGGCTGGTGCTCGACGCACTCAACTTGCCCGGTCTTGAATTTGAGGAAGGTCTGGTTGGCGGAGCCGCGTATAAGGCAATGGGCCATCCTTTGCCACAAGCAACGCTAGACATTGCCGAACGCGCTGATGCCATTCTCTTTGGCGCAGTGGGAGATCCCGATTGTGATCGGTTGGAGCGGCATTTGCGGCCTGAGCAAGCCATTTTGGGTTTGCGCCGCCATCTATCACTCTTTGCCAATTTGCGCCCGGCTAAGCTTTTTCCTGAATTGGCGGATGCCTCCGCCTTGCGCCCGGAAGTTGCCAGCCAGATCGACATGGTCATTGTCCGTGAATTAAATGGCGATGTGTATTTTGGCGAAAAGGGCATGCGGACAACAGCCTCGGGCCTGCGCGAGGGCTATGACGTTATGGCCTATAATGAGGATGAGGTCCGCCGCATTGCCCGGATTGGCTTTGAAACAGCCCGCGCCCGTGGCGGCAAGCTATGCTCGGTTGATAAAGCCAATGTGCTCGAAACATCGCAGCTTTGGCGGGATGTGGTGATCGAAACAGCGGCCGATTATCCCGATATTGAGTTGAGCCATATGTATGTCGACAATGCGGCTATGCAGCTGGTGCGCAATCCCGGTCAATTTGATGTGATTGTAACGGGCAATTTATTTGGCGACATTTTGTCAGATCAGGCCAGCATGTGTGCGGGGTCAATTGGAATGTTGCCATCGGCTTCGCTCGATGTGAATCAAAAGGGCCTGTATGAGCCAATTCATGGCTCAGCCCCTGATATTGCAGGGCAGGGCAAGGCCAATCCGCTTGCGACCATTTTGTCAGCTGCCATGATGCTGCGGTATTCGCTCAACCAACCCGAAGCCGCTGATCGTATTGAGGCCGCCGTTGCTAAGGCCTTGGCATCAGGCGCACGTTCGCCTGATTTGGGAGGCACTCTCTCAACGCGGGCCATGGGGGATGCTGTTCGCGCGGTGCTTTAAGCAAGAGCAGAGCTGCCCTTTTCCTTGATCCTAGAGCCTGAACGGGGCAAAGCAGAGTTATGAAACGCACCACTGGTCAAAACCGCTCCATCACCCGCAATTGGCGCCCCGCAACACAGGCGGTGCGCGGCGGCACGTGGCGATCGGAGCAGGGCGAAACATCTGAGGCGCTGTTCCTGACGTCTGGCTATAGCTATGACAGCGCAGAGGCCGTTGCCGCGCGCTTCGCCGGTGAAGCGCCGGGGATGACGTATTCCCGCTTGCAGAACCCAACAGTGGAAATGTTGGAAGAACGCATTGCCTTGCTAGAAGGGGCGGAAGCCGCGCGCTGCCAAGCCACAGGTATGGCGGCGATGACAACAGCACTTCTGTGCCAATTGCAGCAGGGCGATCATGTGGTGGCGGCACGCGCGGCTTTCGGCTCTTGCCGCTGGCTGACGGACAATTTGTTCCCCAAATTTGGCATCGAAACAACGACAATTGACAGCCGCGATAATGCCCAATGGGAGGCGGCTATCCGCCCGAATACGAAGGTGTTTTTCTTTGAAACACCCGCCAATCCTACAATGGACATTGTAGATTTGGCCTTTGTATGTGGGCTTGCCAAAGCGCACGGGATTACAACGGTTGTCGACAATGCCTTTGCCACATCGGCTATTCAGCGGCCCATGGACTTTGGCGCGGATGTCGTTGCCTATTCGGCCACAAAGATGATGGACGGGCAGGGGCGGGTTCTGGCTGGCGCCGTTGCGGCAAGCGCGCAGTTTATGGAAGAAAAGCTGCTGCCCTTTCAGCGCAATACGGGGCCAAATATCTCGCCGTTCAATGCGTGGGTGGTTCTAAAGGGGCTTGAGACGCTTGATTTGCGCATTCGCCGCCAATCTGAAAATGCGATGGCCGTTGGCCGCTTTTTAGAAACGCGTGTCCCTAAGATTATGCACCCGGGGTTGGAAAGCCATCCACAGCATGCATTGGCGATGAAGCAAATGTCGGCCTGTGGGTCTATTTTTGCTTTTGGTGTTGATGGCGGACGGGCGCAGGCAATGGCGCTTCTGAACGAACTACAACTCATTGATATTTCTAATAATATTGGAGATTCTCGGTCGCTCATGACGCACCCGGCGTCGACCACACATCACAGTGTTGGCCCCGAGGTGCGTGCGGAAATGGGCGTTGAGGAAGGCATGTTGCGGTTGAATGTTGGTCTGGAAGATCCGCAGGACTTGATCGAAGATTTGGATCAGGCGTTGCGCGCGGTTGGGCTGTGATCGACGCTTTATTCCCCTATGTCGCGGAAACGCGGGGCATAAAGGTCCGCGTCTCGGCCAATTATTTGCCTGAGCAATCCCAACCAGCAGGCGGACGCTGGTTTTGGGCCTATCACATCCGCGTTCAAAATGCGGGGCTGATGACGGTCCAGTTGCTGACACGGCGTTGGGAAATTGTAGATGGACGTGGCGCGCTGCAAATTGTGCAGGGTGAAGGCGTGATTGGCGAGCAACCCATTATCGAGCCGGGGCAAAGCTATGATTATGTCTCGGGTTGCCCATTGACCACATCTTCTGGCGCGATGGTTGGCAGTTATCGCATGTTGGGTGAAGATGGCGCCATGTTTGATGTCGCTATCCCACGCTTTGAGCTGCGTGCGCCAGTGGTGCAGGGATGAAGCGGACGCTGCTGCCTTTAAATGGGCTGCGCGTGTTTGATGCGGCGGCCCGGCATTTAAGCTTTACTCGCGCGGCGGATGAACTGGCGGTGACGCCCGCTGCAGTTGGCCAGCAAATTCGTGCGTTGGAAGATGTTCTGGGGGTCGTCTTGTTCCGCCGGACCCCCAAGGGGTTAGAATTAACGCCTGAGGCTGAAAATGGCCTTGATGCCCTGCGCGCTGGCTTTCTTCAGTTTGAGGAATCGGTGCGGGCCATGCAGGCAGGCCAATCGTCCAATTCATTGACCATTGCGGCCCCCCGCGACTTTACGGCCAAGTGGTTGGCGCCACGCCTTGCCGCCTATGGCCGGTCGGACCCAGAGGTTCGCTTTGTGATTATCGCTGCAGATACGCCTCCAGAGTTTACTGAGGCAAATCTCGATCTTGCCATTGTCTATGGCGAGGGGCCGGGCAATCATGAAGGGCTGAAACTGGCAGATGGGGCCACTGTGCTGGTCACAGCCCCTGATGGCGGCAGCGATACGCTGATCAGTGGGCCGGGCTGTGAGGCCGCGGAAGAAGCTGGGTTGCGTGTGGCTGATGCGGGGCTTGCCATTGATGCTGCTGCCAATGGCTTTGGACGCGCGCAGGTGCCACTGCTTTTGGCCGAGGCAGATTTGGCATCGGGACGTGTGCGGGCGCTTGATAATGCAAAGCCCAGTGCAAATGGATTTTGGCTTATCGCACCCTTGCCGCAATGGCGGCAGAAAAAGGTGCGGGCGCTAATAGACTGGATTTCAAAGGATTTAGGGCTGGCCTAAGCTGTTAGGCCTGTTGTGCTTTGGCGCGCACGAAATCAGCCAATGCGCGGGAATAGGTTTGGTGTTCCGCAATTAAGACGCGCGCAGCCAAGCTATCGGGCGTGTCGCCCGGGACAATCGCTACTTCGGTTTGCGCCAAAACTGGGCCATCATCTAATTCAGCCGTCACAACATGGACGCTGCATCCCGCGACGCTGTCGCCGGCTGCCAAGGCGCGCGCATGGGTGTCGAGCCCCTTATATTTGGGCAAGAGCGAGGGGTGAATGTTGACCATCCGGCCTTCCCACTTCCCCACAAATTCTGGGGATAGAAGCCGCATATAGCCGGCCAACGCAATAAAATCGGCATCGGCACGGCGAATTTCAGCATCGAGCAACGCGTCAAATTCCACGCGCTTCATGCCTTTATGGCTTTGGCCAAAGGTCGAAATACCTTCGGCCGCCGCCAGTTTTAGCCCGGCAGCATCAGGGTCATTCGCCGCGACCAATATGATTTCAAACGGGCAATCTGGCTGCTTGGCGGCATAGACCAGCGCCGCCATATTTGAGCCGCGGCCCGAAATAAGAACGGCGATCCGGGCCTTAGCCATGGTGAGTTGCGCGCCAATTGGCCTTGGCGCTCCACGTGCCTTGCTGGCCAGAGACAGTGCAGCCTTTATCGCCTGCCGCAATATGGCCAATGCGCACAGCCTGCTCGCCTGCCTGTGTGAGTGCGGCAATCGCCTTGGCTTCATCTTCTGGGGCCACGACCACAGCCATGCCAATGCCGCAGTTGAACGTGCGTGCCATTTCCTCAGGCTCAATATTCCCTTGGGCTTGCAAGAAAGCCATCAAACGGGGTTGCTCCCATAAATCGGCATCCACATGGGCGTGCAAGCCTTCTGGCAGCACGCGGGGGATGTTTTCCAGCAACCCGCCGCCCGTGATGTGCGCCATGGCGTGTACCAAGCCTGCCCGCACCAGCGGCAGTAGCGCGCGGACGTAAATGCGCGTGGGGGCCATAAGCGCATCAATCAACAGCACATCTTGATCGAACAGGGCTGGGCGGTCGAGCTTCCAGCCCTTATCGGCAGCCAAGCGGCGGACAAGCGAGAACCCGTTCGAATGGACGCCCGAGGACGCGAGGCCCAAGATAACATCGCCTTCGGCCACCTTATCGGCCGTTAAAACGTCGGAACGTTCTACCGCGCCAACGCAAAAACCAGCCAGATCATAATCGCCTTCGCTGTACATGCCGGGCATTTCGGCAGTTTCGCCGCCAATGAGTGCGCAGCCCGCCTGACGGCAGCCTTCGGCAATGCTGGCAACTACAGCTTCGGCAACCTGTGTGTCCAATTTGCCTGTCGCGTAATAATCAAGGAAGAAAAGCGGCTCGGCACCCTGCACAATCAAGTCATTGGCGCACATGGCAACCAGATCAATGCCGACACCATCATGTTTGCCCGAATCGATGGCCAGTTTCAGCTTTGTGCCCACGCCATCATTGGCAGCAACCAAAAGCGGGTCCGAAAAGCCTGCAGCTTTCAGATCAAAGAATCCGCCAAAACCGCCTAAATCTGCGTCTGCACCGGGGCGACGAGTGGATTTGGCAAGCGGCGCAATGGCGCGCACCAAGGCGTTGCCAGCGGCAATAGAGACACCGGCTTTGGCATAGGTATAGGGTTCGGCGGAGGTGTTTTTGGTGTCCATTTTCTGGCTGCTAGCGTTATCGCACTTGGAATTCCACGCCCAACTCGTCAAAAGGCGCGCGTGACACGATCTTTGGGCTCTATTCGCTGGCTAGCTATGGCCGTTGCACTTGCGTGTGGTGCGCTGGCTGTGGGCGTTTATGCCCAGTTGGAAGGCAATGATCGTGGAGTCGCCCCCATTGATAGTGCCAGCAATTTTGAAGTGTCGGGTATTTCAGTCGATGTGGCCGCCCGCACGGCAGATATGGCGCGCACGCGCGGTTGGCGTGAGGCGCAGCGCCTTGGCTGGAAAAAGCTATGGGAACAAACTCATGGGACGACCGCCCCGGGTCTGACAGATACTGAACTTGATTCGATGGTCTCAGGCATTGTGGTTGAGGATGAGCAAATTGGCCCCAACCGCTACATTGCACGCTTGGGCATTTTGTTTGATCGGGTCCGCACAGGTTCAGTCTTGGGTGTTGCAGGGCAGGGCCAACGATCAGCTCCGCTGCTGGTTATTCCCGTGCAAATTAGTGGCGGTGTCGCGCAAAGCTTTGAAATGCGGACCGATTGGCAAAAAGCATGGGCACGATATCGCACGTCTGATAGCGTGATTGATTATGTCCGGCCCACTGGCAATGGTGCTGATCCTTTACTGTTAACAGCGGCGCAAACCACACGGCCCGGACGGCGTTGGTGGCGTATGCTGCTTGATCAATATGGCGCTGCTGATGTTGTCGTGCCGCAGGCGCGGCTCCAGCGTGTCTATCCGGGTGGACCAATTATTGGGCATTTTTCGGCCTTTTTTGGTCCGGATAAAAAGCCCTTGGGCAATGTCACGCTGCGCGTCAGTTCGGCGGCGGGCCTGCCCAAATTGCTCGACGCGGGCGTGAAACGACTTGATGCCATTTATGCGGCAGCACTCGCCCGCGGTGTTTTGCGGCCTGACACGTCTTTGGTCATTGAACAACCTGTTGAAAACGAAGCCTTGGAAGATGTCGCCGCAACAGACGATGCCGCAATCACAAGCGACGGCATGGGCACAGAGCAAGGGGGCGCGTCTGCTGTCCAGAGCCGCAACTTCCTTGTTCAGTTTGACTCGCCAGATGTTGGCAGCGTGCCTGCAGCAGAGTCTGCGGTGCGCAGTATTGCGGGCGTGCGGGCGGCCAGCACCACCAGCCTTGCGCTTGGCGGTGTCTCGGTGATGCGTGTGACCTTTGATGGCGATGCAGAGTCGCTCCGTGCCGCACTTGCAGCGCGCGGCTATCGTGTCAGTCTGTCTGGTGACACGCTGCGCATCCGGCGATAATCCAGCATTATGAACCAGTTTGGATTGCCATTTGATTGGCCGGCGGAAGAAGAAACGACGGACTTCATTGTAACAGAGGCAAATCAGGCGGCTGTCCGCCATCTGGAAAGCCCCGGCAGCTGGCCAGTGCGCGTGGCCCTGCTGACGGGCCCTCGAAAATCAGGCAAAAGCCTATTGGGCCGTATTTTTGCAGCGAGAACGCAGGCGCAGGTCATTGACGATGCAGACCAGCGGCCTGAGGATATGGTGTTTCACGCTTGGAATTCCGCGCAAGAAAGCCGCACGCCCTTGTTGTTGATTGCCGAGAATGCGCCGCCGATCTGGGCCGTTCGATTGCCTGATTTGCGGTCTCGGCTGCAAGCTACGCCTGTGCTGACCATTTCTGCGCCAGATGTTCCCTTGGCCGAGGCTTTGCTTGTCAAACTGCTGGCGAAGCGCGGATTGGCGCTCATGGCGGATAGCGCAGCCTATGCCGCAGCGCGGTTGGAACGCAGCTATATTGCCCTTGAGCGGGCCGCTGATGCCATTGATGCCGCGTCTTTGTCACAAAAGCGGGCCATAACCCTTCCTCTCGTGCGTCATGCTCTTGAATCGGCGCATTTGATTGACAGTCAGGGGGGAAGGCGTGAACACTCAGGGGATGAAGCCGAAATCGACTGAGACATGGCAGGAGCCCATTGGCGCGAACGGGCAGGTGCGACGGTTTTTCAATCGTGAGCTAAGCTGGCTGCAGTTCAATTGGCGAGTGTTGGAAGAAGCCCGCAATCCGGCCCATCCTTTGCTAGAGCGGCTTCGCTTCTTATCCATTTCGGGCAGCAACCTTGATGAATTTTACATGGTGCGTGTGGCAGGCCTGCGCGGCCAAATGGTGCAGGGGATTGACCAGCGATCTATTGATGGCCTGACTCCGGCCCAGCAAATGGCCGCAATTGAAGCCGAAGCTTCCGCGTTGATGCGCGAGCAACAGGCACAATGGCGTCATCTGCGCGGGCTGCTGGCCGAGGCAGGCATTCAAGTTTTAGATCAGGACGCGCTGGCACATTTAGAAGACCCTGACTTGCTCCGCTATTTCAGCGATCAGATTTTTCCAGTGCTTACCCCACAGGCGCTAGACCCGGCTCATCCTTTTCCGTTCATTCCCAATCAAGGGTTAAGTTTGGTTTTTGATTTGCGCCGCTTGTCGGATGGGGAAACCGTGCGCGAGTTGGTGATGATACCCGCTTCTGTTCCGCGTTTTGTGCGTTTGGCGGGCGGGCAGGCCCGCTATATTGCCATTGAAACTGTGATCCGCCATTTTTCTGACCGGCTTTTTCCGGGCTTTGAGCGGCGCGGCTCAGGGGCTTTTCGCATCATTCGCGATAGCGATATTGAAATTGAGGAAGAGGCCGAGGATCTGGTGCGCTATTTCCGCAGCGCCATTAAGCGGCGGCGACGCGGGCGTGTTATCCGGCTGAAAGTAGAAGCGGGTATGCCCGAGGAATTGGCCCAGCTGGTCCGCCGGGAATTGGGCGGTGATCAGGCATTTGTGGCGGAAACAGACGGCTTTCTTGGGATGGGGGATTTGAGCCAGCTGGTCGATGAAGACCGGCCAGACCTGAAATTCCCGCCTTATGCTGCGCGTTTCCCAGAACGTATTCGGGAACATGATGGGGATTGTTTTGCCGCCATTCGGCAAAAGGACATCATCGTTCACCATCCTTATGAAACATTTGATGTTGTTCTCGCCTTTCTTAACCAGGCAGCGGCTGACCCGGATGTGGTGGCCATCAAACAAACTCTGTATCGCGCAGGCAAGCAATCCGCTGTTATTCGGGCGCTGTGTGATGCGGCGGAGGCTGGCAAGTCTGTCACTGCAGTGGTGGAGCTAAAGGCCCGCTTTGATGAGGAGCAGAACCTGCATTGGGCCTCGCAGTTGGAACGCTCAGGCGTCCAAGTTGTCTACGGCTTTATTGACTGGAAAACCCACGCCAAAATTTCCATGGTTATTCGGCGCGAGGCAAAAGGTGTGCGGACCTATTGCCACTTTGGGACGGGCAATTACCACCCAGTAACGGCACGGATTTACACTGACCTCAGCTTCTTCACTGCAGACCCGCGTATTGGACGCGATGCGGCCCAGTTGTTCAATTACATTACCGGCTATGTCGAGCCGAGTAAGCTTGAAGTGTTAAGCATGAGCCCGCGGGATTTGCGCAATGACTTAATGGCGCTGATTGATGATGAAATTGCCCATGTGCGTGCTGGCCGCCCTGGCGTCATTTGGGCGAAGATGAACAGCTTAGTAGACCCTGCCATTATTGAAAAACTTTACGAAGCAAGTGGTGCTGGCGTTCAAATTGACTTGGTCATTCGAGGAATATGCTGCTTGCGGCCCGGTGTGCCCGGTATGTCCGAAACAATTCGCGTAAAATCAGTTGTCGGACGATTTTTGGAGCACAGCCGCATTTGGTGCTTTGGCAATGGCGCAGACTTGCCCAATCGCAAGGCACGCGTCTTCATTTCCTCAGCGGATTGGATGCAGCGCAATTTTGACCGGCGGGTGGAATATGCGCTGCCAATTGAAAATCTTACGGTCCATGATCAGGTGCTCGATCAAGTGATGGTCGCCAACCTGATTGACAATGAACAAAGCTGGACCTTGCAGCCGGATGGCAGCTATGTGCGGGTTCAACCCGGTGATAAGCCCTTTAACTTGCATAGATATTTTATGACCAATCCATCCTTGTCTGGTCGTGGACAGGCATTGGCCTCGAGTGACGGGGTGCCGAAGCTTAGCCTGAATAGGTCGGCATGAGCATTAAGCGGCGCGCCGCCATTATTGATATTGGGTCAAATTCAGTTCGGCTGGTTGTCTATGGCGGCCCGGCGCGCGCGCCCTTTGCGCTGTACAATGAGAAGCTGCTGGCTGGGCTTGGTAAGGGCTTGGACCAGGGCGGAGCGCTGTCTGAGCGCGCCATGACGGCATCGCTGCAGGCCCTGGCACGGTTCCGGCATCTGCTGGATATGATGGGCGTCACCGATGTGCAGGTGGTTGCAACCGCTGCTGTGCGTGAAGCCAGCAACGGTTCGGTATTTTTGCAATCTGTTTCAGATTTGGGGTTCTCGCCCCGGGTTTTAAGTGGCGAGGAAGAGGCCATGGCAGCAGGCTATGGCGTTATTTCAACGATTGCGGATGCAGATGGCATTGCGGGGGATCTGGGCGGAGGCAGCCTAGAGCTTGTGCGTATTCGTGCGGGCGAGGTGCTGGGCAAACTCTCATTGCCGCTGGGGTCGCTGAAGATACCCGCGCTGCGCCAATTGGGGCCAAATGGGCTGAGCCGCGCTCTGGCGCAAATGGTGAAGGGGCATGAGGCTTGGTTGCGGGAAGGTGAGGGGCGGCCGTTTTATATGGTGGGCGGCAGTTGGCGGACTTTGGCGCGCCTGCATATGCACAAAACTGGCTATCCATTGCCCATCCTCTCCAGCTATGAGCTGGCATCACATCAGGCGTCTCGTTTGATGCGGATGACCGCGCAGATTGATAAATCTATTGCCAAGGAAATCCCCTCTATTTCAGCCTCCCGCGTGGGTGGATTAAATGACTCAGCCGCACTTCTGGCCGCACTTGTTCGCCTGATTAGGCCTGCACGCTTGGTTACCTGCGCCAATGGCCTGCGCGAAGGTTTACTGTTCCAGCGCCTCTCAAAATCTGAACGGGCGATGGACCCCTTGTTAGAAGAAGCGCGTGCCGAAGGCGCGCGGCTGGGGCGTTTTCAAGAACATGGGCGCGTCATTCACACATGGATCCAGCCCTTGTTTACAGAAGAGGCAGTGGCAGATGCGCGGGTGCGCCATGCGGCTTGCTTGCTGGGCGATGTGGCATGGCAAGCCAACCCAGAATTTCGGGCAGAACGCGGGGTTGACCTTGCGTTGCATGGCGGCTGGACGGGGGCCTCACATCGCGACCGCGCCTTACTGGCCATGGCACTCCACGCCAGTTTTGGGGGTGGAGAAGATATTCCCAAGCCAATTCTTGAGCTGATTTCGCCAGAAGATCGGGCCATGGCGAAAAGCTGGGGGCTTGCCATTCGCCTTGCGCAACGCCTGAGTGGCGGAACGGCGGAGGCGCTCCAGCATAGTCAATTGGTGCGGCAGGCGGATAAGCTGGTGCTGACGATTGCGCCATCACACGCCGTTTTGGCGAGCGATCAGGTGCAGCGCAGATTAAAATCTTTAGCGGGCCATTTGGGCGCGCGGTTTGCCGTTGAGATAAAGGATTTGGCCTAGGCCGCTTCAGGGCTGTCTTCGATCCGAGTGATCTTCAACCGCCCATTGACCACAGCAAAGGCCAGACGGCCCTCCACAAGGTCAAGCGCGTCTCGCCCAAATTGTTCAAATCTCCAGCTCTCGAGAACCGCTAGGCCAGATTTTTGACCAGCGGCCAGCATATCAAGCTCATCAGAACGGGCGAGCAAGCGGGGAGCGACATCAATATCGCGCGCGCGGATTTTGAGGAGGAGCTTCAAAAGGTCAGCGACCAACGCACCTTCTTTGCCAAGACCGGGCTTGCGATCATCGCGGCTGGGCATTTCCTCTGCGCTGAGAGGCTTTGCCGCAGCAATGGCATCCATTAGTCGGCCGCCAATATCATTTCCGGCCCATGAGGCTGAAAGACCACGCACGCGAGACAAATCTTGTTGGTGGCGCGGCGGATGCATAGCGACATCGGCTAAGGTTTCATCCTTCATAATTCGTCCACGGGGGATGTTTTTGCCCCGCGCTTCCACTTCGCGCCACGCGGCCAAGGCTTTGAGACGGCCCAACACTTCTGGCTTGCGGCTTGAAACTTTTACGCGCTTCCACGCAGTTTGGGGGTCAGTCACATAGTTGGACGGATCCGCAATGCGCTCCATCTCATCATTGAGCCAAACGCCACGGCCAGTCTTACGCAGCTTTTCCAACATTTGCGGAAAAATGGCTGCCAGATGGGTGACATCACCAATGGCATAATCAATTTGCCGCTGATCCAAGGGGCGGCGGGCCCAATCTGTAAATCGGGCGCCTTTATCAAGCTGGATGCCCAGCCAGCTATCGACAAGGTTTGAATACCCCACTTGCTCGCCTTGACCCAGAGCCATGGCCGCAATTTGCGTATCAAACATCGGGTGCGGGGTCTTGCCCGTTAAGTTGCAGATAATTTCAATATCTTGACCGCCAGCATGGACGACTTTCAGCACGTCTTCATTGTCAGTCAAAAGATCGAGAAGGGGCTTTAGGTCCAGTCCATCCGCTTTGGGATCAATGGCAGCAGCATCCTGTTCATCTGCGACCTGGATCAAGCATAAGTCGGGCCAATAGGTGTTTTCGCGCATGAATTCTGTATCCACCGCGATGAATGGCGATTGCGCCCAGCGCGCGCATAGCTGAGCCAGAGCTTCAGTCGTTGTCACAAGATCGTGAATCTTCATGAAGCAAGCGCCTAGCCGGGTTGTGCGGCGAGCGCCAGTCCGCGCATTGAAATTGGCGGAAAAGCGCGTTTGCGACAAAGGGGTTTTAACATGAGTTGGGCCGAGCAACCCTTTGGCACGCGAGAGGTTAGCTGTGTGCATCCAACATCGGATGCTGTTTGGTAACGGCAGTATGGAGTAGGTGACATGGCGAATAATCTAAACAATCAAGGCGGTGGGGCTTCAAACCGCGGATTTGCCTCGATGGATAAGAACCGTCAGCGCGAAATCGCAAGCGAAGGGGGCAAGGCCTCAAGCGGCAATTTTGCACATGACCGTGAACGCGCCTCAGAAGCGGGTCGCAAGGGCGGTCAGGCCAGCCATGGCAGTGGCGGCAATAAGACCAAAGGCTAAGCACGAAAACGAGGAAAAGGGGAGCTTCGGTTCCCCTTTTTCTTGACAAATCGCGCCTGCAACCGTCTAGGCGCGTCATGCATATTTATCGTTCGCACAATTGCGCCCAGCTGCGCAAATCCGATGTAGGCTCAACTGTCCGTCTTTCGGGCTGGATTCACCGTAAGCGCGACCATGGCAATTTGCTGTTTGTCGACCTGCGCGACCATTATGGCCTGACGCAGATTGTTACGGATGTCGATTCTGAAGCCTTTAAGGTTTTGGAAAAGATGCGTGCTGAGTCCGTCGTAACAATTACGGGCGAGGTCGTGGCGCGTGCGGCGGAAACAGTGAATGCCAATTTGCCCACGGGTGAAATTGAAGTGCGCGCCCGCGACGTTTCTGTCCAGTCGGCAGCGCAGGAATTGCCAATGCCAGTCTTTGGCGATGCGGAATATCCTGAAGATATTCGGCTGCGCTATCGCTTCCTCGATTTGCGCCGTGAACGGTTGCACAACAATATCGTTCTGCGCTCGCAGGTGATTTCGTCCATTCGCCAGCGCATGATTGGGCAGGGCTTTACCGAGTTTCAGACGCCAATCCTGACGGCCTCTTCGCCTGAAGGCGCGCGCGATTATCTGGTGCCGAGCCGCGTTCATCCCGGTAAATTCTATGCGCTGCCTCAAGCACCGCAGATGTTCAAGCAGCTGCTGATGGTCGCAGGCTTTGACCGGTATTTCCAGATTGCGCCGTGCTTCCGCGATGAAGATGCGCGTGCAGATCGGTCGCCGGGTGAGTTTTACCAGCTTGATTTTGAAATGAGCTTTGTGACGCAAGACGATGTGTTCAACGCCATTGAACCCGTTCTGCACGGCGTGTTTGAAGAATTTGCCAATGGCCGTCGCGTCAGTGCCGCGCCTTTCCCGCGCATCCCTTATCGTGAAGCCATGCTGAAATATGGCAGCGACAAGCCTGATCTGCGCAACCCGTTGATCATTACGGACGTGACGCAGCATTTCACCAAATCAGGCTTTGGCCTATTTGAACGGATTGTTGAAGGCGGTGGCGTCGTCCGTGCGATTCCGGCGCTGAATACGGCAGATAAGAGCCGGAAATTCTTTGATGATATGAATGATTGGGCGCGTAGTGAGGGCCATGCTGGCCTTGGCTATGTCACGCGTAAGGGTGGCGAGTTTGGCGGCCCAATTGCCAAGAACCATGGCGAAGAAGGCATGGCGGCCATTTATGACGCGCTGGGCCTTGGCCCGGATGATGGCTTGTTCTTTGCCGCTGGCAAGGAAGGCCAGGCAGCGAAGCTGGCGGGCGCCGCCCGGACACGTGTTGCGGAACAATTGGGGTTGATTGATCCCAATTGCTTTGAATTCTGCTGGATCGTTGACTTCCCGATGTTCGAATATGATGAGGACGCGAAGAAGGTCGACTTCTCCCACAATCCTTTCTCGATGCCGCAGGGCGAGCTGGAAGCGCTGGAAACCAAGGATCCCTTGGACATTTTGGCCTATCAGTATGACATCGTCTGCAATGGCGTGGAATTGTCGTCGGGCGCAATCCGCAACCATCGCCCAGAGATTATGTACAAGGCGTTTGAAATTGCCGGCTATTCCAAGGAAGATGTCGACACCAATTTCGCTGGCATGATCAACGCGTTTAAATTTGGCGCACCGCCGCACGGTGGCTCGGCTCCGGGCATTGACCGGATCGTGATGCTGCTGGCGGATGAACCCAATATCCGCGAAGTTATTGTGTTCCCGATGAACCAAAAGGCCGAAGACTTGATGATGGGGGCCCCAGGTCCGGTGACGGCCAAGCAGCTGCGCGAGTTGAATATCCGCGTGGTGGAACAGCCAAAGAGCTAATCTGGCTTAAAGCGTCCCGATACAGGGCAGGCAGGGCGGTTATTCCGCCTTGCTTGTGCGCCTGTGCGCCTTTTAGGCTGGCTGCATGTCAGTGGATCTTAGCCAGTTTGAGTCCGGCCATCGCTATGCTGGCGATTATGAGGCGGATTTAAAGCAGCTTCAGCGGCGGCTGGAGAGGATTCAGGCAGCCTATATTCTCAATGGCGGTCGGGCGATGATTGCCGTTGAAGGATGGGACGCGTCAGGCAAAGGCGGGGTCATTCGGCGGCTGACAGCGTGTTGGGATGCCCGTTGGTTTGATGTTTGGCCGATTGGCGCTCCGAAAGCTGAGGAAGCAGACCGCCATTTTCTATGGCGCTTTTGGCAGCGTGTGCCGGCGCGGGGAACCATTAGTGTGTTTGACCGGAGCTGGTACGGCCGTGTTCTGGTAGAGCGTGTTGAGGCATTGTGCAGCGACGCGGATTGGCAGCGCGCCTATGATGCGATTAACGAGTTTGAGGCCCAGCAACGCGATATGGGGACAACGCTCATCAAAATTTTTATGCATGTGACGGCAGATGAGCAGGACAAGCGGCTGAAGGCGCGCTTGGATGATCCGTGGAAGCGTTGGAAAACAGGGGCGGAAGACTATCGCAATCGGGCGCGTCGCTTGGAGTATTTGAAAGCCTATGGCGATATGTTTGCCCAGTGCAATACGCGCTGGGCACCGTGGACCATTATTGATGGAAATCATAAAAAGGCCGCTCGAATGGCCGTTTTGCAAGCTGTTGCCGACCAGCTTGAACACGGCATTGATATGCGTCCACCGCCCTTGGATCCTGAATTAGCGCATTTGGCGGAATTGGCCTTTGGCCCGCGTTTGGCCCCTTAAAGGTCAGGATAGGAAATCTCGAGAACTTCATAATCTATGGCACCTGCGGGCAGCGTTAGGCGACGAACATCGCCCAGCCGTGCCCCGCGCACCGCGCGGGCAATGGGGGAATTCCAGCCGACACGCCCGTGTGCAGCATCAGCCTCATCATCGCCGACAAGCGTGATGACGCGGTGATTATCCTCCTCATCGGCCAATGTGACTGTTGCCCCAAACAGGATGACTGACTTGTCTGGCTGAAGAGCAGGGTTGACGACACGCGCGGCCTTTATCCTTTTGGACAGCCAGCCCAATTCCCGGTCTATCTCGCGCAGGCGCTTTTTGCCGTAAATATAATCCCCATTTTCTGAACGGTCGCCATTGCCCGCGGCCCAAGAGACCGTTTCAACCAGTTTCGGGCGTTCTTCGGCAAACAAGGCATGATACCGCGCCTTAAGATCTGCAAAGCCTTGCGGGGTGATGTAATTGGGCTTGTCCACTTAGCCGGGATAACGTTTGCCGAGATAGGTGGAAAGGGGGGTGTTGCTGCGCACATTGGCCTTTGCTGGGTTTAGCGCATCATAGACAACAGCATTTTCGAGCACGCGTTGCACATAATTGCGAGTCTCAGAAAAGGGGATGGCTTCAATCCACTCTAACACATCGCGATCTTGCCGTGGGTCGCCCAAGGTCCGCAGCCAACGGTTCACATTGCCTGGGCCTGCATTATATGCGGCCACGGCCAGGACATAAGATCCGCCATAAGCCGTCATGAGCCGTGAAAAATAGGTGGCCCCCAGCGCGATGTTATAGGCTGGTTCGTTCAATCTATTCTCAGAATAGGTCAGGCCCGCCCGCGGCGCGGTTGCACGAGCTGTGGCGGGCATCAGTTGCATCAACCCACGCGCACCAACCCGGCTGACAGCGGCGCGATCAAACTGGCTTTCTTGGCGGGCAATTGCGTGAATAATGCTCCAGCTGGGCATATGTTCTGGCGGGACCTCAATTAATGGAAAGGCCGTTTTCATATAGCCGGAAAGCCCTGAATTACGGGCGTTCCGACCAACCAGAACGTTTAAATCGGGTCGGCCAGCTTGGGTCGCCAAGTCTGCTGCCAGGATATGGTCTGCATCCGTGCTGACAGCATTTGCGATACTGCGCACAAAAAGGCTTTGTTCATTCCAATTGCCCGCCCGGCCAAGGGCCAACATTGCCCGCACCACACTGCGGTTCAAGAATTTGCTCCGCTCTTGCGGGGTAATGGGTACGTCAATGGCATCATGCGTGACATCGGGCAAACGGCCTAGGCGTTCAGAGGCAAGCTGCCCGTGAAATTGATCGCTAAAGCGGGCGGCATTTTCAAAAGCCTTTTGCGCTGCCGCGGCATTCCCCGCCACTAGCTGCGCCCGGCCCGCCCAATACCAGCCGCGTGCTTGGGTTTGAGGCGATTTCGCAGCACCGGCATAAAGAGTAAACATGGCGGCTGCCTTTGCCGGCTCGTTAAGCCGGTTAAGAGCTGCCGTCGCTGCCAACCAAGTGAGATCAGTATACGCGTCTCGTTCTGCAAATGGGCGCTCGCGCACATTGGTGCCGGGGACATATGCAGTGCCCACGCGGCTCGCAATGTCATAGGCCATTTGCCACTGCCCATCTTTGGCCGCGTCTTGCGCAGACAGCAGCAACATCTGCAGCCAAATATCGGGCGATGCCGGATAGGAGGACATCGGCATATTAAACCGCAGAATTTGGCGGGCGACACCGGCTTGGCCCGTTGCGCGCAGCCACCACATATAGTCCGCAATAAACCCCGGATCGAGGCGAATGGGGCTGGTAGCATATGCCAAACGGTCAGGCGCGTCTGGTGCCTTTGTTAGCAATGCCAGCCGCACTTCAAACCCGGGGCGCCGGGCAGGGGTGGTCAAGCTTAACTGACGGGTGGCCGCGCTGGTTGCGCGCAGCCAGAGCAGTTTGTCCATCCGGGCATCATGGTCCTGACTGGTTAACTGGCTGGAGAACCGGGCCATGAGGCGGGTTTCATCATCGGCGGACAAAAGGCCGCCTGTCCATGCAGACCGTGCAGCGTCATAGGCGGTTTTGGTTTGGCCCAATGCCAACTGGGCTTCAGCAAGGCGCAACCAAGCAGCGGGGGACTGCGGCGGATAGTGGCTGAAAAAACTGCTGATGAGTGACGGGCTATCTATCCCAGGCCGAATGGCCCTTTCTGCCGCCGCGCGCATTTGTGCTTCATTTGGCCAATCCCGATGGGCGATGAGGAAATTAGCATAGCTTGCAAAACCAAAGCCATTGCCACGGCGCAGCAAAGACCATTGGGCGAGCGGCGCTGCAACGGGATCGGTGGGAGAAATTTGCGGGCTGATCGACGTGGCGGGCGTGGTTTGAGATGGCGGAGAAGGCGGTTGGTCCAGTGTGTTTTGGGCAGCCAGCGGCGATGCGCTCATAAAAAGCGCCAAAAGGCCTGTTTTGGCTGAAAGATAATTTATCCTGATAGACAACATACTGGACATGATAGGGTCAGCTTCCTTATTTGGCGCTGAATGAGCTGAGGAGCAAGGACTTGCTCGCCAGTGCGCAATTTTACGAGCTAAGGGGCAACGTTATGTTTTCCGGTTCTATTCCGGCCTTGGTCACACCGTTCCTAAAGGGTGCTGTGGATGAGGATGCTTTCCGTCGGCTCGTGAGCTGGCAAATTGAGCAGGGGTCCAGTGCGCTCGTGCCCTGTGGGACGACAGGGGAAAGCGCCACCTTGTCCTATGAAGAGCATTATCGCGTCATTGCTCTGTGCATTGAAGAAGCGGCGGGTCGTGTCCCTGTCATTGCAGGCTGTGGGTCAAATGACACGGCGACTGCTGTGCGCCACATGGCCTTTGCCAAAGCGCAAGGCGCGGCGGCCGCTTTAGTCGTTGCACCTTATTACAACCGGCCCAATCAGGATGGGATTTACGCCCATTATGCGCATTTGGCCGAAAAGTCGGATTTGCCAATTATTCTGTATAACGTGCCGGGCCGCACTGTGACGGACCTGCTGCCCGAAACAGTGGCCCGGCTGTCTCAAATCCCCAGCATTGTTGGCATTAAGGATGCCAGCGGCAATTTGGCGCGTGTGGCAGACCATCGGCTGGGCTGTGGCACAGACTTTTGTCAGCTATCGGGCAATGACGATATGGCCGTTGCTTTTAATGCCGCAGGTGGCGTTGGGTGCATTTCTGTAACGGCAAATGTTGCCCCGCGGCTTTGCGCAGAGCTGCAGGCCGCCTGTCTTGCAGAAGATTATGCCAAAGCTCGGGCGTTGAATGATAAGCTCCACCGGCTGCACACAGCCCTGTTTACTGATGCCTCACCGGCGCCAGTCAAATATGCGATGAGCCGCGTTCTTCCCGGATTTTCGCAAGAATTGCGCCTTCCCTTGGTGCCAGCGTCGGCCACGTCACGCGCCTCGGTTGATGCCGGTCTTGCCCATGCTGGTTTGATCTAATGGCGCGTCCGCGTCCCAGCACATTTGATAAGGTGAAGACTGTCGCCGAAAACCGGCGTGCCCGCTATGATTATCATATTGAGGACAGTTATGAGGCTGGCATCGCGCTAACTGGCACGGAAGTAAAATCTCTGCGCTTTGGCGAAGGCTCAATTGGCGAAAGCTATGCCGAAGTAAATGACGGGGAAGTGTGGCTGGTTAATGCCAATATCCCTGAATTTAGCCATGGCAATCGGTTTAATCATGAACCCAAGCGGCCCCGTAAACTTTTGCTTCACGAACGGGAGATTAAGAAGCTTCACGGCGCCGTGGCGCGCGAAGGAATGACGCTGGTGCCATTGTCCATTTATTTTAATGGACGTGGGCGGGCCAAAGTGGAGCTGGCATTGGCCAAGGGTAAAAAGGCGCACGACAAGCGCGAGACAATTAAAGAACGGGATTGGAAGCGCGAAGCGGCCCGGATTTTGAAGGATCGGGGATGAGCCGGTTCTCGGACTGGATCCGCGCGCAGGCGCCAGCCCGGGAGAGCTTTGAAAAAAGCCGCGTGCTTCGGCCTTTTGCCAAGCGCGTCTTTCATCCAGCTTTGTGGCGTTTTACGCGCCGGTCCGTGCCCCGTGGCGTTGCTTTGGGTCTAATGGTTGGCATTTTCTTGCTGGTGCCGGGTGTGCAGATTGCAGGTGCGGCTTTGCTGGCGCTGCCCTTTCGGGCCAATGTGCCCATCGCAGCAGCGATGACGTTTTTAAGCAATCCGTTGACCACCCCATTCTTGATTGCAGCCGCGCTTTATATTGGGGATGCAACTCTGCATATGGGAGCCGATGTTTCGCAGTTTGAAGCATTAATGGCGCGAGGCGCGGGCTTTGCCGATTGGCTTGCCTGGCTTTTGTCGAGTGCTGCACCCGCCCTGTTATGGGGTCTGTTTGTCATTTCGGCAGCCGCTGCCTTATTCGGCTATATCGTGGCAACGATTATCTGGCGTATTTGGTTGATCCGCCGCTGGCGTCGGCGGCGGATGGCATAAAATTCATTAGCGTGACGTTTGTTTACAGGGCATGAGACGTTGAGTTCTCGTGCTTTGGCCTGTGCGTATAATCAGGATGGTGCCTCATGTTGGCGAGTTTCGCGCGACACGCAGATGTTCGGTTGTCTCTGCTGATTGGACTGGCGGCAGTTCTTTCAGCGGTGCTGCTTTTCTGGACCTTAGGGAGTGTTGGTTTTGCCGCAGGCTTGGCGGCGGGGCTGGGGGTTTGTGCGCTGTTGTTCCTAACCGCGGTGCGCCGTCGACCGGGAGCCACGGCCAGTCGATCTGAAATTGATTGGCAGCTTGTTCGGTCCATGGCCGATTTGGAGACAGCCGCTATTGCGGTGACAGATCGGTCCGGAGAATTGCGGTGCGCCAACCAAGTTTATCAAGACTGGTTTCAAGGCGAAGATGCGCCGCCCGCCCTGATTGGTGATCCAACACGCGCGGCTCTGCTCTCCTCCCTCGCATCGACAGCGTGGCGTGATGGCAGCGCGCAGTTGCGCCGCCTGCCGCGAGGTGCTGTGCTTTTGGATGTTGAAGTGGCGCGCACAGGCCATGATGAGGATTGCCTTATCTGGTGTTTTCGCGCGTCGTCCAGCTTTGATCTGGTTTCCGAAACGCAGCGCTTGTTGGCCGGACCCGCGGGAGAGCGTTTAGGCGAGGCTGGGGTTATGGCCGTGCTTATTGGCCCAAAGGGGCATATCCGCATTGCCAGCCCCGTCTTTGTCTCGCGGGCAACAGGGCTAAGAGGCACGGCACTTGAGGGGCGTGATTTTCCATCCTTGTTTGAGCGGGATATGAATGGGGCGATCCGCTTTGTGCATGAAGGATCAGCAGGCCATCCGCTGAGGCTGCTGCAGATTCCTGGGGATCCCGGCAATCCTGATAGCGATACGTTGGTCTTTTTGCTCGATGAAGAAACTGCCCGCGTGTCGGATCAAGGCGTTGTCGCATATGTTCAGGCAATGTTGGCAAAGCTCCCTATGGGATTGGCGCTGGCGGACCGAGACGGGCGCTTCTTGTTTCTGAACGATGCCTTTTGCCGCGCGGTTGGTTTAACGGGCGAAGATCGGCCAATTTATCCCGGCGATTTGGTTATTCGCGAAGATAAAGCTGCCGTGGCCGATGCCGTTCGCCGCTATGCAAGTGGCCAGCCCGTTGGCTGTGACATTGCGGTGCGCCTGGCAAGCCAACCTGATGATCCTGTGCCTCTTACTTTGGTGAGTGTTGCAGGTCTTGGTGATGCGGCGGTGCTGCTCTCGATGAAGGATTCAACTGAGGAAACGCGTCTTAAGATCCAAGTCGCCCAAGCGACCAAGATGCAAGCCGTGGGGCAATTGGCAGGGGGCGTTGCGCATGATTTTAACAATATTCTCACGGGCATACTCGGCCATTGTGATTTAATGCTGATGCGCCATGCCCCGGGCGATATTGATTATGATGATATTCAGCAAATTCGGAACAATGCCAATCGAGCGGCCAGCCTGACGCGGCAGTTATTGGCTTTTTCCCGCCAACAGACGTTGCGGCCGCAAATCTTGCAATTGCCTGATGTGGTGGCCGAAATTTCTAATTTGTTGAAGCGGCTGATGGGCGAGCAAGTGGAATTGGTTGTCAAGCATGGGCGCAATCTTGGGTCGGTGCGGGCAGACCCCGGCCAATTAGAGCAAGTGATTGTCAATCTGGCGGTCAATGCGCGCGATGCGATGCCAGAAGGCGGGCGGCTGACGATTCAAACCTATGGAGTAAGTGCTGCTGATGTGCGGCGCATTGGCAGCGATATTCTGCCCATTGCCCATTACACAGCGTTAAGTGTGTCGGATACAGGAACTGGCATACCGCCTGATCTTTTGCCCAAAATATTTGAGCCGTTTTTTACCACCAAAGAAGTGGGGAAGGGCACGGGTCTTGGCCTGTCAACGGTTTACGGCATCGTCAAGCAATCGGGTGGCTTCATCTTTGCCGATTCTACGCCGGGAGAAGGAAGCAGTTTTGTAATTTATCTGCCTGTTCACGTGGCGGAAACCGGGCAAGCCGCAGACGTGGCTCGGCCGAAGGAAAAGCCAACCGAATTATGGGGTAGCGGGACAATCTTGCTCGTTGAAGATGAAGATATGGTCCGCAGTGTGGCGGAACGGGCGCTGGCGCAGCATGGCTATGAGGTGGTGACGGCGACAAATGGCGAGGAGGGGCTTTTGATCTTGCAGGACCGGGCAGATATTGATCTGCTGATTTCTGATGTTGTTATGCCTGTGATGGATGGCCCCACGCTTGGGCGGCAGGCACGCGCCCTCTATCCTGAGCTGCCAATTATTTTCATGTCTGGCTATGCAGAAGAACAATTGCGCCAATCCATTGCGCTGGAAAATGTTGAATTTCTTCCAAAACCCTTTTCCGTCCAAAAACTTGCTGAGGTTGTGCGCAACGCCATTCAGCAGTGATTTTGGCCATGAGAACAAAACAGGAAAAAAATTTCGTTCCCCTCTTGTTCAAATGAGAACAAAGTGTATACATGCGGCATCTGATTGACGCAGCAGGTGCAACAGCTACGAGAGGGATACGCCATGTCGGCACAACTCAAAGTCATCGAAACGGATCGTTCGTCAGCTATGGATAGAGAAAAAGCACTCGAAGCAGCACTTGCGCAAATTGACCGCGCATTTGGCAAAGGCTCTGCAATGAAGCTCGGGTCGCGAGAAGCGATCCAGATCGAGTCGATTTCGACTGGCTCGCTGGGTTTGGACATTGCGTTGGGCATTGGCGGCTTGCCGCGTGGCCGTATTGTTGAAATTTTCGGCCCGGAAAGCTCAGGTAAAACCACCTTGGCCCTGCATGCCATTGCAGAAGCGCAGAAAACAGGGGGCACAGCCGCCTTTATCGATGCCGAACATGCGCTTGACCCGGTTTACGCCAAGAAGCTGGGCGTCAATATTGATGAACTCATTGTTTCGCAGCCGGATACGGGTGAACAGGCGCTTGAAATTGCCGACACGCTGGTGCGCTCAAACGCGGTTGACGTTCTGGTGATCGATTCGGTTGCCGCGTTGGTGCCGCGGGCTGAAATTGAAGGCGAAATGGGCGATAGCCATGTCGG
>JBEEOY010000030.1:0-15408 GCA_041191345.1 Pseudomonadota bacterium
TCGCAGGAATATGTGAAGCGCGCCGACTAAGCCGTTTAGGGGGTGGCGGCCTAATGGTCGCGGCCCCAGTTTTTTCAGATTGCCTCGCAAGATCGGATTAGCCGTGCCTGCCCATTCCGGAATTATGACCGTTATTGAACGCGCCGCCCGCAAGGCTGGGGCCAAGCTGCGTCGTGACTTTAACGAAGTCCAGCATTTGCAGGTGAGCCGCAAAGGCCCGGCAGATTTTGTCTCCAAGGCGGATCTGGCAGCTGAGCGGACAATTTATGATGAATTGTCCAAAGCGCGGCCTGATTGGGGCTTTTTGTTTGAAGAAGCTGGGGAAATTGAAGGCGCGCCCAACAAGCCGCGCTTCATTATTGATCCGCTCGATGGGACAAGCAACTTTCTCCACGGCATTCCGCACTTTGCGATTTCCATTGCGGTAGAAGAGCCGCTGACGGGCAATCGCCGCGAAGTGACGACTGCGCTGGTCTATAACCCAATTACCGATGAAAGCTTTTGGGCGGAAAAGGGCCGAGGGGCTTGGTTGCAAGACCAACGTCTGCGCGTTTCTGCGCGGCGCGATTTGTCTGACGCGCTAATTGCAACGGGCATTCCCTTCATGGGCCATGGCGATATGGCAGAGTGGGTGCGGATTTTTGGGGCGATTGCGCCGAATGTTGCGGGCATTCGCCGCTTTGGGGCAGCCTCGCTGGACCTCGCTTGGGTCGCCGCCGGGCGCTATGACGGCTATTGGGAAAGCAAGCTGCAGCCATGGGACGTGGCGGCGGGGATGCTGCTGGTGCGCGAAGCGGGTGGCTTTGTCACAGATTTTCGTGGGGGCGAGCGCTGTATTGAGCGCAGCGAGTTTTTGGCTGCAAACGACATTCTCCATTCCAAGCTGCACAAGTTGGTGGCAGGCGCGTTGCGCTAATAATTTTTCGCCGCTTGCGCAGTCAAATGCGAGGATTTCTCGGCATTCGTGGGGCATGGGGGCTAATTATCCCCGAACACGTACAAATTGCCACCCTTACCGCGCTTGCGAAGGTCGGCACGCTGGCCTAAAGCCGCCACGATTCCGGCGTCCTGCCGGTCCAAGGGGTAAGTCGTATCATGTCTTCGGTTGCAGCCGGATATTTGCCGATTTTGCTTTTTCTGGCGATTGCGCTGGTTCTCTCAAGTGCCTTCGTTTTCTTGCCAATGTTGGTGTCGCGCCTCACAGGCACGCATAATCCAACGCCGGAAAAGCTGACGGAATATGAATGCGGTTTCCCCGCTTTTGAGGGCAGCCGCGCGCAATTTGACGTGCGCTTTTACCTCGTCGCTATTTTGTTCATCATCTTTGACTTGGAAGCTGCCTTCCTTTTCCCTTGGGCGGTTAGCCTTGAGTGGACGGGCTGGGCCGGCTGGACCGGCATGATGATCTTCTTGGGCGAATTGGTGCTTGGCCTTGTTTATGCTTGGAAGAAGGGAGCTCTGGAATGGGAGTAGATCTGACGGCGGCTCCGCCTGCCGGAACAGCTCCGGACGCGAGCTTCTTTAACGGGTTGAATGATGAGCTTGCCAATAAGGGCTTTCTTGTCGTGTCGACCGAAGAGCTGTTTCAATGGGCGCGCACCGGATCGCTGTGGTGGATGACTTTTGGTCTGGCCTGCTGCGCGGTGGAAATGATCCACGTCAACATGCCGCGCTATGATTTGGAGCGCTTTGGCGCGGCCCCGCGCGCATCCCCGCGCCAGTCAGACGTGATGATTGTGGCCGGAACGCTGTGCAACAAAATGGCCCCGGCGCTGCGTCGCGTGTACGACCAGATGTCGGATCCGAAATATGTGATTTCGATGGGCAGCTGCGCCAATGGCGGCGGCTATTATCACTATAGCTACAGCGTTGTGCGCGGGTGTGACCGGATTGTGCCAGTGGATATTTATGTACCCGGCTGTCCGCCAACTGCCGAGGCGCTGCTCTACGGTATCATGCAATTGCAGCGGAAAATCCGCCGCTCGGGAACGGTGACGCGCTAATGCATTCTGCACCTCGCTATGCAAGCAATGACGGCGTGGCAGATGCCATCGCCAAGGCGCTGGGCAAGCATGTTGTCCAGATTACGGAAGCGCACGGCGAAATTGCCGTTGAAGTGGTGACGGCCAAGCTCGTCGACGCGATGACGGTGCTGCGCGATGAGCTGGCCTATCAGCAGCTGATGGAAATTGCGGGCGTTGATTGGCCCGACCATGATCCGCGCTTTGAAGTCGTCTATTGCCTGTTGTCGCTGACGAAGAACCACCGCATCCGCGTGCATGTGCGGACCAATGAAGATGTGGCGGTGCCATCCGTCACCAGCATTTGGCCCGTTGCCGGCTGGCTCGAGCGTGAAGTGTTCGACATGTATGGCGTGCTGTTTGAAGGCAATGCGGACCTGCGCCGTATTTTGACCGATTATGGCTTTTCCGGCCATCCGCAGCGGAAAGACTTCCCGCTGACGGGCTATACTGAGCTGCGCTATTCCGAAGAGCATAAGCGCGTGATGTATGAGCCAGTGAGCCTCGCGCAAGATTTCCGCAAGTTTGACTTTATGTCGCCCTGGGAAGGCGCAGACTATGTGCTGCCCGGCGATGAAAAGGGAGAGCAGAAATGAGCCTGTCCCCTGATCTGGCGCCCACCACAACGGGCGAAGACATTGAGAATTACACGATCAATTTCGGCCCGCAGCACCCGGCGGCACACGGCGTTCTGCGTCTGGTGATGGAACTGGATGGGGAAATCATCGAGCGGCTTGATCCGCACGTTGGCCTGCTGCACCGCGGCACCGAAAAGCTGATCGAGTATAAGACGTATCTTCAGGCTTTGCCCTATTTTGATCGGCTCGATTATTGCTCACCGCTGGGCATGGAGCACAGCTATGTGCTGGCCGTTGAAAAGCTGCTGAATGTTGAAGTGCCACTGCGTGCGCAATATCTGCGCGTGCTGTTTGCCGAGTTGACGCGCATCTGCAACCACATGCTCAATCTCGGTTCGCACGTCATGGACGTGGGCGCGATGACGCCGAACCTGTGGATGTTCGAAATCCGTGAGGATTGCCTCAATTTCTTTGAACGCGCCTCGGGCGCGCGCATGCACGCCGCATGGTTCCGTCCGGGTGGTGTTCATCAGGATGTGCCGCTGAAGCTGCTGACGGATATTGCCGATTGGCTCGATAAGCGCGTGCCAACGCTGTTTGAAGACGCGATTAGCCTTGTGGCCGACAACCGTATTTTCAAGCAGCGCAATGTGGATATTGCCGTCGTCTCGAAGGATGACGCAATTCGCTGGGGCTTTTCTGGCCCGATGATCCGCGCCGCGGGCATCCCATGGGATATCCGCAAGTCGCAGCCTTATGATGTCTATGACCGGATGGAATTTGACGTCCCCGTCGGCACCAAAGGCGATTGTTACGATCGCTTCATGGTCCGTGTGGAAGAAGTGCGTCAATCAATCCGCATCATGAAGCAGTGCCTGCGCGATATGCCCGAAGGCCCAGTGCTGACCGAAGATCGCAAGGTCGCGCCGCCCAAGCGTGCCGACATGAAGCAATCAATGGAAGCGCTGATCCATCACTTCAAGCTCTATACCGAAGGCTTTAAGGTGCCCGAAGGCAGCGTCTATGTGGCGACCGAAAGCCCCAAGGGGGAATTTGGCGTTTATCTTGTGTCGGATGGTACCAATAAGCCTTATCGCTGCAAAATTCGGCCCACGGCCTTTTCGCACCTTCAAGCCATGGATTTCATGTCGCGCGGCCATATGCTTGCTGACACCACGGCTATTTTGGGTGCGCTCGATATCGTGTTTGGGGAGTGTGACCGCTAATGGCTGATGCAGTGCAAATTCCCGATGAGGCGGAAGTGCGCGCGCGCTGGGGCAGCTTTGCCTTCACGCCGGAAAATATGGAAAAAGCGCGGACGATTATCGGCCGGTATCCCGAAGGGCGTCAGGCATCTGCCGTGATGGGCTTGCTGGATCTGGCCCAGCGTCAGGTGGGGGCAGAAACCAACACCCAAGGCTGGCTGCCTGTGCCCGTGATTGAGTATGTCGCGGCGCAATTGGGTATGCCCTATATGCGCGCTTATGAAGTCGCGACCTTCTACACCATGTATAACATGGCCCCGGTGGGCAAATTCCATGTTCAGGTCTGCGGCACCACGCCATGCATGTTGCGCGGGTCGGATGATGTTCTGGCCGCCTGCAAATCCAAGGGTTTGGTAAAGGGTGGCACGACGCCGGACGGGTTGTTCACGCTGAATGAAGTTGAATGTCTGGGTGCCTGCGCCAATGCGCCAATGGTCCAGATTAACGATGACAATTTTGAAGACCTGACCTTTGACAGCACCGTTGCGCTGCTTGAGGCGCTGGCGGCTGGCAAGCCCGTGAAAGTCGGCCCGCAGATCAAGCGGCAAACAAGCTGCCCCGAAGGCGGCCCATCGACGTTGAAGGCTATGGTCACCGAAAACCACGATTATCGGGGGGAATGGAAGTGAGCCTGCAAGATAAGGATCGCATTTTCACCAACCTCTATGGCTTCCAGCCGTGGACCCTTGATGCTGCCAAAAAGCGCGGCTGTTGGGACAATACCAAGAAGCTGCTGCAAATTGGCGCAGATGACATCATTGAGACGATTAAGGCTTCGGGCCTGCGCGGCCGCGGTGGGGCAGGCTTCCCCACGGGGATGAAGTGGAGCTTCATGCCCAAAAATCCGACGCCGGAGCGTCCGAACTTCCTCGTCATCAATGCTGACGAGTCAGAGCCGGGTTCGTGCAAAGACCGTGAAATCATTCGCCATGATCCGCATCGCTTGCTGGAAGGCGCGCTGATTGCGGGCTTCGCGATGCGTGCGCGGGCGGCCTATATCTATATTCGCGGCGAGTTTATTTACGAAGCCAAGGTGCTGCAGGCGGCCGTTGATGAGGCTTATGCCGCCGGCTTGCTTGGCAAGAATGCGGCCAAGTCAGGCTATGATTTTGACGTCTTCGTCCATCGTGGCGCGGGCGCTTATATTTGCGGTGAAGAAACCGCGATGATCGAAAGCCTTGAAGGCAAAAAGGGCCAGCCGCGCCTGAAGCCGCCGTTCCCGGCAGGCGCTGGCCTCTATGGCTGCCCTACGACAGTCAACAATGTGGAATCCATTGCTGTTACGCCGACGATCCTGCGTCGCGGCGCAGATTGGTTCAAAAGCTTTGGCCGTGAGAATAACGCGGGCACCAAGCTGTTCCAGATTTCAGGGCATGTAAACAAGCCGTGCACGGTCGAAGAAGCAATGAGCATTCCGTTCCGGGAGCTGATTGAAAAGCACGCGGGCGGCATTCGCGGGGGTTGGGATAATCTTCTAGCCGTTATTCCGGGTGGCTCTTCCGTCCCCTTGGTCCCGGCCAAGGAAATTATGGACGCGCCGATGGACTTTGATGGTCTGCGCGCGCTTGGCTCTGGCCTTGGTACGGCGGCCGTCATTGTGATGGACAAATCGACTGATATTGTCCGCGCGATTTCGCGTCTGAGCTATTTCTACAAGCATGAAAGCTGCGGCCAGTGCACGCCGTGCCGTGAAGGCACGGGCTGGATGTGGCGCGTGATGGAACGGCTGCGCGAAGGCAAAGCCGATGTGTCGGAAATCGACACCTTGTTTGAAGTTACCAAGCAGGTGGAAGGCCACACCATCTGCGCATTGGGCGATGCGGCGGCCTGGCCTATTCAGGGCCTGATCCGCCATTTCCGCCCAGAAATTGAGCGCCGTATTGCCGAAAACAAGGGCGGCCAGATGCTGGAGGCGGCGGAGTAATCATGCCTAAAGTCACTGTAGACGGCACTGAAATCGAAGTCCCGGCGGGCGCGACTGTTCTGCAGGCGTGTGAGCTTGCAGGCAAAGAAATTCCGCGTTTCTGCTATCATGAGCGGCTGAGCATCGCTGGCAATTGCCGCATGTGCTTGGTCGAGGTGTCGCCTGGACCGCCCAAGCCGCAGGCCAGTTGTGCGCTGCCCGCGACCGAAGGCCAGGTTATCAAGACGGATAGCCCAATGGTCAAAAAGGCGCGTGAAGGGGTGATGGAGTTTTTGCTCATCAACCACCCGCTGGATTGCCCGATTTGTGACCAAGGCGGCGAGTGTGATCTTCAGGATCAGTCAGTTGCTTATGGCCGTGGTGGCTCACGCTATGACGAAAATAAGCGCGCCGTCACTGAAAAATATATGGGCCCCATCGTCAAAACGACGATGACACGCTGCATTCAGTGCACACGCTGCGTTCGCTTTGCGGAAGAAGTGGCGGGCGTGGAAGAAATCGGCGCGATTTATCGTGGCGAGAATATGCAGATCACCAGCTATCTGGAACGTGCTGTCTCTAGCGAGCTGTCGGGCAATGTGGTTGACCTTTGCCCGGTCGGCGCGCTCACCTCTAAGCCCTATGCATTTATCGCGCGCCCTTGGGAGTTGAAGAAAACCCCTGCGATTGACGTGATGGATGCTGTTGGCACCAATATCCGCCTTGATAGCCGGGGCCGTCAGGTGCTGCGCGCCTTGCCGCGCATCAATGAAGATGTGAACGAAGAATGGGCCAGCGATAAGACGCGCCATGCCGTTGATGGCCTTGTCCATCGCCGGTTGGACCGGCCTTATGTCCGCAAGGGCGGCAAATTGGTTGCTGTCGACTGGGCAGAGGCGCTCAAGGCAGTGGCCGACGCAGCAGGCAAGGCGGGCAAGTCCGTCGCCGCAATTGCAGGCGATATGGTTGATTGCGAAACCATGTTTGCCGCGCGCCAATTGGTAAAGTCGCTGGGCGGCAATATGTTTGAAGGCCGCCAAACGGGCTTGGCCTATGACACCTCCAGCCTGTCGGCTGTCAATTTCAACACCGGCATCGCCAATGTTGAAAATGCTGATGTCATTCTGCTCGTTGGGTCCGACTTGCGCCGCGAAGCGCCACTCGTGAACACCCGCGTGCAAAAGGCGGTGCGCAAGAAGGGCGCGAAGGTCTTCGCCATCGGGCCGGAAACGGACCTGACCTATAAGGCAGAGTTCCTCGGCGCCAATTTGGGCCTGTTGAGCAAGCTGCCCAAGCATGTGGCGGATGCCTTTAAGGCGGCTGAACGCCCTGTCATCATCGTGGGCGGCGGCGCGCTGCGCTATGAAGGCGCGCATGGCGCGGCTCTGGCCTTTGCCAAAAAATATAAGCTCGTCCGCAAGGACTGGAATGGCTTTAACGTCCTGCACTTTGCGGCCGCCCGCATGGGTGGCCTGATGCTGGGCTATGCCTATGACGGCGGCATCAAGGCGCTGGCGGCGAAGAAGCCAAAGCTGGCCTTCTTCCTGGGCGCGGATGAGGTGGATTACAGCCTCTTTGGCGATAGTTTTAAGGTCTATGTCGGCCATCATGGTGATGCCGGCGCGCATGCGGCGGATGTCATCTTGCCGGGCGCGGCTTACACCGAAAAGGCGGGCACCTACGTCAATCTCGAAGGCCGCGTGCAGCGGGGCGATCGTGCCGTCTTCGCGCCGGGCGATGCGCGTGAAGATTGGTCGATTTTCCGGGCTTTGTCTGACCTGACGGGCAAGACGTTGCCGTTTGACAGCTTTGACGCACTGCGCGCCGAAATGGCGAAGGCTGTGCCTGCGCTGGGCCGTGAAGGCTTGGCTGATTATGGCTGGGATGTCCCCGCGCTGCCCGAAAAGGCAAGTGCGGACATTGCCGATTATCCGATCAAGGATTTCTACCTGACCAACGCCATTTGCCGCGCGTCGGAAACGATGCAGCGCTGCTCCAGCGAATTGGTCAAAGGGGAAGAATGGCTGGAGGCAGCGGAATGACCTTTACCCAATGGTTCCAATCTTGGGGCGGTGAGGCGTTTGGCTGGTTCTTGGCCACCACTGTCCTCATTTTGATGATCGCGCTGCCGCTGATGCTGGCCGTTGCGATGATCATTTATGCTGACCGTAAAATCTGGGCGGCAATGGCCTTGCGCCGCGGCCCAAACGTGGTTGGTCCGCTGGGCTTGCTTCAGTCTTTTGCCGATGGCCTCAAGGTCATGCTGCAAGAAACGATCATTCCATCTGCGGCCAATCGTGGGCTCTTCCTGCTTGCCCCGATCATCACCTTCACGGTGGCGCTGATCGTCTGGGCGGTCATTCCCTTTGGTCCGGGCATGGTGCTGGCAGACATTAATGTCGGCCTGCTTTACCTGCTCGCGGCCTCTTCGCTGGGCGTTTACGGGGTGATTATTTCGGGTTGGGCATCCAACTCTAAATATCCCTTCTACTCAGCCCTGCGCGCGGCAGCGCAGATGGTGAGTTATGAAGTCTCGATTGGCTTTGTGCTGATTTCGGTCGTTCTTTGGGCAGATTCCTTCAACTTGTCGAAGATCGTGCTGGAACAACAGGGCCATGTTCTCGGCTTTTTCAACGGCTTTGGCTTTAACCCGCTGCTCTTCCCAATGGCTGTGGTGTTTCTGATTTCGGCTCTGGCCGAAACGGCACGCGCGCCCTTTGACTTGACCGAAGCGGAATCTGAACTCGTCGCAGGCTATCAGACCGAATATTCGTCCATGTCGTTCGCGCTGTTCTGGCTGGGTGAATATGCCAATGTCATTCTGATGTGCGGCCTCAATGCCATCCTGTTCTGGGGTGGCTGGTTGCCGCCAGTCGATTGGGCGCCGCTTTATGCTGTGCCGGGGATTATCTGGTTCTTCTCAAAGATCCTGATCTTCTTCTTCATCTTCTCGTGGATCAAGGCGACAGTGCCGCGCTTCCGCTATGATCAGCTGATGCGGCTTGGCTGGAAGGTTTTCCTTCCGCTCTCCTTGGTCTGGGTTTTCCTCGTTTCGGGCTATCTGATGCTGACAAGGTACGGCGCATGAGTGTGATTGCTCACTATATCAAATCCTTCACGCTCTGGGAGTTTGTGAAGGCGCATTGGCTGACCTTGAAGTATTTCTTCAAGCCCAAGGCGACGATCAACTATCCCTATGAGCGCAACCCGCTCTCGCCCCGATTCCGGGGGGAGCATGCCTTGCGCCGTTACCCCAATGGCGAAGAACGCTGCATTGCGTGCAAGCTGTGCGAAGCTGTGTGCCCGGCACTGGCGATCACCATTGAGGCTGAGCCGCGCGAAGATGGCAGCCGCCGCACCACGCGCTACGACATTGATATGACGAAGTGCATTTACTGCGGCTTTTGTCAGGAAGCCTGCCCGGTGGATGCCATTGTTGAGGGGCCGAACCTCGAATTTTCGACAGAGACGCGTGAAGAGCTTCTCTATGACAAGGCCAAGCTGCTCGCCAATGGCGACCGCTGGGAACGTGCCATCGCTGCGAATATCGCCGCTGATGCGCCCTATCGTTGATCGGTAAGAGGGGGAGACCATGATCCAGGCATTCGCCTTTTACCTGTTTTCGGCCATCGTCATCCTGTCGGGTGCGCTGACCGTTTTGTCGCGCAATCCGGTGCACAGCGTGCTGTGGCTGATCCTCGCCTTTTTCAATGCAGCGGGCCTGATGGTGCTGGTGGGGGCAGAATTCATCGCGATGCTGCTCGTCATTGTTTATGTCGGCGCAGTTGCCGTGCTGTTCCTCTTTGTCGTCATGATGCTCGACATTGATTTTGCAGAATTGCGCAGTGGCTTTGTACGCTATGGCTTTTTCGGCCTGTTAATTGCGCTGGTTCTTGCCGGGGAACTGATTATCGCAGGCGGTGCATGGTCGGCAGGGGCAATTGATATTGCCAACCGCACCGCGCCTGTTTCGACAGACCTCAGCAATATCGAAGCGATGGGTGCGCTCATCTATTCCAAATATCTTTATGTGTTTGAAGCAGCCGGTTTGGTCCTGCTCGTCGCGATGATTGGGGCCATTGTGCTCACCCATCGTGAACGCAAGGATGTGCGCCCGCAGAATATCTCGGATCAGGTGAAGCGCCGTCCGCAAGATGCAGTGCGCAATATCGACCAGCCGGTCGGGCAGGGGGTAGAGCTATGATCGGGCTCCAGCATTATCTGGTCGTCTCGGCGATCTTGTTCGTGATGGGGGTGCTGGGCATCTTCATCAATCGCAAGAACATCATCATCATCTTGATGGCAATTGAGCTCATCCTCTTGTCGGTGAACATCAATCTTGTCGCCTTCAGCGCTTATCTGGGCGATTTGGTGGGGCAGGTGTTTGCGATGTTCGTGCTGACCGTGGCAGCGGGCGAAGCCGCCATTGGTCTCGCTATCCTCGTCATTTACTTCCGCGGACGCGGGTCGATTGCGGTTGACGATGTCAACCGGATGAAAGGTTAAGCGTCGTGGAAACCATTAAGCTTATTGTTTTCCTGCCGCTTTTGGCGGCGATCATTGCCGGCCTTGGCAATCGGATGATTGGCAATGTCGCGGCGAAAGCCGTGACGACAGCTGCGCTGTTCATCTCCTGCGCACTGAGCTGGCCGATTTTCCTCGCCTTTATGGGCGGCAGCGCGGAAGCGCATGTTGTGCCTGTGTTGGATTTCATTCGCTCGGGCGATTTGAATGTCCAATGGTCGCTGCGCGTCGATACGCTGACGGCGGTCATGCTGGTGGTCGTGACCAGCGTCTCCAGCCTCGTCCACCTCTATAGCTGGGGCTATATGTCGGAAGACCCCAGCCAGCCGCGCTTCTTCGCTTATCTCTCGCTCTTTACGTTCGCGATGTTGATGCTGGTGACGGCCGATAGCCTGGTGCAGATGTTCTTTGGCTGGGAAGGCGTGGGCCTTGCCTCTTATCTGCTGATTGGTTTCTGGTATCACAAGCCGAGCGCCAATGCGGCGGCGATTAAGGCGTTTGTCGTCAACCGTGTCGGGGACTTTGGCTTCTCGCTGGGCATTTTTGGCGTCTTCCTTGTGTTTGGCACCGTCTCAATCCCAGCGATCTTGGAAGCGGCTCCAGCTTATGCGGGCTCGACCATTGGCTTCCTTGGCTATCGCATTGATACAATTACGCTGCTTTGCATCTTGCTGTTCATTGGCGCGATGGGCAAATCCGCCCAGCTTGGCCTCCACACCTGGCTTCCTGACGCGATGGAAGGCCCAACGCCCGTTTCGGCCCTGATCCACGCGGCAACCATGGTGACGGCAGGCGTGTTCATGGTCTGCCGCTTGTCGCCGCTGTTTGAATTGTCGGAAACGGCAACCAATTTGGTGACTTATGTCGGCGCGGCCACGGCGCTGTTTGCCGCAACGGTCGGCACTACGCAGACGGATATTAAGCGCGTCATTGCTTACTCAACCTGTTCGCAATTGGGCTATATGTTCTTTGCCGCGGGCATTGGCGCTTATGGCGCGGCGATGTTCCATCTGTTCACGCACGCCTTCTTTAAGGCGCTGCTGTTCTTGGGCGCAGGCTCAGTCATCCATGCCATGCATCATGAGCAGGATATGCGCTATTATGGTGGCCTTCGTAAGCACATCCCGCTCACCTTCTGGGCAATGATGGCAGGGACGCTGGCGATTACGGGCGTTGGTGTCATTGGCGTCTTTGGCTTTGCGGGCTTCTATTCCAAGGATGCGATTATCGAGGCGGCCTTTGCCACGGGCACACAGGCAGGCGGCGTTGCCTTTGCCGTTGCCGTGTTCGCCGCCTTGCTCACCAGCTTCTATAGCTGGCGTTTGATGTTCCTGACCTTCTTTGGGACGCCGCGTTGGGCGCAGTCAGAGCATATTCAGCACGCGGTGCATGATCATCATGGCCATGGCGATGATCATGACGCGCATCATGCGCATGGGGATCATGAAGATGGCACTTTGGGCTATCATCCGCATGAAAGCCCCTTGCCAATGCTTGTGCCGCTGATTGTCCTCACGCTCGGCGCGGTCTTTGCCGGCTATGTCTGGCACAACCACTTCCTCGATGCGGAAATGGGTGTTGAATTCTGGCAAGGTAGCCTCGTTTTTGATGCGCATTTGATGCACGCCATGCATGAGGTGCCGCTGCTCGTGAAGCTGTCTGCCACGATTGTCATGATCCTTGGCCTCGCACTGGCATGGTGGGCCTATATTAAGGACACGACTGTCCCGGCGCGCTTCACGGCGACGTTCCCAGCCATTTACAAATTCTTGCTGAACAAATGGTATTGGGATGAGCTGTACAATCTGCTCTTCGTCAAACCGTCTTTCTGGTTTGGTCGCCTCTTCTGGAAGAAGGGCGATGAAGGGACAATTGATCGCTTCGGCCCGCATGGCGCGGCAGAAGTTGTGCTGCAGGGCAGCCGCCTCGCTGTCCGGTTCCAGACCGGCTATCTCTATTCCTATGCCTTCGTGATGCTCCTTGGGCTCGTGGGCCTTGCAACTTGGGCGATGACGCGATGAGCTTTCCCATTCTCTCGACCATGATCCTGCTGCCCATCGCGGCAGCCTTGCTGACGATTTTCCTCAGCGCGCAGGCCGCACGCGTGACTGCGCTGGGCACCACTTTGGTGCTGCTGGGCCTTGGCATTCTGCTGTGGGATGGCTTTGATATTGGCGGCCCGCAATGGCAGTTTGTTGAAAATGCGCCGATTTTCGGTCGCTTTGCTTGGGCCTTGGGCATTGATGGCATCGCCTTGATGCTGATCGTCCTGTCGGTTTTCCTCATGCCAATTTGCATTCTCGCCAGCTGGGACTCGATCGAAAAGCGCGTGCCGGAATATATGGCGGCCTTCCTGCTGATGGAGGCGCTGATGATTGGCGTCTTTGCCGCGCAGGACATGTTCCTCTTCTACATCTTCTTCGAAGCCGGCCTCATCCCAATGTATCTCATCATTGGAATTTGGGGCGGGGCAGACCGGATCAAGGCCAGCTATAAGTTCTTCCTCTACACGCTGCTCGGCTCGCTGCTGATGCTGGTGGCGATGCTGTGGATGTCGCGCGAAGCAGGGACGACGGATATTCCGTCGCTGATGCAGTATAACTTCCCAGTTGAAGCGCAGACTTGGCTCTGGCTGGCGTTCTTTGCGTCCTTCGCGGTCAAAATGCCAATGTGGCCCGTCCACACCTGGCTGCCCGATGCGCACGTGCAGGCCCCAACGGCTGGCTCGGTCATTCTGGCAGGCGTGCTGCTGAAAATGGGTGGCTATGGCTTTATCCGCTTCTCGCTGCCGATGTTTCCAGAAGCGTCAGCGCAGCTGGTTTGGCTGGTCTTTGGCATGTCGATGATTGCCGTCGTCTACACCTCGCTCGTCGCGCTGGTGCAGCAAGATATGAAGAAGCTGATTGCCTATTCCTCTGTCGCGCACATGGCCTTTGTGACCATTGGTCTGTTTGCCTTTAACCGGCAGGGCATTGAAGGCGCATTGCTGGTAATGCTGGCGCACGGCCTTGTTTCAGGCGCGCTCTTCTTGTGCGTCGGCATTATTTATGACCGCCTCCATACGCGTGAAATTGCCCGTTATGGCGGCTTGTCGAACAATATGCCTTATTATGCCATTTTCTTCCTGTTCTTCACCATGGCGAGCATTGGCTTGCCGGGTCTGGCGAACTTTGTGGGAGAATTTTTGGCGCTGGTCGGCGCGTATAAGGCCAATAGCTGGGTGGCCGCCGTTGCCACCACGGGCATCATTTTGGGCGCCGCCTATATGCTGTACCTTTATCGCCGCGTTGCCTTTGGCACAGCTGCGGGAGAGGACACAGCCTCAATGCGCGACATGACGCCGCGTGAATGGCTGACCTTGGCCCCCATTGCGGCGGCCACATTGTGGATGGGTGTTTATCCCGAAAGCTTTATGGCGCCGATGCGCAATGACGTGACGGCGCTGCTGGCGCGGATTGAACGCACAGCGCCTGCGGGCGATGCCCAGTTAAAAATGGGTGCGGCTAAGCCCGCCCAGACTCATTCTGCCGCGCATGGGGAGGCGCACTAATGTCTATTGTCGACTCTCTGCTTTTGACGCTGCCAGAATTGGTGCTGACGGGCGCTGCGCTGGCGCTGATGCTGGTTGCTGCTTTTGTGGGCGATAAGGCGACTCGCTTCGTCACTTTGGCCGCGATCGCGGCGCTGATTGGCGCAGGCATGTCGCTGGGTGGGCGCGGTGTGGGCTTTGATGGTCTCTACAGCGCAGATGCCTTTTCTGACTTTACCAAGCTGCTGATTTATCTGGCAGCTGGTGTCTCTCTGCTGCTGTCCACGCGCTTTTTCGCAGCCGAAGACCGGCTTCGGGCGGAATATCCGGTGCTGGTGCTGCTGGCGACTGTGGGCATGGGCATGATGGTGTCGGCCACCAATTTGCTGACGCTTTATGTTGGCCTCGAAATGCAGAGCTTGGCGGCCTATGTGCTGGCGAGCTTCATGCGCAAGGATGTGCGTTCAGCAGAAGCCGGCCTCAAATATTTCGTGCTGGGTGCGCTCGCTTCGGGCATTTTGCTCTATGGCATTTCGCTGCTCTACGGCTTTTCGGGCACAACCGATTATCACGCTATTGCCCGGTCGCTGGCGGATGGCGTGAATATGGGTGAGCTGTTCGGCATTGTCTTTGTGCTGGCTGGTCTGTCCTTCAAAATCGCCGCCGTGCCGTTCCATATGTGGACGCCTGATGTGTATGAAGGCGCCCCAACTCCTGTGACCAACTATTTCGGCACCGCGCCAAAGGTTGCCGCAGTGGCCTTGCTCGTCCGCGTGACGATTGAGGCGATGGGCAGTGCGGTTGCCAGCTGGCAGCAGATTTTGATCTTCACCTCGCTGGCCTCCATCATTCTTGGTGCGGTTGGCGCCATTGGGCAGACCAATATCAAGCGACTGCTGGCCTATTCGTCGATTAACAATATCGGCTTTGTGCTGGTGGGCTTGGCCGCTGGCACCGAAGCTGGCGTCTCAGCCACGCTGACCTATATGGTCATTTACGTGCTGATGACGCTGGGCAGCTTTGCTTGCGTGCTGCAGATGCGCGGCGCCAATGGCGTGCATGTTGAAGATATTCAAAGCTTGGCGGGTCTGTCGCGGCGTCAACCGGCGCTGGCCGCGGCCTTTGCCATCTTCATGTTCTCGCTTGCGGGCATTCCGCCGCTTCTGGGCTTTTGGGCCAAGTTCGTCGTCTTTGACGCCGCAGTTGCTGCTGGGCTGATGCCGCTGGCCGCCATTGGTATTGCGGCCTCCACCATTGGGGCCTTTTATTATCTGAAGGTCGTCAAAATCATGTATTTTGATGAGCCAACGGCAGAATTTGCGCCTGTCTCAAGCTATGTGGAAAGCGGCGTCATTGCGCTGACGGCAGTTGCCGTTTCGCCTCTTGGCTATCTGGCGATCCCCATGCTGGGGGCGGCAACGGCCATTGCGGCCAAGGCGCTCTTCTGATCAATCGGTTCCGCGCGGTCGCCCAAACCGGGTCGACCAATGCCGATCTTCTCGCGCTGGCATCAGCTGGCGCGCCAGAGGGCCTTTGGCTGCGGGCAGACCGGCAAAGCGCAGGCCGGGGCCGGATGGGGAGGGCTTGG
>JBEEOY010000031.1:0-6832 GCA_041191345.1 Pseudomonadota bacterium
GCTCAACGCAGCATTGCGCTGCTTTTAGGCACTAGCTTGGCCGCAATGGCCGCGCCCGCTTTCGCGCAGGGCGCAGCGGCAAATGATGGCGCGCAACTCGATGAAATTGTTGTGACCGCCCAAAAGCGGGAGCAGAATTTGCAAGTTGTGCCGATCGCGATCAGCGCCATCAGCGCAGCCAAGATCGACCAGTTGAACATCAAAGATTCGCGTGACTTGAGCGGCCTTGCACCAAATGTGACGGTAACGCAGGGGACCACAAGTATGGCCGCTGCTGTTATCTCCATTCGCGGCATCACAACGCCGGCCGCTGAATCCTTCGGTCTCGACACAGCCAATGCGCTTTATGTCGACGGCATCTACATCGCGCGCTCGGCCGCAAGTGGCCTGGATGTGAGCGATATTGAACGGATTGAAGTTCTGCGTGGTCCGCAGGGCACTTTGTTTGGCCGCAACACAACGGGCGGCGCCATTGCCTTTATTTCTCGCGCTCCCTCAAAGGAAATGCGCGTCAAAGCCCAAGCAGGCTATGGCAATTATAACGCATGGAACACCAAGATCAGCGTCGATCCAGGCGCCATTGGCAATTTGGCAACAAGCTTCTCCTATTCGCACAGCGAGCGGAATGGTGTTGTCGACAATATTTTGCAGCCGGATAAGTCACTTGATCCTGGTTCGCGCAAGTCCAACAGCTTCCGCGGCGCCGCACGCTATGAGTTTGGCGACAACGGCTTTGTTCAGTACATCTTTGACACCTCAAAGATCCAAGGCTCTCCGCTGAACTTCCAGCTGACGAACACGTCAGACGGAGCCGTCCGCCCGAACATCAACGTTGCGGGTAAGGATGTTGTCGTCACGCAGCCGGCACCTGTTGCACCTTATCTGGCAGCAGCCACCTTCTTGGATCCAAACTGCGTTGCCTTGGCCAAGCCCCAGCGCAGCTGGCGCAACCAAGTTTGCAACGACGTAAGCTCCTATTCCACTGACAAGAATTGGGGTCACAACCTCCAAATCCAGAATGAATTTGATGGCGTGACTGTCAAATTCACCGGCGGCCATCGTGAATGGCGCAACACGCCGATTTCTGATCTGGATGGCATTGGCGCTTTCAAGGGTCCGTTGTTCACCAACACCACGCTGCTCAACGGCTTGCCGCAATCACTGCTGGGCTTGATTCAGCCCGCGGCGACGGCCGCCTTCCTCGCGTCGCAGCCCGTCCCCACTGTGCAGCAGAATCTGTACGACACGCAAAATGATCGTCGCCAAAAGCAGACAAGTGCTGAGTTAGAATTCTCCGCCCAGAATGATCATCTCGACTGGGTTGTTGGGGGCTTCTGGTTCAAGGAAACGGGTTCAGAATATAGCCAGCAGAATAGCGGCTTCATTCTCGATACCAATTCAATCTTCCTGTCACGCTTTGGCCCGCTTGGCCCCGGCTTGGCAGCTGGCAACCCAGCACGCTACCGCATGGTGCAGACCAAATCTGTTCTCGCCTACACAGCAGATGCCGATTCCAGCGCCGTCTATACGCAAGCCACTTATTATCCGGGTGGTCGTGACGGAAAGCTCCGCCTGACAGCGGGCGGGCGCTATACATGGGACAATAAGTCCATGGTCCGCACACAAAATGGCCCCGCCCCCTTGGCGGCAGCTGAAACAGGCGAAGCCAGCTTCAGCCGGTTCACATGGAATTTGATGTTGGGGTATGATCTGGCCGACAACGTCAACCTCTATGCCCGTGCAGCAACAGGCTTCCGTTCAGGCGGCTTTAACTCAGGCGACCCGGTTATTGCGGGCACGACAACACTCTCGTCCTTCTCGGGAGAAACTCTCACATCCTATGAAGTGGGCCTGAAGTCGGAACTGTTTGACCGCAAGCTGCGCTTCAACCTTGCCGGTTATCACAATGTGTATAACAATCTGGCCGTGTCGATCCCGCAGGCCAATTCGGGCACAGGCACCTTCACAACCCGCGTCGCAAATGCCGGTAAGGTCAACTACACGGGCATCGAACTCGAAGCGCAGGCCATTTTGTCTGATACCTTCTCGATTGATGGCAATCTGGGCTATGTCGACACCAAGTATAAGGAATTCCTGGCAGGCCAGCCTGTCACGGGAACGGCACCAGTGAACATCGCTTCGATTGTGACGCCGGGCTATACCTCGCCCTTCACGGCAAATATTGCCTTGAATGCGCAGGCCCCGTTGAATTGGAATAACGCGCGCCTGACAGGCCGTGTCGGCTTCACCTATGAAGACGGCAAGTACAGCTTCAACAACGGCATCTCATCGCCCTTTAACGAAGCCATTAAGGGCGACAATCGCAAGACCGTCGATGTGCAAATTGCGCTGGAGCGGATTGCCATGGGCGGCACCGAAGCGGAAGTCCGCTTCTGGGGTAAGAACATCACCAACCAGCATCCGCTGGTCCGTGGGATTGACTTTGGGGCCCTGGGCTATGCCGGTGGATATTATGCTGATCCGGCAACCTATGGTTTGACCTTCGGCGTTAAGTTCTAAGATCAAAACGCCAATTTAAAGTGAAGGCTCGCAGTGCTCCGGCGCTGCGAGCCTTTCTTTTTTGGAAACTGCGTTGGCGGGCTTTGGAAGAGGCCCCGTGTTAATAGCCCTTTTTGCGGAACAGTACCTCACCGCGACGGGCGACGTATAATTTTTCCAGCGTGACGGGGTGAAAATAGGCTTCGACACGGTCACCTTCCGGCGTGGTGCCATAAACTTCATAGCAGCCGCCATCCACCTTTGATTTGCGAACTGTCCACCCTTGCTTGGTGAGCTGTGCTTTCAAGACTTCTTGGCTTTTCCAACTCGCTTGGGGGGTTGGCTTGCAGGTTATAGCGCCCGTAGCTTGGGCCGGGGCGGTTGGCATGATCGCCATGGCTGTGACAGTAAACAGAGCCGGTAAAAATCGACGCATTTTCAAACTCCTCGCATTTTAGTTCGGTAAATCAGTGGCTTAATCAATCGTATAAGCGTCAGGATAGCAAAGGGCAGGAAATGCAGAAAGGCCGCGGTGACACTGTTATGGACCCAAACCCAGTGTAAAAGCACCAGCACAGCCGCTGGATAGACAAGACGCTGGATGCGTTTCCAGCCAGCCTTTAGCCAGCGCATCGCCAAATCATTGCTGGTCAACGCCAGTGGGAGCATCAGGACCATGGCCGCCCAGCCCGTCCAGATGCCGGGGGCTAGCCACTCTGCAAGAATGTCCTCCAAATTGCCCATATCGATGAGATAAAAACACAGGTGCAGAACCGCATAGACAAAGGCCGCCACCCCAATCCATCGACGGTGTAAGAGCATGAAGTTCAGCCACGGACGGCGGCCTATTGCAGCCACCAAAGGCGATAACAGCATCGCGAGGATCATCAAACGCGCTGACCATTCACCCGTCAGGGAGATCATGTCCATGCTGTCGATCTGACCCTGCCAATAGCCAAAGCCCAACCCAAGTGCTGGGATAGCCAATGCGAGGCCAAGCAGATATTGGCTATTGCTAATGGTTCTCATTACTGCCGAACTAGCTGGTCAGCAGCGAACGATCAAGTTTTTTGAATTTGACACATGGAGCACGTCAAAAGCCGCCACCCAGCTGGGCCAAGGGGGTTGCTCGGCCATCTCGGCCTGACCTTTGGGTCATGTTGTGATGTCGCTTTCAGTTCCCATTTTCATCGCAACGTCAAAATGGTTTGGCGTTCAGGATATGTCGCCCTTGAGGCGTTTTAGGAAGGTTCCCTGACATGCGTTTTCTCCAAGCATTTGGTGCCGTTTTGTTAGCCACAACCGCCACCACAGCATTTGCACATGACCACGGCAAAGCTCCCAACCTTGTGGAAGCAGCAGTCGCATCTCCGGATCACAAAACACTTGTCGCTGCCGTGAAGGCCGCCAATCTGGTCGACACGCTGGCTAGCCCGGGGCCGTTCACTGTTTTTGCTCCAACCGACACGGCCTTTGCAGCCCTTCCTAAGGGCATTGTCGCCTCCCTGCTGGAACCAGCAAACATCACCAAGTTGCAAGCCGTGCTCACTTACCATGTCGTTCCCGGCAAGGTGGCCGCGGCAGACTTGATTAAAGCCATTCAGGCTGGCGGTGGGTCCACCAACTTGAAGACAGTTGAGGGCAGCGTCCTGACCGCAAGCCTCGCCAATGGCGCTGTTGTGCTGACGGATGAAAATGGCGGAAAAGCGACAGTCGTTGCAGCCGATGTGAAAGGCTCTAACGGCATTATCCACGTGACCAATGCTGTCTCTTTGCCGAAATAAGCAAAACAAATAGAGCGTCAGATAAATGTCCCGTCGCCACCTTTGTGGCGGCGGGCATTTTTTAAGGACGATCGACCTGAACTTGCCAGCAAAGGATTGTGAGCCGCGCCTGCCAGACGGCAGGCAGGCGCACAGGCCATGCGGAATGAAGATGAGAACGGCTATGCCATCCGCATCTGGTCGCGTCGCTGGGGTGTCTGAACACGTTTGCGCTCACAGACAGCTCAGAGCATCACGTCGCGCAAATAACTTCGCCGCAGGGCTGCATGGATTAAAGCGGATGCGACACATGGCACCGCCAATATTCTGATCGCCTCCGCCAACCCCAAAGCATCTGCAATGCGACCTGTGAGGATTGGACCCGGAGCCAACCCAAGCAGATTATTTGCCAATGTCAGCGTCGCAAAAGCTGATCCGTGAATTGCCAAGGGCGTGAGATTAGCAACCATCGCCCCCACGGGGCCGACTGTTCCGGCAACAAAAAACATGGTGAAGCCCAACAATAGCAATTGCGCCGGTCCAGGCGGCAGCAGCATCGCCAATGAGAGAGAAAGCGCTGTGGCGACGCAATAGCCAATGGCAAGCGTGATCTTTGCTTCAGGCCTATTCCGCGCCACGCGATCAGCGAGCATGCCGCATATAATCATCCCTACCCCGCAGATCAAAAGCAGCGCTGCGGCAAGTGCGCCAGCACGATCAACCGGCAAGTGGTAATAGCGATTGAAATAGCTAGGCAGCCAAGCTGGCAATGCGCCAGCGGCAAAGAGCTGAAGCCCACTGGCAACATAAACGAGCCGGATAGACCTGTTGCCCACTAGGTCGCGCAGCGGCAATCGGGCCGCAGGCGCACCCGCGTGCGGCACATCACCGATAAGCTTTTTGATGCGGCGCTCTTTAACAATGATTGGGTAAATCAAGCCCAGCACCAAGCCTGCAACGCCAATGACGGCAAACGCTGTGCGCCAGCCATGGCTTGCGGCGATGGCGCCCCCCAGCGCGACGCCAAGGATTTGACCGAAAGAACCGCCAGCCATGAAAGCTGCCGACAATGTTGCCCGCAACCGCGCAGGAAAGACGGAGATAACAACCGCAATCCCCACACTGCCATAGGCAGCTTCCCCAATGCCTACGAGCGCCCGGCCAATTAGCATGGCCGTGTAACTTTGCGCGATTGCGCAGAGCAAAGTTGCGGCGCTCCACAAAATTGCCATGACTGTCAGGCTCCGGACGCGCCCCCATCGATCCGCTGCCAAGGAAAGCGGGAAGGTAAGGAGCCCCACCATGATGGCAACAATCCCAGACAAGAGGCCAAGCTGTGCATCGCTCAAGCTCCATTCGGCCTTGAGCATGGGAAAAACAGCATTAAGGACTTGGCGCGCCATATAGTCTGAAATCAACAGACCAAAGCTAAGCGCAAAGACCAGCCACGCATAAAGCGTCACACGCTCTGGGCCGGCCGCCGCCCGCGCGGTATGCGGGGTCAATTCCGCCAAATCAGCCTCCCCGTTTCCCATTTATTTTCAGCAAGTCTGAAATCAAATCATGACCCTTTGGCCAAGGCCCGAAGCCGGCAGGCGGATTCAAATGCCCCACATTGCCAGCATCGACTTGCGCTGCACCCCAATGCCGGGCCAGTTCCTCCGCCCGGACAAAACTGCATAGCGGATCGTTTCGACTGGCAACGACCAGAGTTGCAAAGGGCAGCTTGTGGCGCGGGATTGGCAGCCAGCCATTGGCAGAAAGATCCTCAAAAGAGGGGTAGCCGGGCGGCAAGGGATGTTCGACATCCGCCGGCGTTGCAAGGAGCGCCGCTTTGATCGGACGGGTTGGTGCGGCTGCCCAATGCGCCACCATCAAACACCCGGCACTATGCGCGGCGATCACCACATCGCCCTTAATCGCCTGAAGAGCAGCATCTAGGGCCGCGACCCGCGCTGCCCGCGACAAGCGATTCTCAGTCAGGGGTTCAACCGTGACTGAGTTCGCAAAGACGCGGGCAGCGTGTGTCTGCCAATGGTCCTCCACATGATCCCGAAGTCCGGGAACGAAAAGGACAGTTGTTCTCATGCAGCCGCGCGGATCGTGGCCGGGCGCGCCTTGGGCTGCAAATTCGGTAGCCACCCATTTTTCTCCAGCGTTTCCTCAACGCTCGAATAGAAGGTACCGATTTGATAAATTTCCTTGGCTTCCTTGCCGCTGGCAATCGGGCGGTAAAGTTCTTCGGAAATCCGCACCATCTTTTCGATCTGCTGCACGGAGGTCGCACGCTCGCCGCGACGGCCCCACAGATTATCCTCTTGGCCCACGCGAACGTGCAGTCCCATCGCAATGCCCATCACCGTCAGCGGATACATGGATCGCATCAACCCTTCGACGGTGCAAACGGCATTTTGCGGAAGCCGGTTGACGAATTCCATCAGATTGCGCGGATTGGGGCCATCATGCCCCCCACCAATGGCCACCCAATTGCACACGAGCGGGCCCATATAATGGCCATTGCGCACCAGCCGCTCAACGGTTTCCAAATCGCGGGCGCAGCCCACTTGGAA
>JBEEOY010000032.1:0-23481 GCA_041191345.1 Pseudomonadota bacterium
CAGCCCGGCTCCAGACAGCAATTGAGCTGCTTGATACCATTATCGCGGCAGCCCGCGACAATGGCCCTGCAGCTGACACTGTTATTGCGCAAGGCTTTAAGGCGCGCCGCTATGCGGGGTCTAAGGATAAGCGCGCCATTCGTGATTTGGTCTATCGCGCCATTCGCGCTTTTGGAACGCCGCCCCAATCGGGCCGTGCAGCCATTTTGGGGTTGGGCGACCCAGAGTTAACAGCGCTGTTTGGCACTGGCAGCTATGCACCTGCAGCCTTGGGTGCAGATGAGGTGATTGCGGCGCAATCTCCCGTGGCTGATTGGATGCTCCGCCAATTCTATCCCTTTATTGCAGAAGCAGAAATGCCTGCCTTGCTGGAACGCGCCCCCTTGGATTTGCGCGTCAATCGTCTGAAGGCCAAGGCCACTGACATGGCCGATATTTTGGGCGGTCTGCCAGTGAAGGGGTTGGCTGATGCCCTGCGCTTTGACGATGCTTTTGATGTGGCGGCAACGCCAGCTTATCAATCTGGCCTTGTTGAAGTGCAGGATGCGGGTAGCCAGTGGATTTCTGCCGTTTGTGCAGCCAGACCCGGCATGACCGTGGTTGATTTGTGCGCAGGAGCAGGCGGGAAGAGCCTAGCACTGGCCGCAGATATGGCGGGTGAGGGCCGGCTTATTGCCAGCGATACGGATAGAGGACGGTTGAGCCGCTTGCCAGAGCGCGCAGATCGGGCCGGTGTCGCAGTGGAAACACGGCTGCTCAACCCGAAGCAAGAAGCCGCGCAACTGGCAGATCTTGATGGACTGGCGGATATTGTTCTGGTGGACGCCCCCTGTTCTGGCAGCGGGACATGGCGTCGCAATCCGGAATTGCGGTGGCGTATCACATCTGCCCGTCTTAACCGGACATTAGAGGCGCAAGCCCATGTATTGGATCTCGCAGCGCCCTTAGTGAAGCCCGGTGGGGCCTTGGTTTATGCTGTCTGCTCACTTTTTGCGGCAGAAGGCGATGGCCAGATTCAGCAGTTTTTGGCGCGCCAGTCTGGCTGGGTGGTAGATCCGTTATCGCTCCTCCTTGGCCGAGCGACTGACACGGGTTATGCTTTGACACCTGCTCATGATGGCACGGATGGATTTTTCGTCGCGCGCCTGACAAGAAACAGCTAGTCATGCCTCAGACCAACGCACTGGAGTCCCTTATGCGCTTTGTGGCCCCCGCCATCGCCCTCTCGCTTGCCCTCGCGACTGTGTCGAGCGTTGGCTATGGCAAGCGCGTGGCGGATGACCAGATTAATCCCTATTCCATGGCGCTGACTAAGATTGGCATTGAGGAAGCTGCCGCTGGTCGATTGGAATCGGCAACGGATGCGTTTGAATCGGCGCTGGCAGTCGATCCGCGCAATCGGGCAGCCTATGTTGAGCTGGCGTCTGTTGCCAAGAAGCAGGGCCTGCCCGGCAAAGCTATCCGCATGTATCGCGAGGCACTGGCAATTGAACCCAATGACGTGATTGCCCTGTCTGGCCAAGGCGAGGCGCTGGTGATGCGCGGTGCTGTGACTAAGGCGAAAGAAAATTTGGCACGGATTGAAAAGCTGTGCGTCAATGCTTGCCCGGAACAGACTCGTCTTTCCTCAGCTATTGCGAAGGGCCCAGCACCGGAACAGCCCATGGCGGCGGCAGAGGCGAAGCCACCTGTGCCTGCAGCTACCCAGGCTGATGCGCCGAAGCCGAACTAAGCACCCGGCCCAGCGCAATAAATTCATCAACGGACAGTGTTTCTGCGCGGCGTTCGCCATTAATGCCGCACGTCTCAAGTGCATCCAAAGCGCCAGCTAGGGATTTAAGGCTTTGGCGCAGCATTTTGCGCCGCTGACCAAAGGCAGCGGCCGTAATTTGTTCCATCACCCTAGCCGAAACGCCTTCAGGTGCGGGCTTTGGCGTAATATGGACGACCGCAGACATCACCTTGGGCGGCGGCGTAAAGGCAGAGCGGTGAACCGGCATTGCCAGCCGCGCCGTGCTGCGCCACTGGCCCAAAATGGATAGCCGCCCATAGGCGGAACTCCCCGGTTGGGCGACAATCCGGTCTGCCACTTCGCGCTGGAACATGAGCGTCAGGCTCTTCCAACGGGGCGGCCAAACCTCGCCCGAGAGCCATTGGACGAGCAGTGCCGTGCCCACATTATAGGGCAGATTAGAGGCAATATGCCCACCCTCATCCAGCACATCGGTCAGGGGAATGGACAGCGCATCATCTTCAATCACGCGCAATTGGCCGGGAAAGGCAGTGCCCAACTCAGCAAGCGCGGGCAAGCAGCGGGCATCGCGTTCGACAGCTGTCACTTTTGCACCAGCGCGAAGCAAGGCGCGCGTCAAGCCACCGGGGCCGGGCCCCACTTCATAGACGCAAGCGCCGGTCAAATCACCGGGAATGGCGGCTATCCGATCAAGCAATTGGCCATCTAGCAGGAAATTCTGCCCCAACGCCTTGCTGGCGGCCAGCCCATGTCGGGCAATTACATCACGTAAAGGCGGGAGATCAGGCGTCACACGGCCTCGCTGGCGCGATAGGTGGCCGCGTCTCCTGCCATGCGTATGGCAGCAATCATCGCGCCTGGATCTGCCAGATTTTTGCCCGCAATATCAAAGGCCGTGCCATGATCGGGGGAGGTGCGGATGATTGGCAAGCCAAGGCTCATATTCACGCCTTCATCAACGCACAGCGCCTTGAGCGGAATAAGCCCCTGATCATGATACATGCACAAAGCCAGATCATAGCCTTGGCGCGCACGTGGCGTGAACAGTGCGTCAGGAGAAATGGGGCCAATGACGTCAAAGCCTTCGGCGCGTAATGTTTCAATCGCGGGCAGGATAATCCGGTCTTCCTCATCGCCCATCATGCCTTGTTCACCCGCATGGGGGTTCAGTCCCGCAACCGCAATCCGCGGGTTTTGGATACCAAAATTGCGCTGCAGGCCAATGGCTGAGGTGCGGCCGCGGCTGACAATCAGATCGCTTGTCAAAACCTCCGGCACCCGCGCCAATGGGATGTGGATGGTGATGGGAATGACTCGTAACTCTGGCCCAGCAAGCATCATAGCGACATTGCCGGACGAAATGCCGCAGCGCTCTGCAATAAATTCTGTCTGGCCGGGATGTGTAAAACCAATGGCTTGCAGTTGCGCTTTCGACACGGGCCCGGTGACAAGCCCACTCGCTGTGCCAGATTGGGCCAGTCCCACGGCAAGGCCCAGTGTATCAAGCGCACAGCGGGCAGTTTCTAAAGTGGGGCACCCAGCATGTGCATCATCACAATCGGCCACAGGCAGAAGCGGCAATGCGTTGGCGAACATGGTCTGCGCCTCAGCAGGCGAGCCAATGGTGGCAATCGGCCCTTGCCACACCCGGCGCAGGGCCGCTTCATTGCCAACGGCAAAGAAGCAGGGCAGCTGGGCATCGTGCCGCGCTTCCCACGCCTTACCAACAATTTCCGGCCCAATGCCCGCCGGATCGCCCAAGGTGACGGCTAAGGGGGCAATCATCTTCCGGTCAATCAGCGATAGTCAATGATTGCGTCGCGGCGCAGATCACGCAGATAGATTTGTGCCCGGCGATTGACGCGGTCGTCGCGCAGCTGGTTTTCAATGGCATCGGGTGAGGGGCCATCGGCTACCTGAGGATCATCGCGCCCACATAAGGCGAGAACGCGGACGCCATCTGCCCGCGACCCAAAAGGCGGTGTGACTTGGCCGACTTGCAAGTTGATCAGAATGTCCTGCAATCCCGGTGGCAAATCACGCACGCGGATTTGATCATTATCGACAATGTCGGCCCCAAATGCCTTGGCGACGGCGTCTGCGCCGCCGCAGCCCTGCATGTCTCGTGCCGCTTTCCCAAAAGCCTCAGCCCGTGATTTGACAAGGGCATCACTGTCTTTGGGGTTAAAACTGATGGTAATCTGACGCAGGCTCAGCACAGCGTCACGCGGATTGGCGACCAAAATCTGCCGCTTGTCGATGAGTGAGATAATCGAAAAGCCACCGGGAATGGGGATGGGCCCAGCGATCTGTCCAACGCCAATTTGCTGCACAGATTCTGCCAAAGCATCGGGCAATTGGGCAGGGCGCACCCAACCCAGATCCCCGCCAACAGCGGCCGTGGATGCTTCAGAAAACTGTCGCGCATAAGCCGTGAACGAGCCGCCTTGGCGAATTTGTTCAATGATACGGCGGCCATTGTTGAAAATGTCTTCCGCATTTTCTGGTGTGGCCGACAAATAGATTTCGCCAACACGATATTCGGTGGTGCCCTTGGACGCAGTCAACCGGTCTGCAATTTGCTTCACTTCTTCATCGCTGACATTGATGAAGGGCTCGACCCGGCGGCGGAGCAAGCGGTTCCACGCCAATTCGCCTTCAATTTGGCGCTTCATTGTGCGTTCGGAGGACCCATTGTCCCGCAAGAATTTGGCAAAGCCTTCTGGCGTCTGGCGGAAATTGGTCGCCACGCGGTTAAAGCTTTGGTCAATTTCAGCTTTGGGGATGGTGATATCGTTGGTTTTGGCTTCCTGAATCTGCAAGCTCTCATCAATCAGGTTGCGCAACACCTGCACCCGCAGCCGCTCACGCTCTTCTGGCGGAACACGGCCCCCATTAGCGAGAATGACCAGCGCAAGGCGTTGATCCACGTCGGTACCCGTAATCACGTCGCCATTCACAATGGCCGTTGCCTTGCGAACTTGCGGATCCACCTTGCCAATGGGCGTTATGTTTTGGGGAAGATTGAGCGCAGTGGCCGGGCTTGGCGCTTCATCAGGCACGGTTTGTGCCAACACGGCCGTGGAAGCTGTGGCCAGAGCCGCGCACGTGATCCAGAAAGTACGAACCTTAAAAGTCATTCCCAATTTTATCCCTCTCACGCCGGTATCGGCGGGGCTCCTCTGCCAAAGCCCGGCTGAATAAAGCCTGAGCAATGCAGTTCTCTAGCGACCCAGATTGCGGAAGGATAGCCGCAATTGGAAGGTGTTGCCGCGCCGGACATCCCCTTGTGTGTCATAATCCCGCCGCCAACTGATGCCGAACACAAAACAATCATCTTCATACGCAATTCCCACGCGATGACGGACGGGCTCATAGCCATCTGCCAAGGAGGTGGGATCCTCATTATTATTCGTCATATCAATTGTGGTGGACCCAAAAATCGACCAAAAACGCGCAAATTGAAGCCGTCCACCAAGACGGACTTCTTCGCGATCCCGCAAATCTTCCAGCTCAGGGCCAATGTTGCGATTGAGCCGCAAATAGCCAATGGTCGCATAGCTTTTGTTCGACCCAATTGTTGCATCCAACTCATTCCGGCGGACGGCAAGACTGTCCTTATCTAGCCGGTAACGATGGGTCACTGAGATCAGGCTCTGAAACCGCACATTTGTGCGCCCAACAATATCTGACGTGCGGCCATAAAGGCCCGTTCCATCAGGAAAGGTGGTGCGCGCAGCGGAGAAGCGAACGCTTTGCCCAATGGTGGCGTTCATCCGCACGCCGGGCCCATCCCAGACCCAGTCTGCGCCGTAGGTCATGCGAGAACTATCTTCCCAGCGGTCATAACCGGGGAAGCGATTTAGCGCGAATAAGTTGCTGTCTTCCAAATCAACAGCGCGTGCATCTTCATTGGGGATGCGCATGTTTTTGGTGGCGGGAGAGCCAACGATCTGCACTCGCGGGGTGAGTTGCTGCTGACCGCCAAACAGTTCACCCACAAAGGGCCAGCGCATTTCGGCGGCAACAGCGCCAATCCATCGGTTATTCCAGCCAGCCTCACCGCGATACGCCGCGGTCGTTGTCGCGGTGATTTCATCGCTGTGGTACACATCTGCGCGGCCATAGCCCGTTAGCTTCACTTCCTGGCCCAAATTGGTCAGATAGTTATTGTCCCAGCGCACGCCAAAAAAGGCGCGTTGTGTGTCTTGGCCCGCAGTGCGGAGCAGTGCGAGGCTGTTCAACTGAAGCTGAACTTGGCCGCCCATTAAGGGGTCTTGCAGCCGCTTGCGCCAATCAATCGCTGGAACGGCAACGGGGATCTGCCCTTGCACTTCGGTTGCGCGCAGCGTTTGAAATGACCAGCCAGCAATCGACAAATAGCTCGATTGTGAAATCCGCTCTAAATCCACAACTGTGCGTAACCGGTCATCGCGCGAAATATCATAACGGCGCAAAAATGTGCGGTCCGTTACAATGCGCACGGAGGGAGACAGGCTCCAGCGACGGTCAAACTGAAAACGGCCATTGGCTTCTAAATAGCCGCGGAAAGACGCGACTGCCGATTGGTTGGGGTCAAGCGCAGAAATGCGGTTTCCACCTGTTGCATAGGCCGTGACCTGATAAGCGCCAAAATCTGTCAGATGCCGATAGCTGGCTTCCGCCATAGGCGCGACCAGCGAATACACATGGGGCGTGAGTGTAAGATCCCGATTGGGGCCCAAAAGAAGATAAAAAGGGGTCGAAATTTCTAGCCCGGTGTTCTTCGTATATTGGATATTGGGGATCAAAAATCCGGTGCCGCCTCGGTCATCCGCCGGATGCGAGAGCCCGGGCAGCGCAAGGACGGGCAGGCCCAGCAATTCCAGCCGAGCATCCTTGTAACTGATCCGGTTTTTGGCCGGATTGTGCGTCACACGCACGGCCGTGATTTTCCATAATGGGTTTTTGGGGCAGCCATTTTCATCAACCACCCGGCAGGGGGAATAAACGGCGCGGTCTAATGTGGAAATGCCGTTAACCCGCTTGCCTTTATCTGCGGCGAGACGGCCTCCATCGTTCAGCACGATCAATAAATTGGTCACGGCGCCGTCGCGCAGCGTGTCTTTTAATTCAACATCGTCGCCATAGGCACGGTCGCCTTCTGCGCCTTCCACAATCACATTGCCTTGGGCACGGACTTCGCCTGATTTGCGATCCCAAATGATCCGATCGGCACGAACGCGATTGCCATCACGCGTCATGCGCACTTCGCCACTGGCGGTTACAATGTCGAGATCTTCATCATATTCCAGCCGGTCTGCTGCAAAATCAACGGCGTCCTTGTCAGCCGAAGCGACTGGCGAGGAGAGCGGGGCAGAGTTGGTTTGCGCAACGGCGGGCATGGCAAGGCCAGCGCCAGTCAAAGCAGCAGATACCAGCAGGGCAGCGCGTAATCTCACCAACGTCTCTTTCGATTCCAACCGCGCCTATCGCATTGTCACAGCCGTCCTGCAATCACTGCGCGGCGGCGATGCTATGATGTGGGGCAGAAGGGCGCTAACAGGACGGCAACCGAATCGGTTCCCCCCTCAATTTTTCCGGACTTAGGACTAACCATGATTAAGGTTCGCTTTTCTGCTTCTCGTCCCGCAGGTGCGCATTGCCTGATCCTTCCTGTTGCCAAATCTGGGCTGGATGGGGCGTCATTGCCCGGTGACGCCTCTGTTCTGCGTGCTGCAGCCAAGGCCGCCCGGTTTGAAGGGGAAGCGGGCAGCAGTTTTGAACAGCATATCGGTCATGAAGCGGGTGCGCAGCGGCTAGTGCTGCTGGGTGCGGGCGCTGGTTCAGCTGAAGATTTGGAAAAAGCGGGTGGGGCACTCTCTGCAAAGCTTTTGACGTCGGGCGAGACAGAAGCAACGTTGGATGTGTCTGGCCTGTCGGCCTCGGCTGAGGCAGTGGCCCGGATGGCTGCCGCAGCTGCGTTGCGCAGCTGGCGCTATGATACCTATCGTACCAAGTTGCCTGAGGCGCAAAAGCCGACCCTGCGTGATCTGGTGATTGTTGGCGCGCCAGAGGGGATGGACGCTGCTTGGGCCCATTATAGCGCCTTGGTTCAAGGTGTTGCCCTGACGCGCGAATTGGTGACCGAACCTGCCAATGTCATTTACCCCGAAACCTTTGTGGAGCGCTGCCAAGGGCTGAAAGACGCCGGCGTTGAAATTGAAGTGCTGGGCGAGGCAGAGATGCGCGCAGCCGGCATGGGGGCCTTGCTGGGCGTGGCACAAGGCTCTGTGCGGGAACCAAAGCTGTTGGTCATGCGCTGGGATGGCACCAATGGCGCGCAGCAAAAGCCAGTTGTCTTTGTTGGCAAGGGCGTGACGTTCGACACGGGCGGCATTTCCCTAAAGCCGCCCGCGGGCATGGAAGATATGAAGTGGGATATGGGCGGGGCTGGCGCTGTTGCTGGCGCAATGCTGGCGCTGGCTGGGCGCAAAGCCAAGGCGCATGTCGTGGGCGTGTGCGGGCTGGTTGAGAATATGCCCGATGGCAATGCCCAGCGCCCGGGCGATGTCGTCACCTCGATGTCAGGCCAGACGATTGAAGTCATCAACACAGATGCTGAAGGCCGTCTTGTCCTGTGCGATGCGATGACTTGGGTGCAAAAGCGCTTCCAGCCTGAATATATGGTTGATTTGGCAACGCTGACGGGCGCGATGATTATCTCCTTGGGCCATGAATATGGCGGGCTTTTCGCTAATGATGATGGCTTGGCGGATAAGCTGACAGCAGCGGGCAAGGCTGTGGGTGATCCGTTGTGGCGCTTCCCCATTGGCCCGGCCTATGACAAGCTGATTGATAGCCCGATTGCCGATATGAAGAATGTCGGCCCGCGCGAAGGCGGCTCCATAACTGCCGCGCAATTCCTGCAACGCTTTGTCGACGAAGGCGTAAAATGGGCGCATCTCGACATTGCCGGCATGGTCTGGGCGTCGAAGCCGGGTGCCGTTTGGGATAAGGGCGCCACTGGTTTTGGTGTGCGCCTGCTCGATCGCTTTGTGGCAGATAATTTTGAAGGCTGACTTCTACTATCTGACTCGAACGCCGCTGGACCGCGCTCTGCCAGCCATTGCAGAGCGCGTTCTGGCGTCGGGTGCGCGGTTATTGATTTTGGCGGACGATGCGCTGCTGCTGGATCGGCTCGATACCCATCTTTGGGCCTATCGGGCTGAGAGCTTTTTGCCGCATGGGCGCGACGGGGATCAGCCCGTGCTGCTGGCGCTGCCGGATGCACAGATCAGCGGATATACCAACATCGCGCTGGTTGATGGCATCTGGCGGGATGTGCCTGCGGGTACCGAGCGCGTCTTTTACTTCTTTGACGCAGATCGGCTCGATAATGCGCGATCCGCTTGGCGGGCCTTGGCAGATCAGCCGGTGGAACGTCGTTATTGGAAGCAGGACGAGGCGGGTCGTTGGGTCGAAGGGCCTTAACAAGACCTGCATTGGCCAAATTGCTTGCGAGCGCAGGGCAGAGCGGCTAGAGGCCCAGCCATTCAATCCTTCTTTTCCCTTGCTAATGGAGACGACCAGACATGGCCGCCAATCGTACTTTTTCGATCATTAAGCCCGATGCTACTCGCCGCAACCTGACCGGCGCTGTCACCAAGATGCTGGAAGATGCCGGCCTGCGTGTCGTTGCATCCAAGCGCATCCACATGACCCGCGAACAGGCTGAGGGCTTTTATGCCGTTCACTCGGAACGCCCTTTCTTTAATGATCTGGTCAACTTCATGATTTCTGGCCCTGTTGTTGTTCAGGTGCTGGAAGGCGAAAATGCCGTTCAGCGCAACCGCGACATCATGGGCGCCACCAACCCGGAACAGGCTGCCGAAGGCACGATCCGCAAGACGCTGGCAGAATCGATTGAAGCCAATTCGGTCCACGGGTCGGACTCAGATGAGAATGCGGCGATTGAGATTGCCTATTTCTTCAAGCCGGAAGAAATTGTCGGCTAATTGGCCTGACATAGGCTGAACAGATGAAGGGGTGCACCTTTGGGTGTGCCCCTTTTTCTTTGTCCAATTGCGCCGCCAGCTGGTTTTGGATAGCGAAGAGAGAGCACAGATAAACAGGGACGAGGATGATGGCTGACCGCATCTTGGTAATTGACGAGGGAACAACCTCGACGCGCGCAATGTTGTTTGCGGCGGATGGCACTTGCCTTGGCAGTGCGCAACAGCCCCTGACCCAGCATTATCCAGCGCCCGGCTTGGTAGAGCATGATGCCACGGAAATCTGGGATTTGACGCTCGTCTGCGCGCGCGAAATGGTGGCGCTGGCGGGCGGCCCTGCGGCAATTGCGGGCATTGGCATTACCAACCAGCGTGAAACCATTGTGTTTTGGGATCGGCGGACCGGAGAGCCGCTGGCCCCCGCAATTGTGTGGCAAGACCGGCGCACCGCGGATATGTGCGCGGCACTGAAAGCGGCGGGGCACGAGCCTGTGGTGCAGGCGAAGACGGGGCTGTTGCTCGACCCCTATTTTTCCGGCAGCAAGATTGGCTGGGCGCTTCAAAACTGGCCGCAATTGGCCGATGCGGGAGACAATCTCGCGGTTGGCACAGTGGAAAGCTATTTGGTCTATCGCCTGACCGGCGGCGTGCATGTCAGTGATGCCAGCAATGCCTCACGCACCGCATTAATGTCTTTGGGCGGTGGTGGCTGGGATGATCGCTTGCTGGATCTTTTTGGCGTGCCGCGCGGCATTTTGCCTGAGATTGTGGATTGTGCGGGGCCAATTGGCACCACGCTGCCCGATCTGTTTGGCGCGCCGATTGCGATTGCCGGAATGGCCGGCGACCAACAGGCCGCAACCATTGGCCAAGGCTGTTTTGCGCCGGGCCAGACGAAGGCGACCTTTGGCACCGGGGCTTTTGTGCTGACCAATACGGGCCAGACGCTGCCGCAATCACGCAACCGGCTGCTCTCGACTATCTTGTTTCAGCTTGGCGGAGAACGGACCTATGCGCTGGAAGGCTCAGTCTTTGTCGCGGGCAGCCTCATCAAATGGCTGCGCGATGATGTTGGCTTGATTGCGAGTGCGGCGGAAACAGAAGGTCTTGCCCGATCTGTGCCGGATAATGGCGGAGTCTATCTTGTTCCAGCTTTGTCTGGCCTTGGTGCGCCCCATTGGGTGCCCACTGCACGGGCACTGATTGATGGGCTGAGCTTTTCCTCAGGTAAGGCCCATATTGTGCGCGCGGCGCTGGAGGCGATGGCGCACCAAACGCAAGATCTTGTCGCCGCATTTGCAGCAGACGGGGCCAATTGGTCCGAATTGCGAATTGATGGCGGCATGGTTGCCAATAACTGGCTGGCGCAGGATTTGGCGGATATGCTGGCGCTAGATGTCGAACGGCCGGCCTTTATTGAAACCACAGCCTTGGGTGCCGCCATGTTGGCCGGGCTGGGGGCGGGGCTGTTCCCCAATTTGGAGGCTGCCACTGTGATGCGCGGCGGTGTAGAGCGCTTTACCCCGCAATTGGACGCGCAGCACCGCGCCACCCGGCTTGAAGGGTGGCAGCAAGCCATGCGCCGGACGTTAATGGCAGGCTGACTCAGCTGAGACTGAATTTCTGATTTAGGGATGTGAAAAAATGACAATCACCAAACGCCCGATAAATGGCCGTCTGACCAATCCTGTGGGCCTTGGTTGTATGTCGCTCAGTTGGGCCTATGGCACACCGCCATCAGATGAAGAGGGGGCCAAGCTGCTCCATCGCGCGCTCGACCTTGGCTATGACCATCTGGATACCGCGCGGATCTATGGCATGGGCCATAATGAAACGCTGATTGGCAAAACGCTGCGCGACAATCGCGATAAATTCTTCCTCGCGTCCAAAACGGGCATCATTGTTGAGGGGAAATCCCGCCGGATTGATTGCCGCCCTGAGACAATTCGCGCGGCCTGCGAGGAAAGCTTAAAGCTGCTCCAGACCGATCATATTGATCTTTATTACCTTCACCGCCGCGATTTTGAGACGCCAATTGAAGACTCAGTCGGCACGCTGGCAGAGCTGGTAAAGGAAGGAAAAATCGGCAGCATTGGTCTGTCTGAAATGTCAGCGGACACGCTGCGTAAGGCCTCTGCCGTCCACCCAATTGCTGCAATGCAGACTGAATATTCACTGTGGACACGCAACCCGGAAATCGCGGTGCTGGAGGCCTGTCGTGAGGTCGGGACAACTTTTGTCGCCTTTTCGCCCGTGGGGCGCGGCGCGCTGGCCAATGGCGTGCCAAACCCCGAGGCGCTGGTCGAAAGCGATATGCGCCGCTCTATGCCGCGCTTTCAGGGTGATAATTGGGCGCATAATGCCGCCTTAATTGCGCAGTTTAACGCGCTGGCCGAAGCTGAGGGCGTAACACCGGCGCAATTGTCGCTGGCTTGGGTTTTATCGCGTGGGCCGCATATTGTGACCATCCCCGGCACAGCTTCTATTCCCCATTTGGAAGAGAATATCGCTCGCTGGGATTGGCAACCCTCAGACGCTGTTCTGGCGCAGTTGGATCAGCTGATTAATGAAAAAAATGTGGCAGGCCCGCGCTATTCAGCCTCAATGCAGAGCACCATTGATACGGAAGATTTTGTCTGAGGCGACAACGTGCGCTGCTAGGTGCGGATGCGGGTTGCCTCAGCCACCCAAGTTGCGAGCGCAGGAAAAAGGCGCAAGATCTGCGCCAACATCGGCCCGCCTAGTCGGCTTTCGCCCATGTGCCAAAGACTGGTTGCCAGCCCCACGGGACGTGCGCTGCGGTGTGCAAAACGCAGTTGCCAGTCTTTCGGGGTGGCGCCTGCCAGCCAGGCCTGAGCGGCGCTTTCGCCGCTGGCCAGTGCAATGCCATTGCCTTCGCCAGCCAAGGAGGGGATGACGGCACATTGGTCTCCCAGCCGGAAAAGGCCGTCTGGGTCTTGTTGTTGGCGCCAACCATAAGGCACATTGGCCACGGCATCGATGCGGGTGCGCGCATCAAAACCTGCCATGCGCGCGCCAAAATGGGGGTGGTCTGCCGCCAATTGCCGCAGCAGCGTCGCCGGATCACGCCCTGCGTCTGTTAGCAGCGATTTGCGCAGCGCGAGGCAGATATTGGCCGTGCCATCTTCTTGCAGTTCAATCCCGGCATAGCCCTTGTGAAAGACATGCAGCTCAATGGCATTGCCAATCAAGGTGCGGACGGCGGGGCTGGGGGACAAGCGGATGCGCAAGCCAAGGGCAGGGTCCTGCGCCAATCGGGGCCGTTCACATCCCTTCACATCTTGTTTGCCCGTCGCCAGAAACAGGGCCGAAGATTGCGCGCGTACGCTGTCAATATGACGAACGGCCACGCCCCGTTCTATCCCCGCACCACTGGCGATGGCCTGCGCAACCAGGGCGCTATCCATTGCGCGGCGCGACAGGCCATGTCCCATCTGCGGCAGCGGTGCTTCTGCCATCTGTGTGCCCGCAAAAACCCGCAACTGCGTGATGGGATGGCCGGCTATCTCAATGCCCAGCCGCTTTAATGTTGCCATTGTCCGCCAGCTGACAAAGCCGCCGCACAAGGCATCGCCTATGTCGGCATCACGCTCGAGGATCAGCGGGCGGGTGTTGCCCCGCGCCAAGGTGATGGCAGCGGCGCAACCAGCCGGACCGGCGCCAATGATTATCGGATCTGTTCGACGCATAACCGAAAGGGAAAAGTCCGAAAAATGCGTGCGCCAGTTATGCCAGCTTCGTCCAGAATGGGGCGCCATTCTGCCGGACGATAAGAACGCGCAATCGATAGCTGGCCATCTTGGCGCACAATGGGGTGCCAGCCCATTAGCCGCGCTAAAATAGGATATCCCAACCACGCAAAGCCGTGGCGATGGAGATCATTGATAAACCAGCCAGCGCGCGCTTCGGCCTCCATAAACTTCAAAAAGGCAATCAGCTCGTCATGCTGCATATGATGCGCAACAAGGCTGGAGAGAACAACGTCCCAGCCTTGCCCCGCCAAACCGGCATAATCGCCTGTGCGATAATCAATGCCCATAGCTTTAGGCGTTTTGGCGGACGCGATGCCCGCACTGCGTGGGTTCAGATCAATCCCTGTTAAGGATACAGCGATTTTATGCCGGACGGCCCATTGGGATATGCTGCGCAGCATATCCCCATCGCCAAAGCCAACATCCAAAATCCGTAGGGGTTGAGATGTTTGCGGCAAGCGGCGTAGAAAATTTAACGTCGGTCGACGCGCCATAGTGACCGTGTTTACCCGCGCCAAATCTCCCAAAACCTGAGCGTAGACCGCGGCAGAAATTGCCGGATCATCCATTTGCTCTTCAGTTAGGGCGCGGATTTTCAACATTTAAGCAACTGTCCGAAAGCGAAAACCTTCAGCGGCAACGCCGGGGCCAAAGGCAAGGGCAACGCCGCGGTCCACAGTTTGTTTCATATATCGGGCCAGAACGAACATCAGCGTTGAGGACGACATGTTCCCCCCTTCGCGCAGAATTGCGCGCGAGGCAGAGAGTTTGGCGGGATCAAGCCGCAGGCCATGTTCCACGGCATCCAAAATTGATCGCCCCCCGGCATGCACGGCCCAGCCATCCACCAATTGCGGATCTCCGCCGGCCAATATGCGGACAAACGCCTCGTCCTGGAGCGCCTGCGTGATCAGCGAGGGGACTTTGCCAGACAAGTGCATCACAAAGCCCGTATCACCAATGTCCCAACGGATAAGATCCGCCGAGTCCGGTAGAGTCGTGGCAAAGGGATCATATAGCGCAAGGCCGGGGCCTTCACTCGTTACCAAGGCAGCTGCTGCGCCATCGCCAAATTGTAGCATCGCCAAAAGCGACTCAATATCCTGCGTTGCATTGAGATGCAGGCAAGATAGCTCCACCGTGACGACCAGTATCTTGGCGTGCGGCTGTGATCGAACAATGTGCAACGCACTGCGCAGCGCAGACACCGCGGCGTAACAGCCCATAAAACCAACCAATAGCCGCTCGACATGGGGCGCAAGGTTCAAGCGTTGCGCCAAAATCTGGTCCACACCTGGGGCAACAAAGCCGGTACAGCTGGCGACAATTAAATGCGTAACATCGCTGACATCCGCCTTAAGCCCTGCGATGGCCTCCAGCGCCAAGGCTGGGGCATATTCGGCATAAAGCGCCATTCTTGCCGCTGTGCCCGGGGGCGGGCCATCGTAGAAGCCACCCGGAGAAACGGGAGAGCCGCCTTGAGGCGTGGGCGGCAAGACTGCATAACGATGGTCAATTCCAGATCGGCTCGCCATGCGCCGAAACACAGCTTGTGCGCGCGGATCGGTGATTTGCGCTTCAGCCCAGTCAATAAAAGCCGCATGAATATCATGGCTGGGGCGTGCAGTTGAAAGAGCCCGTATCCGGGGTAGGGCCGTCATCACTTGCGCCTCTTTCATCCACGACTGCGTGATGCAGCCGCTAAATGCATTCTATCAGGCTTATGTGTTTGGGTCACCTTTTCATCGCGGATGCTGGACTTTAGTTTGGATCTGGCTTGGGGTGCGCGCCTGCGCCAGAGTGCGCCACAGGAGGGATTAGTCGCTATATTGACCTTAATGATACCTTGTATCACCGCCCGCTGCGGCTAGAAGATAGGCCTACAAAATGATCCAAAAAAGGAGAGTCTATCCTCATGCGCCTTCCCCTTTTGACGCTTGCTTTGGCTTCACTGGCAGCTCCCGGCATGGCCCAATCTGTTTCTGCGGGCTCGGGTGTTGAGACAACCGACGCTGCCAATTCAGTTGGCCGGCCCATTGGTTTTGGCACAAGCATTGCCCCTGACGGCGTTCTTGTCCTTTTAATGGCGGATGCCACCATTCCGAACATCGGGTTAGATCCGGCCTTATCCGCTGCCCTCAAATCGGCCGTGGACGCCGCAAAATTTGAAGGCAAAGCTGGCTCAGCCCTAACGCTGCGCGGGATCGGCAAATATGCGCGTATCCAGCTCATCGGTGTGGCCGGCGATGCGGATGCTGTGCGCCGTATGCGGGACGCCGGCGGCAAGATTGCGCAGGACCTTCGCGAAGAGGCTTTCGCGGTTTCAATTGCGGGCAATATCTCTTCCAATGATGCCGCTGCCTTGGCTGTTGGCTATGGTTTGGGCCAATATCGGTTTGATCGATATAAGGTGGCCACCAAGACGGCTCTGCCGAACCAGAAGGTCACCATTGTAACCGCCAACCCGCAAGCTGCTGAAGCAGAATGGGCGGCCCGGGGCCGTGCGTTGGTTGAAGCCGTCACTTTGTCGCGCGACTTGGCGAGCGAGCCTGCAAATGTGCTGTATCCTGAAGCCTTTGTCTCGCGCGTCCGCGAGGCTTTTGCCGGCGTGGCCAACGTAAAGATAGAAGTGCTTGATGTTGCTGCCATGCAGCGGCTGAAAATGGGGTCAATCGCTGGTGTTGGTCAGGGCGCGCGTCGTCCGCCGCGGATGCTGTTGGTAGAATATACGGGCGGGCAGGGTGCCCCGCTTGCCTTGGTTGGCAAGGGTATCACCTTTGATTCCGGTGGTATTTCACTCAAGCCCGGCTCTGGCATGTGGGAAATGAAGGCCGATATGTCTGGCGCCGCCTCTGCTGTTGGCGCGGTGCTCTCACTCGCCAAATCCAATGCACCTGTGAATGTCGTTGCTGTCGCAGCGCTGGCGGAAAATATGCCGGGTGGCAATGCACAGCGCCCCGGTGATGTTGTCCGCACCATGAGTGGCAAAACGATTGAGGTTCTGAACACGGATGCCGAAGGGCGTTTGGTGCTGGCCGATGCGACGGAATATGTCGTCTCACGTCATAAGCCAGCCGGTGTGGTGACTATTGCGACGCTGACAGGCGCGATTGTGCAAGCCCTGAATGATGAATATGCGGGGCTTTTCGCCCGTGATGAGGCTTTGGGCGGTGCGCTTCTTTCGGCCGCAAGCCGAACGGGTGAAGACATTTGGCGGATGCCGCTGCACAAAAACTACCTGACAGACCTAAAGTCGGACATTGCCGATATTAAGAATGTCGTGGAGGGCGGCGGCCCAGGGGCCGGCCTTGGTGCCACCTTCATTGGCTATTTTGTCGACTCAGCCACGCCTTGGGCGCATCTTGATATTGCGGGTGTGAATTGGGCCGATCGTCCCGACGCAGTCACTCCCAAGGGCGCCTCTGGCTGGGGCGTCCGCATTCTGGATGACATGGTCCGTAACTGGAAGAAATAGCGCGTTCACCGCCCAATGCTGGGCGGATACGCCATGTCTTTAAAAACTAAGCCTGCGATGGGGCCTTCCCATCGCAGGCTTGTTTTATGCTCTACCGCGAGCCGTGATAAGCCGGACTGCTTACTGTCCTGCGCTCCAGATGGTTTGGCCCTCTTTCACAGTCCGCATAATCTTAATGGAGCGAATGGCCTCGAGTGGCGTGGTCAGTGGGTTTTTGTCTAAAATAACAAAGTCGGCCAGCATTCCCGGCTTGATCTGGCCTTTGCGCTTTTCTTCAAAAACCTGCCAAGCGGGGCCAGTTGTCAGCATATGCAGCCCCTGCCACGCAGTCAGGCGCTGGTCTGGGCCATTGACAACGCCCGTTTTCGATTGGCGCGCCATGCTGCTCCATAATTGGGTCATGGGGTCAAGCGGGGTGACGGGTGAGTCTGAGTGGTTGGACGGGTGGAGCCCCGCCTTTAAAGCCGAGGCAAAGGGGCTAATAAAGCCCACCACATCCGCCGAAAAATTGCTGCGGTGAATGTCCGCAAAATAATAAGTGTGGTTGCTGAAATAGGCTGGGCCAACGCCAATGCGTTGATAAGCCGCAAGTTGATCGGGGCGTTGAAACTGCGAATGGATGACAATTGGCCGCGCATCCGTTTTCTTCGTCAGGCCCAGCGTGTCAAAGCCTTTAATGGCCATATCAATTGCAGCATCGCCATTGGCATGGACAAAGATTTGCCACCCCCGGCCATGGGCCCGCGCTGCATCGGCATTGAATTCCTCTTGCGACATATTGGGTGTGCCGTGCCAAGGATGATGCCCGTCTGGCGCGCCATTGGCATAGGGGCGCGTGAAATAGCCTGTGCGGGCTTGCGGTGAGCCATCCAGCACAAATTTAATGCCCGCCAGCTTCACACGGCCTTGATAGCTGCCAAAGCGCACATCAGGTCTGCCCAGCAGATTATCCAAAGTCTGGCTGGTTGGAAGGAGCGCAAGGTCCAGCTTGATTAGGCCCTGTGCGCCTGCCTTGAGGAGCGCGTCCATATCGCCAAGGCTGGCTGCGCCTTCTTGTGCATGAGTAAAACCATTGCTTGCATATCGGCGTTGCGCTTCGGCCAATGCGGCGCGGCGCTGCTCAGGCGAAAGCGGCGGGATTTTTAGGTAAACAGGGTAGGCTGCGTTTTCAAAAAACACGCCAGTCAGTTTGCCAGACGCGTCGCGCAACGTAATGCCGCCGGGGGGATTTGGCGTGGAGTCTGTAATGCCAGCTGCGGCCATTGCCGCGCTGTTGGTCACCAGCCCATGGCCAGTGAAGTGGATCAGCACAATTTTATGATCTGGAAAGGCTGCATCCAAATCTGCGCGCGTAATATGGCGCTTTTCCGCAAGCTTTGCATCATCATATTGCCAGGCAATCACCCAACCGCCCGGTGCAATTTGGCGGGCCTGAATGCCCGTGCGCAACGCCGCAATTAAGCTCGGGATATCGCTAATGGGATGATCGGGGTCTTGCAGGTCAACGCCGCTGGCCACTTGCATCGTCATGGCAAAGTGCGAATGTGCATCGACAAAGCCGGGCAGCAGCGTGGCGCCGCCAAGATTTTGTTCTTTGGCCGCTTTGCCGGCAACTTCGCGGGCCTGTGCGACTTTGCCTGCATAGATGATCTTGCCGTCGCGCTCGACCACGGCGTCCACCATATTGGGGCGGTCCCCCGCCATCGTCAAAATCGGGCCGCCATACCAGAGGGTCGCGGGCGGAGATTGCACGGTTTGCGCCCATGCTGGCCCGGCAATGCTGAACAGAAGCGCGAAACCTGCCTGCTGTAAGGCGCGTGGCGTTCCCGATTTTTCAGGCAGTGTCGTCATGATCGGTGGATCCCCTTTATGCGAGGCGTGACCTAGGCCCAGTGCGAATGCAAGTTAGGATTGGCAATATCTCTCCCAATTTATCGAAAACGGATTTTAGCCTTGGGTGGATATTTAGCCATTGTTGCCCCATGCAGCGCAACCAATGGCCCAAGCGCATAAGAGGGCACCCAAGCCTTTTCGATCAAAATTGATTTCCGTTCTTTCGGATCAAGGTAGAGATTGTACAGAAACGCATTCAGCGGCTGAAGATCAACAGCGTTATCAAGGCCACCAACATCCCGAACATTGCCTGAGCCGAGCTGAATTTCAGATGTCGACATTTTGTAATAGCGCCAGCGAACGCCAGTGAAGAGCTCTTTGCGCCAGAAATAGACGGCCTCGCGTGCAGATTGGCCATTATCGGCGAGCAGAAAGCTGCTTTGGTCAATCCCGTCGATATAACGGTCGGTCGGCACTGCTTTGGTCGCGTCAATTCCCGCGAGGGCAAGGCTTGTGTTGAACATATCGGTCATATCAAACAAGCCGTCTGAAACGCGGTTGGCTTGAATCATGCCGGGCCACCAGAATATGCCGGGAACGCGGACGCCCCCTTCAGTGGTCATGCCTTTTGAGCCGCGAAACGGGGTGGTTCCAGCTTCTGGAAAGCGATCATCCGCTGGCCCATTGTCAGATGTTAGGAAGACAAGCGTATTCTGGGCAATGCCAAGCTCCTCAAGCAGCTTGGTGAGGCGCCCCACAATCTCGTCCACTTCAATAACACTATCGTGAAAATTGTCTTTGGTGGCGGAACGGCCAACATAGGCTGGCGTTGGCTTGGTGCGTGCATGAACCTTTGCAAAATTATGGCTGAGGTAAAATGGTTGCCCAGCTTTTACTGCACGGCGAATAAATTCCTCGGAAAAATCAGCAAATTTCTGATCAAGAGCGGTGCTATTTTCCCAGTTAATTGTTTTAAGCTTTTCACCGCCTGTCTCGCGCGTCGCAGACCATAGGCTGCGATCCCCCGGCATGGAGCGCAATTGGGCCAACAGCGCTGGATCATGAACCAATTCGGTAAAAGACGGATGGTCATCTTGGTAGGCGTTGATAACACCTAAAAATCCATAAAATTCATCAAAACCGACTTGCCAAGGCCGCGACCCTTCCTTCTCCCCCAAATGCCATTTGCCGGATAAGGCGGTGCGATATCCCGCAGCAGACAGGATTTTTGCGGCAAAGAGTTCTTTCGAGGAATCCGCGTTATCGTTGAGCAGAGCGGGCTCTAAAAGGCCGGAGCGCACGGGCAATCTACCCGTGTTCAGCGCTGCGCGTGTTGGCGTACAGGTTGGCTGGGCATAGGTTGAGGTGAGTTTCAGTCCTTCGCGAGCCAGTCGATCCATATGGGGCGTTGGCGTTCCGAGTGACTCGCCACCGCCATAAACCCCCAAATCGCCATAGCCGAGATCATCCACCATCAAGATCAGGATATTCGGTCTTTTGCCCGTGCGCTTATAGAGCGCTGCCAGCTTTGTCTCGGCAATCTGCGTTTGCTTTGAATGGACCAATACAGGCTCAAAATTCTCAGTGCGCCTTTGGGCTTCAAACACCGGAGAAACACGCTTCATCGAGCCAATGGTTAAGCCTGCGCTAACTGACATTTGTTGGGCGGATGCACCCACAGCAAAAAAGGCCAAAGCAGCACCAAGGGCATATTTCATGTGAAGACTTTCTGAGCAGATTTGTGCCACGCAAGATGATTGGGGATATGCAGAACGCCATGCGCCTTTACGTGCTGCTCGCCATATATGGCGGCAGGACGGCAAGCTTTTGGCTCAAAATGATTTTGCAGATTTTTCAGCGACACATCCCCTCAACCAATTGGTGACTGAGCGTGCGCGTAATTGCAAGCCAGGCATCGGCAATATCTTCGCGGCCACCTTTTTAAGGTGACCATCTGAGCCATTTCTCTTAGCGGGCGTTGTCAAATTGTTTGATAAGCCAAGACCGGAAGGCAGAAATGGCTGGGTCAGACAGGTCATCTGCGTGCAGCTTTAGGAAATACCCATATCCGTCCTCAACAACGACATCATAGGGCATGACGAGCCGGCCTTCGGCAATTTCCTGGGCAAACATATGGACGTCACCCAAAAAGACGCCACTTGCTGCCATCGTATACTGCGCCGCTGCTACGGCAGTATCGAATGCCACGCCATTCGCTGTGGGGATCGTCAGCCCTTGTTGCCGCACAAAAGCCGACCATAAATAGTCGCGTGTTTGGCCTTCCAGCTTGATGTGCAGCAATTCGTTGGTCGCCAGAAACTCCTCGAGTGTCTTATTGGCTCCGGCTTGGGCCGTTGCAGGTGAGCAGAGTGGGGCGACCTGCACCATGCGCAGCAAATCTGTCACTTGGTCATCGACATGGGGTCGATCATAGACAATGGCCATGTCCAGCGCGCGAGCCGGCAGACCCGTGACATTTGAGCTTGAAATATCAACTCCAATATCGGGAAACTCGCGCCGGAAATCTCCCAATATCGGAAGAAATTGCTGCTGGAGAATAGAGGGGGGAACATGAATACGCAGCATCCGATGTGCCGATTGGTCATCTCGAATGGCATTCATGGCCTGCTCAATGCGATCCAAGCTCTTTGTCACAACGGGCAGCAATTCGGCGCCAACGTCCGTTAAAGCCAAACGAGAGGCCTCTCGCTCAAACAATTGTTTGCCAAGCAGTTCTTCCAACGCGCTGACATGTCGGCTCATTGCGCTTTGCGACACAGACAGTGCCGCCGCGCCCGCCGTAAAGCTGCGATGTTGCCCAACCGCTTCAAATGCGCGCAGCGCATTTAAAGGAAGCCAGCGGCGATTGATCCTGCCCTTGGTGGAAATGGCGAAGCCTTTCGTTCGATGCTCGTTTTTGTTGGTTACGCCAATGTCCCAACATTTTGATATAGGGCCATGCGAAAAATTGATTTTATCGCATGGCCCAGATGGTTCAAGCCACAGTCTCAGATAAAAGGGGTGGATTATGAACCTTGGGAAAATAGACGCGCTATTTCAGGAGCGCCGTGCCGGGCACACCCTTCCTCAAGCGCTTTACACCAGCCAGGACGTCTTTGAGTTCGACGTAAAGGCAATTTACGGGCAAAATTGGCTGATGGCGGGCATGGAGTGTGAGCTGCCAAAATCAGGCAGTTACCTGTCCATGATGGTTGGCAACTGGCCCGTCCTCATCTTGCGCGACAAGCAGGGCCATATCCGCGCCTTTCACAATAGCTGTCGCCACCGGGGGTCGATTTTGTGTCAGCCGGGCCATGGCACGGCCCCCAAGCTGGTCTGCCCCTATCACCGCTGGACCTATGATCTGGACGGCTCGCTTTTTGCCGCAGGCCGAATGGAGGATGATTTTGATAAATCGGCACATGGGTTGAAGCCGGTTGCCGTTGAATGTTTTGGCGGCGCGATCTTCATTTGTCTCGCCGATAATCCGCCGCCGATTGATGAGTTTCGTGAGAAATTTTCGGCCTATGCAGCGCCCGCCAATTTTGAAAACCTGAAGCTCGCCCATGTCGATAAGCTGGTGGAATATGCCAATTGGAAGCTGGTGATGGAAAATGCGCGGGAATGTTATCACTGCGCAACGGGCCATCCTGAACTGGCAAAGACATTCCCCGTTGGCATGTCGAAGCATTTTGATGCGCATGAAGATGCGCGGGCCGAAGCCTTTGGCAAGGCCATGGACGCCAATGGCTTTCCGCATGAACCAGTTGAAGGGCATTGGTGGCAAGTGGCGCGTTTTGCCCTGAACGAAGGCTGCACGACCATGTCGGAAGATGGCAAGCCTCTGGTGAAAAAGCCTCTGGTGACGGCCAATGGCGGGAATGTGGGGTCACTTCGCTGGGCGATTGATCCGCATTTGTTTGCGCACGCGACGTCGGACTATGTGTTCATGTTCAGCTGCATGCCGGTCAGCCCAACAGAAACGCATGTCTACAGCAAATGGTATGTCCACAAAGATGCCGTTGAAGGCGTGGATTATGACCTGAAGGCGCTGACAGACTTGTGGCTTGTGACCAATGGTCAGGACAAAGAACTGGCCGAAAACAATCATATCGGCGTTATGAGCCCAGGCTACACGCCGGGGCCTTATTCCAGCGATGCTGAAATGCTCGCCCGGCGTTTCACTGACTGGTATTGTGACACGGCCCGTGCGTATATTAACGCCCATGGCTAAGAACAAACCCAGCGACTATCGCCCCGAAACGCTCGCCGTCGCCTATGGCTATGATCCGCAGGACGGCATGGGGGCCGCCAAGCCGCCCATTTTCATGACATCCACCTTCGTCTATCCTTCGGCCCAACACGCCAAGGATGTGCACGAAGCCTATTTTGATGGCACGGGGCCACTGGTTGGGGAAACCAACCACATCTATTCGCGGCTTGGACATCCCGGCCTTGATTTTCTGGAGACGCGGCTGGCTGCAATTGATGGGGCAGAGGCCGCCGTTGCCTATTGTAGTGGCATGGCTGCGCATTCGAGCATTGCCCTGTCTTATGTCCGCAGTGGCGACAGCGTTCTGCATGGCCGGCCAATTTATGGCGGCGTTGATGTTCTCTATAACACAATCATGGCGCAGTTTGGCGCGCACGCCC
>JBEEOY010000033.1:0-6125 GCA_041191345.1 Pseudomonadota bacterium
GTGCCGAAGCGCGCTGCCTGTTGCGGTGTGCGCCGGATACGCTCAATGCGGTACGATCAGGCACAACGCCAAAGGGCAATGTCATCACCACGGCAGAGCTCGCAGGCGTTATGGCCGCCAAACGCACGGCGGATTTAATTCCGCTCTGCCATCCGCTGGCCCTCTCGCATGTTTCGGTCACAATTGCGCTCGACGATGCGGTCCCGGGCTTTGCGGTGCACGCCGAAGTCCGCACCACTGGGCAAACCGGGGTCGAAATGGAAGCGCTGACGGCTGTGACTGTGGCCGCGCTGACCTTGTTTGATATGCTCAAAGCCATTGATAAGACGATGGTCATTGATGGTGCGCGTGTCACGGCCAAGTCTGGAGGCCGATCTGGCGACTGGACCCAGCTATGATTTCCTTTGATGACGCTCTTAACCTCATTGAGGCCCATGTTGCGCCCCTCGGCACTGAAGTTGTTGATCTTGGAGAGACCTCTGGGCGCGTTTTAGCAGAGGGACTTAAAGCACGTATGGCTTCACCTCGCCATGCCGTGGCGGCGATGGATGGCTATGCGGTCTTGGATAGCGCGACGCGGCCTGACGCGCCTTTGCGCCTCATTGGGGAGAGCCGCGCGGGGGCAGGCTTTTCTGGCTCTGTTTCTGCTGGTGAGGCTGTGCGGATTTTCACTGGTGCGCCCATGCCTGATGGCGCTGATCGGTGCATCATGCAGGAATATGCCACGCGTGATGGGGACTATGTAAAATTTGCAGCGGGCTACGGCCCCGGCTGGAATGTGCGCCAGGCGGGCAGCGATTTTCAATCGGGCGCGCTTTTGCTTGAGGCCGGACGCGTTTTGACGCCGCGGGCGATGATCGCAGCTGCCGCGGCAGATGTCGCGCGCATCACCGTCGCGAAACGGCCGCGTGTCGCAATCATTGGTACCGGAGATGAGCTTGCGCCTCCCGGATCTGCTTATCTGGGCGTGGACAAGATTCCCGAGAGCGTTACCTTTGGCGTTGCCGCAATGGTTGAAAATGCCGGGGCACACTGTGTTGGGCAAAGCGTTGGGCTTGATGATCTCCCTGCATTGGAAGCAGCTGCGCGCGCCGCCTTGGACAGTGCAGACCTTGTTGTCGTTACTGGCGGGGCCTCTGTGGGCGATCGCGATTTTGCAAAGCCCATGTTTGCAGCACATGGGCTGGACCTGCTCTTTGCCAAGGTCGCCATAAAGCCGGGAAAACCTGTTTGGGCGGGGCGGGCAGGTGGAACATGGGTTCTTGGCCTGCCGGGCAATCCGACATCGGCAATGGTGACAGCGCGGCTCTTTTTGCTGCCATTATTGGCCCGGTTGCAGGGCCGGTCTGGCGCGCACGCCTTGAGCTGGCGTCAATTGCCTCTGGCGGCGCCTTTGCCTGCAACGGGCGATCGGGAGAGTTTTGTGCGCGCGCGTTGGGCGGAGGCGGGGCTTGCCCCGCTCAGCAATCAAGATAGCGGCGCACAACACGCGCTGGTTGACGCTGATTGGCTCATCCGTTGCCCCGCAGGCCAAGCCGCGCGTGCGGCGGGAGAAACTGTTAGCTGCATCGCGTTTTGAGATGCTGTTCAGCGCGCGCCAATGCCTCTAAATCATTGATGTTGGTAAACGGATCAGGCGTTTCCTCCCAAAGCACTTCTACCATGCCTATGTCGCGCGCATAGCGCCACATGGATTGCCCGCCCTGTTTGATCCATTGGTCTAAAGGGGCTGGATCCGTGCGCCAAAGAGCCGCCATTGGATGCACTCTGCCGTGGCTCAAGGGCATGGATACGCCATTTTCTGCCAAAACGGCTGAAAGCCGCGGGATAAGATCATCAGGCAGAAATGGCAGGTCACAGCCAATCAGCAGAACAGTTTTTCTATCCCTGCGATGGGCTTCGTGCAGTGCGCTCGCAAGGGCGCTTATGGGCCCAATGTCGACATAAGGATCACGGAGGAGGGGAACGCCTGTGCCCCAATCCCCATCACAGTCGCGAATGGCAAGGGCTATGGCGTCAGTTTTCTGGCTTGCCCACAGGATCATGCGGTCAATAAGCCGTTGCCCGTCCAAAACTCTTTCAGGTTTTGCTCCGCCAATGCGTGACCCGTCTCCACCGGCAGCGATAACAATGAGAGGCGTGTCACAGGCCAAGTAATTTTATCCCAGCAATAACAAGGACCAGCGATAACAGCCGAAGAATGGCGACCTTGGGCAAGCGTGTAGCACTAAGCCAACTGCCAGCAAAACCGCCGATGACGACAGCTAGAATGTAAAAGTGTGTTGCTGGTGGAAGTGCGGACAGCCGCGCGCCTTGCCCAATCAGGCCTGCTGCACTGTTACAAAAAATAAAGGCAGCACTTACCCCCGCAACAGTCCGCGCTTCGGCCCAGCGCATTAAAACAAGCAGGGGGCTTAGAAAAATGCCGCCGCCAGTGCCAGTTAAGCCAGCAATCAGGCCTAGAACACCGCCGGTTGGTAGTGCCTTTGCAAGACTTGGTGGCGATACTCTGTACGACGCCAGCTTTGGTCTAAAGGCAAGGGCTGCTGCCGATGCCAATAAGACAAGCCCTAGCGCGCGACGATGCCATGTGCTGCCAAGGTCGATAGATCCGCCAAGATAGGCCATTGGGATGGCCGCAAGGCCGAACATTAAGAATAATTTGAAATCAAAGGCACCCGTGCGTCGAAATTGTATGAAGGCAATGGCGGAAACGAAGAGGTTGAGCGCAAGCGCCAGAGGGCGCATTTGCTCTGGCGCAAAACCAGCCAGCGCCATGAGTGCAAGATAAGCAGATGCGCCACCATGGCCAACGGCAGAATACAGCGCGGCGGCGCCAAAAAGTAACACACTAAAAAAGACTGGATCGATCATCGCAGAGTGACTTTGATTGCATTAACGGAGGCCGTGGCCAGTGGTGCTAAGCCAGCCAGGGTGGGCGCTGCAAGCCAATTCAAACGGGGCGTAAAATCTGCTTTTGGGGAAGTTAGGATCAGTCCGCTTGTCAGGTCGATTTGATCGGTCAGGAAATACGCGCCCGACAGGACAGTGATGGCTAACTTTCAACAATCACGCTTCTTAAGCTGAAATGGGTAACCAAGCGCTGCACGCCGGGCAGGGCGGCCAAAACCTCTCTGTGAACGCGTTCAAAGCTATCTGTCTCCGGAACTTCTGCTTTGAGCAAATAGTCATACTCGCCACTCATCAGATTGGCCTGAGTAACCAAGGGCTCTTCTCTTAAGGCGGCCTCAAATTGCTCCATAGTGTCGCGCCGCTGATCAACCAATGTCACCGAGATAAAGACAGTTGTCGGATTGCCGCGCGCCTGCGGGGAAAGGCGCGCGCCATATCCTAAAATCATGCCGGCATCTTCCAATTGCTTGATGCGGCGATGCGCAGCCGATGCAGACAAGCCGACCTTCTGACCAACTCTTTCGCTTGTAAGTGTCGAGTCGGCCATAAGGGCAGCCAGAATTCGTCTATCAATGGCGTCAATATGCATGATTATCCCGTTAATTTGAGAATAACTGTAAAATATTAGCGATATGAATCAAATAAGCGAGGAATTTTGCACGCACTTCCTAACGATACTATCGTAATCTTCCCGACAGAAATTGACCGCGGAGGCGAGGATGAGGATCGGGGTTCCCAAGGAAATCAAAGTGCACGAATATCGTGTTGGCCTGACACCGGCATCGGTTGCTGACCTCACGGCTGCGGGACATGATGTCTTTGTCGAGAGTGGCGCTGGCCTTGGCATCGATTTTGACGATGCAAGCTACAAAGCTGCTGGCGCGACCATATTGGCCAGTGCTGCTGAGATATTCAAAGCGGCTGACTTGATTGTCAAAGTGAAGGAACCCCAGCCCTCAGAAATTGACTTGCTTGAGGCGCATCATACGCTGTTCACCTATCTCCATCTTGCGGCAGACAGGGCGCAGGCTCTTGGTTTAATGCGGTCTGGCGCGACGTGCATTGCGTATGAGACTGTCACAGATGCAAATCGTGGCTTGCCGTTGCTCAAGCCAATGTCTGAGGTTGCGGGCCGCATGTCCGTGCAAGTTGGCGCGCATTATTTGGAAAAGGAGCAAGGGGGCCGTGGGGTCTTATTGGGGGGCGTGCCCGGAGTTGCCCCGGCAAAAGTGGTCATTTTAGGCGCTGGGGTGTCCGGGCTTAATGCGGCGCAAATGGCCGTTGGCTTGCGCGCCGACGTAACCATCTATGACATTAACAATGATCGGTTGGCCCAGTTAGACGCGCAATTTGGCAGCGCGATCAAGACCGCTTATGCTTCTAAGGCAAGCATTGCAGAGGCAGTTGCGAGTGCTGATCTGGTGATTGGTGCAGTTCTTGTCCCAGGGGCCGCTGCGCCCAAGCTTATCACGCGCGAAATGCTAAAGACGATGAGCCGGGGTGCCGTTCTTGTCGATATCGCAATTGACCAAGGGGGATGTTTTGAAACCAGCCGCGCCACCACTCATGCTGACCCAGTCTTTGAGGAAGAGGGCATCCTCCATTATTGCGTCGCAAACATGCCTGGCGCCGTAGCCCGAACGTCTGCTCTGGCGCTTAACAATGCAACGCTGCCTTTTGTTCAGCGCATTGCCAATTTAGGGCCGGTCCGCGCCATGGCAGAAGACCCGCATTTGGCAGCCGGGCTTAACGTCGCCAATGGAGCAATTAAGCATCCAGCCGTTGCAGCGGCATTAGGCTTGCCTTGTGACGCTTAAAACCCCGCCATGTCATTGGTCTAATTGCTAAAAAACTTGCCGCATGGCGTCGCTGTGCGTGTGCGCACCGTGTTTTCACGATGCAAGTGCCGCACACACCATGTCGCGCAAAGGCAAGCGCGCTTGCAGGCGGACGGCCAGCATGGCCGTACCACTGACCTTGCGTTGCACGAAGAGCGTGTCGGTTGGCGGAATGTGCCATGCCGCGCGGTCTGCTGCGATGCGCTCTCCATGGTAACGCACGGGTTCAATAAAGCTTCGATCTGCAAAATCGAACAATCCGGGCTTGCCGAGGTGGACAAGAAGCGCTTCCATAATGGCCTCCATGGACGCCCGGTGCCGTTCCAATAAGCGAGGCGTTAGGAACCCAATAGATAATAGAGCCTCAGTTAGAGCCTGCCTGTCTTCCGCTAGCCCTGCCTCCATCATCGCGCGATAGGCCGAGATTGTGCTCTGCGGGATTGGGCGAGCGGCCCCGAAATCGAGAAGCACAATTCGGCCCGTGTCCGGTTGCCACCGGAAATTAGCGAAATTCGGGTCAGTTTGCATATGGCCGAATTCAAACAGCTCACGCAAAACCAGGCCAAGCAGCGCCTTCACGGCGGCATTTTGTGTCTCTTGGGGAGCCTCTTGCAGCGTTTCGATCGGGCGGGCGGAAATGAAATCCATCGCCAGCACCCGTTCGGTTGACAGGGCTTCTACTGGTTCTGGAATGAGGAATGCTGGGTCGTCTCCAATGAGGCTTCGATAATGCCGCATCTGGCCAGCTTCGCGCACATAATCTGCCTCTTCGTGGAGTTGTCGTTTCGCCTCGGCCAATAATGGATTGATATCCAATCCCTCCGGCAGAAGGCCTGACATCCGCAAAAGGCTAGCGACATTATCAACATCAGCATCAATGCTGGCGGCAATGCCTGGATACTGAACTTTAATTGCCAGCACGCGGCCATCGGGGAGAGTGGCACGATGCACTTGACCGATAGAGGCCGCTGCGATTGGTGTTGCTTCAAACAGCGCAAAGCGCGTGCGCCAATTCGGGCCCCATTCCTGCGTTAAAACGCCATTCAGTTGGCTGGGCGGCATGAAATGGGCCGAATCTCGCAAGCGGGCGAGAATGGCCGTCAGCTCGGCTGGCAGAATGTCGCCAGCGTCCAGTGAAATCATTTGCCCCAGCTTCATCGCCGCGCCGCGCAATCTGGAAAGCTGGTCTGTCACGCGGCGGGCATTTGCTGGAGTGAGCAGCATATCAGATAGGCGTGGCCGTTCCCCACTTGCTAATCGGCGCGCACCTTCTGCCAGCATGCCACTCGCAATGCCGCCGGCAAGCTGCCCGAATGAAGCCATCCGGGAAAATCGTGCTGCAGGAACTTTTTTGTACCGAGGGTCTGCCATTCA
>JBEEOY010000034.1:0-5387 GCA_041191345.1 Pseudomonadota bacterium
TGCAACAGAGGCGCCGCTTAGCTCGGCAAGGGCAACCCCAGCAAAAACCAACCAGAAAAAAAAGGGGACCGGCACACCCTTATTAGATGTGCCAGCCCCGTCATTTGGCCGGGCCCAAGAAAGTTGAGCAATCCGAGCCAATTTCAAGTTACTTTGCCTTAGCGGTTTCAGCCTCTGACTTACGGACCGCAATCACCCAAATCAGGACGCCGACCGCCGCCTTGGCGACCAAGTCTGCGATTGTGTAACCGATTTGAATGGCTGTTTCGGCATTCGCACCCGAGATGTTTGCATAAGGTGCCATGTACACAATTGGGTAGAAGCCCCAAGACGCGAATGTAAGCAAACGCGCCTTTTTGACCAGTTCGCGAACATTTTCTGGCTGACGCTCAATCGACGCACCAAGGCCGCTGAACAATTCCCAAATAATGTACAGGAACGGAATGGCTGACAATGTGCCCCACAGCGCGCGGGTCGGGATGTCAGACGCGATTTCGCCCGGATAGCCCAAAACGATCATCAGAGCAGCGGCAAAACCCAGCTTCATGGACTTGCTGACTGTTTCTTCAGAGCTCAAGCGCATGACAAGCACCAGCTCAATCAAGAGCAGCGGCACCGTCAACAGCCAATCGACATAGCGATAGGCATCGTTAAACGCATAGCCAGTTGCTACAATCACGCCGTCTTTCACGGCATAGGCAGCTTCCCAGCTCTCAAAAATCCGCCAGTAATGGTAAGCTGCGATCGCGCAGACCAAACCGGAAATCGTAACAGCTGTTTTGTAGTGATTTGAAACCTGCGACCGGCCGAACCACAGAAACAGCGTCGCTGCTGCCATTGTCGCAAAAGTGAACGAAAAGGCGTTGTACACCAACGAATATTGAAATGGACTAATGATATCCATGGCATCCTCCATAACTGGAGCCCAAACCTCCGCGGCTGGGGCCCTTCTTCGAGAGGGACCAATTGCTGGAAACCCTCCCCCCATACGCCACGCCCGACTCTGGTCGGATCTTTCTAACGTGAAGGCTATCATGCCCAGCAATGATGTCAAAGCACTATACCGGCTTTGGACTATGCAAGACCAAAGGTTAGGGTGTAGATTATCTAAGAAAAAAGCCGAAAAACTCAATCAGATCGACTGAGTTATTTAAATGCGGGATGGATTGGAAACACTCTGTCTCCCGCGATTTTCGATTGTCAGAGATAGTTTTGCAGACTGTGAATTCAAAACAGCGCCTGTCAGACAGAAAATACTGCTTCTCGGGCGCGTCTTTTTCTCACATCAACATGGCAAGGTTCATCCCTGCAGTCGTGCGCGCAGCGATGCCGTCCGTCGCGGGGGCCTAATCATCCTGTGCGTGGCTGGTGAGGCGCAAACCCCATCTAATGGCCTCTAAGTACATTTTACGCACATCAGGGTCCCGCCAGCTATTTCGCGTGTGCCCAATGCTGGAATAAAAGACCCGCCCGTCCCCATAGCGCCGTGTCCACGCAATGGGGATGTCAGAGGTGCCTGCCGGTCCAGTCTCAATCTTCTGTTGGTTAATGCGCAGCAAGACACGCGTGTCTTTGCGCGAAAAGCCTTTGGGAACGTAAAGCTCATTAAGCTGCGAAAAATAGGTCGGCCAGTGGCGCGTGATTGGCGATTTTTCGTCTTCGTTGACCAGTGGAAAGTTGAGGATGGGCTTATCAATTGTGTTAAGCGGGTGGCCCCCAAATCCGCCGCCCATCATGGCCGCATAATCGGGCCAAGAATAATTCGCATCCAAGGCTCCATGCACGCCAATAATGGCCTTGCCTTTGTCCCGCACAAAGCTGAGCAAGGCGCGCTTTGCGTCGTCGCTTAAACCCCATTCGCCCGTGGTGTTCACAAGCACAAGCGCGTCAAAATCCCCCAAGCCCTGCGGGGTGAAGCCAAACCGCATCTTCTCACCGCCTTTGGCGTTGATCAGATCAAAATCAGTCCGCAATTCCGCATCATAAACTCCGCTTTCCTGCCCCAGAACGGCAAAAGCAGTCATCGCGTCGGAAACGGATTCATGATGAAACCCCCGCACCGCGCCAATCACCAGCACACGAGGCTTGCGGGGCACCCCTGCAGCAACGCGCGCGGCCAAGGCATCCTTTTGCGCCTCTGACAGCGCGTTGAGCGGGTTGCCCTGCTCTGCTGCGACGAGCGGCATTGGGTTTAAGACCAGCCCGAGAAAAGCCAAAATTGCGATCCGCCAGCTCATGTCACACTCTCCTGCCGGTTAGCAGCGCCCATCATGGCCGCTCAATTTCAAGTGCAGAGACAATAGCAGGCCCCTTAATGGGGTTAAATGCAAGCGTCAGACGGCCTGCCGTAACATTTACCGGAAAGCTGAGGACAACTTCCGTCAATGCTGCGCCAGCCACAGCCGCAGGATCTACAGACGCCAAGGCTGTTTTGCCATTTGCGGCAACAGAAAAACTGCGCTGACCGGGCGTTCTACTGTCTGGTTCAAAAGTTGTGATGCGGACAACCCAATTCCCATTTGGGATCGGGATATCATAGGTGAAACGGCCTTCACGATACCCATCATGCAGAACCGCTGATTGCGCCTTGGCAACGCTTTTTGGCTTGGCCCCACGCCGCTCAAAAAGCGCGGTTATGGTCCGGGGATTAAGCGCTTTTGAGTCACCGCCTGAGAAGAAATGATCTGATCCAAAACGCCGGCCATCGGCCAAAGCCATGCTGGTCAAATCGCCTGCATTAATGCGAATGCCCTGCCGGTCCGCATCGGGGCCATTGAGCGCGATGGCATCTTCAACTTCGGCGCCATTTACTTGGGCCTTCGCAAGCAGCTTATTCTGTCCCGGCGCCAATACCACATTGCGCCAGACGCAAATCCGATCGGGGCAAGGTTGCTCGCCAAGTTCGACGCCATTGACGCTAAGGCGCGCAGCCGACGCATTGGTATAAGCACTAATGTCCGCCACGGGATAAGCGCGATCCACATATCGCCTGCCCGTCAAGTGCAGCAAAGGCGCCGAAGACCAATTGGCTTTGTAAAAGTAAAAGGCGTCCTTCCGGACAGTGCGATCAAAGGTCACAAGACCTTTATCATTCAAGTCAATGGCATCGCCTTCAGCCCGAAAATCACTGGCAAAGTCGAACATATTCCAAACCCAACTTGCCCAGAGATAGCGCCGACTTTTCAGCTGCCGCCAATTTTCCTCATGGACCCAGCTTTGATAGCCTTCGGGGTGCGGCCGACCAAAGGCGTTAATCGCGCCTCCTGTAGGATTGTCACTATGTTGAGACAGCGCCCCGCCCGCACCATATTCCGTCACCGACAGGGGGACGTTTGGATATTGGGCGTGCATGCGGTCTAAAATAGCGCCCATGGCACTTGGGTCAGGGCTATACCAACCCGGATAACGATTTAGGCCAACGACGTCAGTCAGGCCAATAAGCTGCTCTGCCGTGGCGGGATTGACGAAGGGTGAGCTCGCACAACAATCTGCCAAAGCTGATAAGCGGCTGGGGTCTTCAGCCTTGGCAAGGCTGTGTAGGTCCCGCACCAGGGCCTGCGCCTTTACCGGTTTACCGCCAAGCGATTTGCTATCAATCTCATTGCCAACGCCCCAGACGACGACCGAGGGATGATTGTAGTTTTGGCGAATAAGCTCAATTAATTGCTGCCGCGCATTCTCCACAAATGCCGCGGAAGGCAGACCATCGCCAAAAGTCGCCATGCTAACATAGGGAATTTCAGCCCAGACAATCATCCCGCGCTGATCGGCCAATTCAAACCATTTTTTGGCGTGCTGATAATGCGCAAAACGAATGGTATTCGCACCCACCTCCTCAATCAGATCCATGTCCCGTTCATGGTCTGCATCCGAGAGCGCGGCGCCTTTGGACGCCATATCTTGATGCCGCGAAACGCCACGCAATGCCAAGGGCTTATCATTGAGAAAGAAGCCCAGATTGGGATCAATGCGGAAAGTCCGGATGCCCAATGGTTGGTCAACACGGTCCAACACTTTCTTGCCCGACCGAAGCTCAACTGTCACTGAGTAGAGATGCGGGTCTTGCCGACCCTGCCACAATCGTGGCTGCGGGATAATCAGCCTTTGCGCAACTTCGGCTGTGCCATTTGAACTAAGCTTTTGCCGCGCGGAAACACTGCGCGCCTTATCCTCCAGGCCATCTCGAATGGTGGTGACAAGCTCAACCTGTGCCGGACGCTTTGCAAAACTACGCAGGCGCGTGAGGACCTGAATCTCTGCCCGATCGTCCCCAGCGGAGAGGGTGGAAATATAAACACCCGGGCCTGCATGGTCGAACAAATCAATTTGCTGCGGCGGTGCCACAATCCATTTCACGCCGCGATAAAGCCCCCCATAGGGAAAGAAATCCCCGGACAGAGGAAGAATATTGTCCGTGCTGTTGCCGGGCATGGGCTTGTTATTGTCCGCGCGGACAACCAGTAAATTATCGGCATGTGCGCTGACGAATTTCGTGACATCAAATCGAAAGGCGGAATAGCCGCCGCGATGCTGGCCCAGATGATGGCCATTGAACCAAATATCAGCGACCGTCCCAACCCCATCAAATTGCAAGATATGACGATCACCTGCTTTGGACGCGGGCGTGGGCACTCGGAGCCGATACCAGCCTATGCCTTGGTAGGCATTTGTCTGTTGACTGCGAACAGTGCTGTATTCCCCCAAGCGGTTCCAGCTATGGGGCACGGCAACCTGCTGCCAGCCTGCGTCATTATAGTCCTTTGCAATTGGCAGATCGTCAGGGCGACCCAACTGGAATAGCCAGCCATTCTGAAGAGAGTGCGTCTGACGGGGAGACAGTTCAGCGCGGCCTGCGCTGGACAAGGCAAATAGCCCAAAAAGGACAGACAGCCAGAATTGCCTATACATCAAAACACCCCCTCACATCATTCCGATTAAATTGCTCTTATTTTGTATAATTTTCGATTATATCATTTATTTATAAATTATTATTCAAACAATGATAATTTAATATTTTTCAAAATCTATGTTTTGAATGATTTTAGAACAATGTTAAAAATATTGCTCTATTTCTCTTTACATAATCAAAATCAGACTAAGCACTTTTTGCAACGCGAAACGTGAAGCCGCGAACGAAGCAACCTGCGGCAAGTGATTGGCCCTCTCTTCATCCAAATGCGTATTTATTTTTGACTTTGATTACGCAAATTTGTACGATTGGTAAATTAATATCAATGGGGAGGATGAGATGACATCACGCAAATCTGCTCAACGCAGCATTGCGCTGCTTTTAGGCACTAGCTTGGCCGCAATGGCCGCGCCCGCTTTCGCGCAGGGCGCAGCGGCAAATGATGGCGCGCAACTCGATGAAATTGTTGTGACCGCCC
>JBEEOY010000035.1:0-8411 GCA_041191345.1 Pseudomonadota bacterium
CGCGAAACTGCGTGACATAGGCATAGCCGACAATTGTCTCGCCATGACAGGCAACAAGATAGGGCCAGCCTTTTTGCGCAGCAGTGTCGATCTTTTCGGCAAAGCGCGCGGCCTCGGGCGGAACGAGTTCCAACGTCTCGGTGCCATGCAGCACATAGGGCGCATAAATTGCCGCAAGGGATGCGGCGTCGTCACGACGTGCGGGGCGAATGCTGAGCTGGGCGGACATGGGCTGAGCATCGATTAAATGGGCGCGCCTTGCAACCTTGGCTGCAAATCAAGGGTGCGGCCTTCCCGGCCTGCACCTCAGCCCTCACGCCTCTGCAGCAATCGCAAGGCTTTGATGACACTTAGGGCGGACAAAAGGGACATACACCAAGAAGCGGCGTAAAGCTGAAACCCTGCATTTGGATCATCCGCCAGCCGGACGTAAAAAATCTGAAAGCCCAGCGCCAGCGCACCAAATAGCCATAAGGATGGGCCCTTTATGCTTCTCAGAAGTGAGAGAAAATTTATCATGGCTACTGCCCTCAATATGCTTTGCGTCAGCGGCTGGCCTTGCAGACTTGGTTTCCATACCATGTTCCAAGCAGTCCACCGAGCCCGGCACCTAGCCCCCCGCCAATAAAGCCTCCCATGAACATGCCGATGCCGGTCCAAGCGGTCACACAGTTTTCTTTCGAATAGTGGCCATCGCCTTTTCCGCCGCCGAATACGCGATCAATTTCGGCATCAGACAACTCGCGAAGTGAAGCTATACTCATTTCCACTTTCCTTTTTACAACAACTCAAATGTGACGCATTCATACAATATCAAAAAACTCCTTCCGTCAACCCAAATCGTCCCCGCCTTGCAATGCAGGGCAAATCGCGGCATCGCTTGTCTATGAGCTTCAACACTTTTGGCCGCGTTTTCCGCTTTACCACCTGGGGCGAAAGCCATGGGCCCGCTTTGGGTGCAGTGGTGGATGGCTGCCCGCCGGGGCTTGCGCTGTCCGAGGCGGATATCCAGCCTTTTCTGGATAAGCGCCGTCCAGGCAGCTCACGCTTTACCACGCAGCGGCAAGAGCCGGATGAGGTGCGCATCCTCTCTGGCGTGTTTGAAGGGCGGACCACGGGCACGCCGATCAGCCTGATGATCGAGAATGTGGATCAACGCTCCAAAGATTATTCGGATGTCGCCAAGGCTTATCGGCCTGGCCATGCTGATTATAGCTATGATGCCAAATATGGCTTTCGGGATTATCGCGGGGGCGGCCGATCTTCCGCGCGCGAAACGGCGGCCCGCGTGGCTGCAGGGGCCGTGGCCCGCGCCGTCATCCCCGAAGTCGAAATTCTGGCCTATGTCGTGGAAATTGGCGGAGACGCCATCAACCGCGACAATTTTGAAGCCAGCCAGATTGGCAAGAATCCATTTTTCTGCCCAGATGAGGCGGCAGCAGGCCGCTGGGAAAAGCTGGTGGATGAAGCGCGCAAAGCGGGCTCTTCGCTCGGCGCCGTTGTGGAATGCGTGGCAACGGGTGTGCCTGCGGGTTGGGGTGCGCCGCTTTATGCGAAGCTCGACAGTGAGCTGGCCGCCGCAATGATGAGCATTAATGCCGTTAAAGCCGTTGAAATTGGCGCAGGCTTTTCCGCCGCCCGGCTGCGGGGTGAGGACAATGCAGATCCGATGCGCCCGGGCAGCAATGCGCCTGAATTTATGGCGAATAATGCAGGCGGGATTGCGGGCGGCATTTCGACGGGCCAGCCCGTGGTGGTGCGCGTTGCCTTTAAGCCAACCTCGTCCATTCTCACGCCCGTTGATACCATCACGCGCGATGGCGAAGCCGCCGAGATTGTGACCAAAGGTCGGCACGACCCCTGTGTTGGCATTCGCGGCGCGCCTGTTGTGGAAGCCATGATGGCGCTCGTGCTGGCCGACCAAAAGCTGCTCCACCGCGCGCAGTGCGGCTAAACATTTACTGTCCATACGAACCGGGCTTGCCCTTGCCCGGGCTTTTGCGCACAACGCCTTAAGTGCCTGTCAAAGCAGGCCGCAGGGAGAGTGTAAAAGGCCATGAGTGCGCAATCAGCTGAAGCGAGCCCCAATGTCCGTTTGCTGATGTGGACATTATTGATTGTCTACATCTTCAATTTTCTCGATCGGCAGATTGTGAATATTTTGGCTGAAGAAATCAGCCGCGACCTCAATTTGTCGGACGCGCAAATTGGATTGATGACGGGGCTGGCCTTTGCCCTCTTCTATACATTTCTGGGCATCCCCATTGCCCGCTATGTCGACCGGCCCAAGACCAACAGAGCGCATGTCATTACGATCTCGCTTGGTGTTTGGTCTGCGATGACGGCAGCCTGTGGCTTGGCGCAGAATTTTGTCCAATTGCTGCTGGCCCGCATTGGGGTGGGTGTGGGCGAGGCGGGCTGCACGCCTGCGGCCCATTCGCTCATCACGGATGCTGTGCCTGCGGAAAAGCGCGCCTCGGCCATGGCCTTTTATGGGCTGGGCATTCCGATTGGCGGGCTGATTGGCATGGTGATTGGCGGCACGCTGAATGATTTTTTTGGGTGGCGGAATGCCTTTTTGGCTGTGAGCATTCCGGGCATTCTCTTTGCCTTTGTCCTTCCCTTTTTGCTGCGTGATCCAGGGCGACATCATTTGGTGGCAAAGGCGGCACCCCAGCAACGCTTTGGCACCGTGCTGCGCCAAATTATGACGAACAAAAGCTTTGTGCTTGTTCTCTTGGGGGCCAGCTTCACGGCCTTTCTTTCCTATGGAAAAGGCGTGTGGGTCGTTATTCTCTTCCAGCGCGATTTTGGGCTGAGCGCGGGGCAGACGGGCCTGTGGCTGGGCGTGATTACCGGGCTTGCCGGGATGCTCGGGACATGGGGTGGCGGCTATCTGGCCGACCGTTTTGGCAAAGCCGATAAGCGCCATATTTTGACGGCCCCAGCACTGGGGATGACCCTTGCCGCCCCGCTGCTGTTTGCTGCTTATGTGATGCAGGATTGGCGCTTGTGTCTCGTGCTGCTGATCATCCCGACCACGCTCAATTATTTCTACTACGGCCCCAGCTATGCGCTCGCCCAGCAATTGGTCCGGCCAGATCAACGCGCGGTCGCAACCTCGCTTGTCATCTTTGGCCAGAACCTGATTGGTCTTGGCCTCGGCCCGCTCTTCTTCGGCATCTTGTCTGATGCGTTCAAGCCGATGGCCGGCGCAGAAAGCGTGCGCTGGGTGCTTTATGGAGCTGCGTGGCTGGGGCTATTGCCCGCTTGGTTCTTCTGGCGCGCGTCAAAGCGGCTGAAACAGGATTTGCCAGCCGCTTAAGTGCTTAATCCGCGAAGGGATCACGCACCAAAATTGTGTCTTCTCGCTCGGGGCTGGTGGAAACCAGGGCCACGGGGCACTGAATCAGCTCTTCAATTCGGCGGACATATTTGATCGCCTGAGCGGGCAAATCCGCCCAGCTGCGCGCGCCTGCTGTTGTTTCCTGCCAGCCCGGCATCTCTTCATAAATGGGCTCGGCACGGGCTTGGTCGGCCGCGTGCGGTGGCAGATAATCAAACACCTTGTCGCCAATGCGATAGCCAGTGCAGATTTTCAGCGTCTCAAATCCATCCAGCACGTCAAGCTTGGTCAGCGCAATGCCAGTGATGCCTGAAACCGCTGCCGACTGACGGACAAGCACCGAATCAAACCAGCCACAGCGCCGCTTGCGTCCTGTAACAGTGCCAAATTCATGCCCGCGTTCTCCCAGCCGCTGGCCAACCTCATTTTCCTGTTCGGTTGGGAAGGGGCCAGAGCCAACGCGCGTGGTATAGGCCTTCACAATGCCCAGCACGAAGCCAACGGACGAGGGGCCAAGCCCCGAACCACTCGAGGCCGTGCCTGCAATGGTGTTGGACGAGGTTACAAAGGGATAGGTGCCGTGATCGACATCCAAGAGCACACCCTGTGCGCCTTCAAACAACACACGGTCGCCGCGCTTCTTGGCTTCGTTCAGCGTCACCCAAACGGGCTTGGCATAAGGCAAAATCACTTCTGCAATTTCGGCTAAGTCATTCAGCAAACGCTGCCGATCAATTGGCGGCTGGTTAAAGCCCGCACGCAGCGCGTCATGATGCGCGCAAATGCGGTCCAGCTGGGCATCCAGATCATCCAGATGTGCCAGATCACACACGCGGATCGCGCGGCGACCCACCTTGTCTTCATAGGCCGGACCAATGCCACGGCCCGTGGTGCCAATTTTGCCAGCACCTGCGGCCGCTTCGCGCAGGCCATCCAAATCGCGGTGGAAGGGCAGAATCAGCGGCGCGTTTTCGGCAATATGCAAATTGTCGGGCGTAATAGTGATGCCTTGGCCCGCAAGCTTGGCAACCTCATCGCGGAAATGCCACGGATCCAGAACGACGCCATTGCCTATGACGGATAATGTGCCGCGGACAATGCCCGAGGGCAGAAGAGATAGCTTATAGGTTTGGTTGCCAACAACCAGCGTATGGCCCGCATTATGCCCGCCTTGAAAGCGCACGACCACATCGGCGCGGCTGGCGAGCCAATCGACAATCTTGCCCTTGCCCTCATCACCCCATTGCGCGCCGATCACTGTGACATTGGCCACCGGATTTTCTCCATTTGCGGAAAAGCATTGCCTTTCCGTTGCGTTATTGCCCCAAGGGCCGGGCGTCCACCCCTTATGGGCGATTGAACTTCAATCTCTGCCCTCAGCCAATCGGAACCGGGCGGCCATTGGAGAGGATGTGCGAACAGATTTGCGCCGCGGCGCTGTCATCTGGGTTGAGCGCCGCAACTGTTACCCAGCCTTCGGCCCGCAGCTTTGCTGCCTTTTGCGGCAAGGTGCCCAAAGGCAGGAACAAGCGGCGCCGTTCGGTCTGTGCCAAGCCCGCATCAATCAGCGGATCAATATAGGCAGAAAAGCCAACAGCTGGCTCATCGCCCAACAAATAGCTGCCACCGCGTGCAATTTCACCCGATGTGTGCGCGGAAAACAGCGAGAAGCCAAACCAGCTTTGATATTCAAAGCCATGCCGTTCTGTCGGGTCGAGTGTCACGCGCAGGTCGGCGGGCAGCGCCTCAACCAGTGCCTCTAAAGCCTCTAGCCGCTCAGCCAGCACGGCTTGATCGTCAAAGGCGCGCAGCCGAGCCACAGCCTCGGCAAAAGGCCCGGCGGCTGAAATCAGCACGCGCAGATCAGCTGGCACGGCGGCCGCATCTTTGGCATCCAGCCGTGCTTTCAACTCCTCTGTATCCGTGCCCGGAAACAGCGTGTCGATCAGATTGGGAAGCGTCAGATCCAGTGTCAGATCTCGCACGCCCGCTGCTTTTAGCGATTCAATTGCAACTGTGACGACTTCAGTTACCGCCGGCAGCGTTTCGAGCCCAATCAACTCCGCCCCGACTTGCATCATCTCGCGCTCTGGCCGCAATTGGCTGGCCCGCAGCTTCACCACGGGGCCGCCATAGCTCAGCCGCAAGGGGCGTGGGTGGTGCCCCATCCGGCCTTTCGCGATGCGGCCAATTTGCCCCGTAATGTCCGAGCGGACAGCCATTGTTTCACCTGAAACGGGATCCACAAAGCGGAGCAAATCGCGCGAGGAGGTGCCAAGGGCGCCAGTGAGTGTGGCTTCAAATTCAGCAAGCGGGGTCTGCACCCGTTCATAGCCATAGGCCGCAACACTATCCAGCACGGCACGCACCAGCCGCGCCGAGGCATCAGCCTCGGGCGGCAGGCGATCACGAAATCCGGTGGGCAATAATGCGTTGGTCATAAACGGGCCTTAGCAGATCAGAAGCTTAATGCCTTCACCGTTTTCACACCGGGCAGTTTGCTTGCTTCGGCCAAAACGGCTTCGGGAATGGCATCATCCATTGAGAGCAGCAGAACGGCTTCTCCGCCTGCGCTGCGCCGGCCCAGATGGAAGGTGCCAATGTTGAGGCCATTTTTGCCAAGCAACGTGCCCAAGGATCCAATAAAGCCCGGTGCATCTTCATTGACGATGTAGAGCATATGCCCGTCCAAATCTGCTTCAATGTTGATGCCAAACATGTCCACCAAGCGGGGAGCGGTGTTGTTGAACAACGTGCCAGCGACTGACCGATCGCCTTGGCTCGTGCCCACGGTGACACGCACCAGCGTGTGATACACGCCTTCACGGTCATGCCGCACTTCGCGGACATCAAGGCCACGTTCCTTCGCGAGGAAGGGCGCGTTCACCATATTCACTGTGTCTGAATAACGGCGCATCAGGCCCGCCAGCACGGCGCCCGTAATTGGCTTAACGTTGAGCTGGGCCGCAGCCCCTTCCACTTCAATGGAAATCTTAGTGAGGTTGTCATGCGCCAATTGGCCAACCAGCGAACCCAGCTTTTCCGCCAGCGCCATATAGGGCTTGAGCTTGGGGGCTTCTTCTGCCGACAGCGAGGGCATGTTGAGCGCATTGGTCACGCCCCCATTCACCAGATAATCAGCCATTTGTTCTGCCACTTGCAGCGCGACATTGACTTGCGCTTCGGTGGTCGACGCCCCCAAATGTGGGGTGCAGATGAAATTGGGCGTGCCAAAAAGCGGCGATTCTTTGGCCGGTTCCACCGCAAAAACGTCGAGCGCAGCGCCTGCAACTTGGCCGCTCTCCAACGCCTCTTTCAACGCCACTTCATCGACCAAGCCGCCACGCGCACAGTTGATGATGCGCACACCTTTCTTGGTCTTCGCCAGATTATCGCGGCTTAGGATATTGCGCGTCTGATCAGTCAACGGCGTGTGCAGCGTGATGAAATCCGCGCGCGCCAGAACTGTATCAAGGTCCGCCTTTTCAACGCCCATTTCCACGGCGCGTTCCGGTGTCAGGAAAGGATCAAAAGCAATGACCTTCATCTTGAGGCCAAGCGCGCGGCTGGCAACAATCGATCCGATATTGCCGGCGCCAATCAGGCCCAAGGTTTTGCCCGTGACTTCCACGCCCATAAAGCCGTTTTTCGGCCACAGACCCGCTTGCGTTTGCGCATTGGCATCGGGGATTTGACGGGCAAGCGCGAACATGAGCGCAATGGCGTGTTCTGCGGTGGTGATGGAATTGCCAAAGGGCGTATTCATCACAACCACACCCTTGGCGGAGGCGGCGGGAATGTCGACATTGTCGACACCAATGCCGGCGCGGCCAATCACTTTTAGGTTGGAGCAATGCTCCAAAATCTCTTTGGTGACTTTGGTCGACGAGCGAATGGCCAGACCATCATATTGGCCAATGATTTTGATGAGCTCTTCCGGCGTCAGGCCCGTGATTTCATCAACTTCGCAGCCGCGCTCGCGGAAAATGGCAGCGGCATTGGGATCCATTTTGTCGGAAATAAGAACTTTGGGCTTTGTCATTTTCGGGTTCCTTTTGGGCCGTCACCCTGAACGTATTTCAGGGTCCATGATCACAAGCGGTATCAATAGATGCTGAACCAAGTTCAGCAGGACGGCATGAAATGGGAGATTAGGCAGCTTTCATTTGGGCATAAGCCCAGTCGAGCCAGGGGCCGAGCGCTTCGATATCAGCGGTGTCGACAGTGGCCCCGCACCAGATGCGCAAGCCCGCCGGTGCATCGCGATAGCCGGCAATGTCATAAGCCGCCCCTTCCGCCTCAAGCAAAGCTGCAAACTTCTTGATGAAGTCCGCATCTGCGCCGTCAACTGTCAGGCAGACGGAGGTTTTGGACCGCGTTGCCGGATCAGCTGCCAAATGGCCGAGCCAATCCCGCTCTGCCACAATCTTATCAAGGGCAGCTGCATTGGCGTTAGAGCGCGCCATCAAGCCCGAAAGACCACCCAATGACTGCGCCCATTCGAGCGCAAAGATGACATCTTCCACTGCCAGCATCGAAGGCGTGTTGATCGTTTCGCCCTTAAAAATGCCGTCAATCAGCTTGCCGCCTTTGGTCATGCGGAAAATCTTGGGCAGCGGCCATGCGGGCGTATAGCTTTCCAGCCGCTCCACGGCACGGGGGCCAAGGATCAAAATGCCGTGCGCGCCTTCGCCGCCGAGCACTTTTTGCCAAGAGAAAGTTGTGACGTCGAGCTTGTCCCACGGCATGTCATAAGCGAACACGGCCGAGGTGGCGTCGGCAAAAGTCAGGCCTTCGCGGTTGTCCACAATCCAATCGCCATTGGGCACGCGCACGCCTGAGGTGGTGCCGTTCCAAGTGAAAACCACGTCATGTGCCGGGTCAACTGCGCTGAGATCTGGCAAGTCGCCATAGGGCGCCTTCACGACTTTGGCATCGAGCTTTAGTTGCTTAATGACATCCGTCACCCAGCCTTCGCCAAAGCTTTCCCAAGCAAGCATCGTGACGGGCCGTGCGCCCAGCATGGACCACATTGCCATTTCAACGGCGCCCGTATCTGAGCCGG
>JBEEOY010000036.1:0-23565 GCA_041191345.1 Pseudomonadota bacterium
GACCAGCCCCCGCCCAATAGCCCTGACGGCAAGGCAAGCAGTGTTGCTGTGCGAATGTCCGGGGCCCAGACAACAGCCAAGAGCAAAATTGTGGCCGAACAGGCAGCCGCCCCTGCAAGATCGAGCAGCCATTGTGGCCCCCGCGTTCGCACCAGTCGGTCTGCCAAAACGCCAAAAGCCAAGGTGCCAATCAATCCCGGTAGGCCAAAGGCAGTCCCAAATTTGGCATTCGCTTCGGCAATGGGCAGATCATTAGCACGCGCGAACAGTGCAGGGCCCCACATGCCAAAGCTCAGACCCGATAAAGTGGCAAAGGCCATGCCCAGCGAAAGCCCCCGAAAGCTGCGGGCTTGCCAGAGGATTTTGAACAACGGCCATAACGGGTCTCTGCTAACCGACGGTGCCTCCAGCCGAGCTGGCTCGCGAATAATGGCATAGGCAATGGCGGCCAAAACAATGCCGGCCACACCCATGACATAAAAAGCCGCGTGCCATGTGGAGGCCTGTGCAATTTCAGGCCCGGCGCGATAGCCAAGATATTGGCCGAAATAGACCGCAAGCGTCATCACCGCAAAGGCGCGACCGCGTTGTTCGGCAACGAAATAGGCCGCGAGCAGAGAGTATGCGGGTGCTTGAAAGGCTGCTTCGCCCACGCCCACGCCAACACGCGCAACGGCCAGCCATGCAGCCGACGGGGCAAGGCCAGACAAAATGGTAAACCCGCTCCACACCACGCACCCTGCGCACAAAATGGCAATGCGCGACCGCTGGTCTGCAAGCCGTGCAATGGGAATAGACAGAATGGAATAGAGAAGGGCAAAAGCTGGGCCCATAAGCAGGCCCATAAAGCCATCAGAGACTTGGAATTCAGCTTTGATGGGCTCTACCAGGCCCGCCAGCAAATAGCGGTCGCCATAATTGACGAGCGCAATGCCCAGCAGCAAAACAAGGACCAACCATTTGTTGGTTAAGCGGCCAGCGCTGTCAGCTTGTGTCATGGTAGAGCGATCAATCACGCATCTGCGCGCCGCCATTGACGTGCCAGACTTGGCCCGTCACCCATTCCCCATCGGAAGACGCAAGGAAGGTTACAGCGGCAGCAATATCATCAGGCTGGCCAAGGCGCGTGTGCGGCACGTTTTTGAGGCCGCGTTCAACATATTCATCGGTCAAATGCTGTTTGACGGCCTCAGTCAAAACAAGGCCGGGGCAAATGACATTGGCGCGAATGCCTTGCTTGCCCCAGCGCGCGGCCACGTGGCGGGCCAGCGCGTGAATGGCATTCTTCGTCATTGGATAGGCAACTTGCCACGGCGCCCCGCCAGAAGCTGCGCCAGATGACGTGTAGATCATCGCGCCACCGCCGCGCTCTAGCAAAGCAGGAAGCGCCGCTTGGGTCGCCAGAAAATGGCTTTTGGTGTTGATCGCAAAGCTCTTATCCAGCACTTCGACTGGGCAATTCAGCGCATCAACATCGCCTTCCGTGCCGCCTGCCAGATTGGAATGGTAGAAATCGAGGCCGCCAAATTCGCTCTTTGCAGCAGCGACAATTGCGGCTTGCGAGTCTGCGGATGTGCCATCCAAATCAACACCCAAGGCTTTGCCGCCAGCGGCTTTAATTTCTTCGGCGACTTCGCGGGCCCAATCGCCCATCAAGTCCCCCACCACAACATGCGCGCCTTCGCTGGCCAGCCGCTTTGCCGTTGCAGCGCCAATGCCGCGCCCGCCGCCAGCGACAATCCCAACCTTGCCCGAAAGTCCGCGCATTCCAATCTCCAGTTTTTGCGTAGATATGTAATATTCAAACTACGCATATAGCGCCACGATTGCGCTTTCAATTCAATTATGCGTGATGATCAATCATGGACCAGCTTATTGGTGTCGGCCCAGGTGCCTTCCGGCAGAACTGGCGTGATTCCCAGTTCTTCGCGGATATCGTTGATCTGCACATTCACATAATCGCGCCAATCGACCAGCATTAAAGGATATTTCCAGTTGCGCGCCTGCAATGCGCCTTGGAATTCGGCTTCGAGGTTCAGCACCATGGCCTCGGGATAATGCAGCCCATCTTTCATGATGGTCTTAGCTTTCAGGTAAAAGGCAATCCGGCTGAAAAAGGCACTCAATTCCGGGCAGAAATAGCGGGATTTGGCCACCATATTGGCATTGAGCAGCGCAACCTCTCCCCCATGATTGGGGCCAAAGCCTGTCACAATATGCTCAATATCATGCGTCAGCGCGGTTTGACGCAGATAGAAGGTGAAGTCATTGACCACCTTCACTTCCTGAAAGAACAGATCAAGCTGATAGCCGGAATTGACCATGAAATCATGGATGGCTGCCCCCAAGGTGCCGGGCGCGCAATCCTTGGTTTCCGCCAATGTGAAATCAGCAAGGCTGCGTTTTTCCAACCAAGATTTGAACAGCGGCAGCCGTGCCTTTTCTGCTTCAAATAGGCCGATAATCTTTGGCAGATCTTCCAAATCATGCAGGATCTGCGCGACTTCCGGGATGTAGGCGGTGTTCGGCAGATCCGCGCCATTCCGGCGGAGCATTTCTTGCGCAATTAAATGGCGCAAATCGGCATTGTTCAAATAGCGAGACGAACTGACGAGAACCGAACTCTCCGTCTCCACCTTTTGGATTGCGCCATTAAAATAGGCTCGGTCTGCCGCGCCAATCTTGGCTTCGCTCATCTCTCTCTCCTTATCAGCTTTGCGCCGCCCGGCCTTTTCAGGCGGACGGCGCCGCTGTGTTTATTCTGCAGCGATGGCTGCCGCCCCATCATCATTTGCGGGGGACAGGAACTGGCCTGGTGTTGCCCCTGTATAGGCCCCGTTCTCAAAGGTCGGCACGCCATTTACCAAAGTCAGGCGGGTGGGCATGGGCTTGCGGGTGAAGCGCCATGTAACGCCGCCGCGCCCATCGGGCACATCATGAGCTTTTTCCATGGGTTGGCGCTGGATTTCATCCAAGTTGAACACGGCAATGTCTGCCCGCTTGCCCGGTGCAATGACACCGCGATCCGCCAAGAAGAAATGCTCCGCCAGCTTGCCTGTCATCACATGCACAGCTTCTTCGATTGTTAGCTTTTGTTCGTCCCGCACATATTGCGTCAGCAGCAGTGCATTTTCGCCTCCACCGCACAGCATTTGCAAATGCGCGCCCGCATCAGAGATGTTGCCGACAGTCTTCGGGTCGCGCATCAGGCCCAAGGTCAGTCCCTCATCCTTGGGGAAGGGGGCCATATGGACCGTAGAGCGGATGCCATTGGCCAAAATCCAATCCGCCATTGCATCAGAGCGGTGCAAGCCGCGGCTCTTGGCATAGTCTTCCAAGGTCAGGTTTAGGGGGCCCGTGCCATTTTCACTATCGAGCAGCAAAAGCTCTTGCGGGTTGCGCAAGGGCGAGTGCGGCCAAGCTTGCGTGTCCCAGCTCTCGCGGGCGCGGGCGCGCCACTCTGGGTTAGCCAACAATTCGGCTTTCTTCGAAAGATCGTCTTCGACGACCACTTCATGCCAAACATAATCGTTCGACTGCGCAAAAATCAGCGATTTGATGATGCTCAGCACATTGGTGGGAGAGACATGGGCAAAGCCCGGCCAAATGTCGACGCCCGCTGCCCGCATGGAGGCGACACTTTTCTGCATCGGCTCCAGCATTGGCTTTTGGAAATCGAGCGTGGGGATGGCCCCTGCAATCTGCACACGAATTTTGCGACCAGCGAGCAACTTTTCCAGCCGCTGCAAATTGGCAGGGCCTGTCATCCGCATAAAGGTATCGACAATCACTTGGTAGCAGGTGGCGGGATAGCGTTCCATCACATCAAACAGCGCCGTGAATTCGGCATCACAGGCTTGCAGCGAAGGGACGGGACGATTGGAGCCATCATGGTCGTGCAGATTGTCTGATAGGCCAAGCGCGCCAGCGGCCAGAGCATCATCCAGCAAGTCTGCCATTTGGGCAATCTCTTCCGGCGTTGCAGCCCGGTCCCATGCCTCAATGCCCATGACAGCCAGGCGCAGCGCAATATGGCCAACATAGGCCGCATAGTTCAGCGGAACACGCACATTGCGTTCAGCCGAGGCGCGATATTCTGACCATTTATTCCAGTCCCAAGGCAGGTTCTGCATAAACGGCCCTTCAGGAATATCTTCAAAGAAGGAGAAGATACCAATCATCTCGCGCTGGGCGGGCATATATTTGTGCAAAGGCGCAGGCGAAAAACCGCAATTGCCCATAATCATCGTCGTCGCGCCATAGCCGGGCAGAGGATCGAGATCGGGCTGCCACCACATCGTGCCATCATAATGGGTGTGGCTTTCAATAAAGCCGGGCGTGACATAGCAACCAGCGGCATCAAAAACCCGCTCACCTGCCGGCGTCAGATTCTGGCCGATTTCAGCGATTGTCCCGTTTTTCACGCGCACATCTGCTGCAAAAGCGGGGGCTCCGGTTCCGTCAACCACGGTCCCGTTTTTGATCAAAAGATCGCTCATCCTCTCCTCCAATTCTTTTCTGCACCGCGTATGCGGCTGAGTCTTTTTCCGGGCTCAAGTCTATCGGGCTATCCGCACAACGCTATGCGTCGCCTTGCCAAGCATATCAAAAAATGATCTTATAAGGATCATGAAACGATCTGAGGCGCTTCTCTCTGCTCTGCGGCAGCACCTTCGGGCGAGCGGTTGGACGGCCCGGCGTTTGGCTGCTCAATTGGACGTGGGAGAAGCCACGGCGAAGCGCTGGCTGGCAGGCAAGGGGCTTACTCTGGACCGGCTCGATCAATTGGCAGAGCTGGCACAAACCAGCCTTGCGGAATTGGCGCGTCAGGCCGAGCGGCCTGGCGCTGGCTTGGCCCAAGAACTCACCTTGGCGCAGGAACGTGCGCTGAGTGAGGATGGGTTCCTGTCCTTTCTCTTCATGGTTATTCTGGGGGGCTATGACGTCGCAGATGTCGCCCGCGATTTTGATGTGCCCCCCCGCCAAATGGAGGCGGCGTTGCTGCGGCTCGAGCGGCTGGCGCTAATTGATCGGTTACCCATGGGCCGCGTTCGTCCGCTGGTGGATCGCGCCATCATTTGGCGCAAAACGCCCATGCGTGCGCAATTTGAAGCGCGGATGAAGCCGCAATTTCTGGAGATGGATTTTGCCGCGCAAGAGGCTGTCTATGCGTCTGACATTCTAAAGCTATCTGCCCAAGGGGCTGCGCGCTTGGCGGAACTTATTGAAAAACATCGGCGCGACGTTCAGGCACTTGCTGAACAAGATCGGGCAACTGCGCATTTGCCGCAAAGCTGGTACGGCATGCTGTGCGCGGCGCGCCCTTTGGATATGACGGGCCTACAGCAAGAGGCCTTGGAGGGAGAAAAACATGGGTCGGCTGATTAATCGCCGGGCATTGGTAACGGGTGGGGCCGATGGTATTGGCCTTGGCATTGTGCGCCGCTTTGCGCAGGAAGGCGCACAGGTGGTGATTGCGGATATTGATGGACTGGCAGCAGAGGCGGCTGCGGCAGACCTGCGCGCGGCTGGACATCAGGCACAGGCCATTGCAGCAGACATCACACAAAAGGATGCGGTTGTTGCGATGATGGCCGCCGCCGGGCCTATCGATATCCTTGTGAACAATGCCTATCGCGGCTCGGGCATTGCGCGCATTGAGCGCAAGGAAGATGCAATTTTTGAGACTGCCTTCGCGATGAATCTCTGGGCCGTCAAATGGGCAATGGAAGCCGCCTTGCCCCACATGAAGGCGCAAGGCTGGGGCCGGGTGATTAATATGGCCTCCCTCAACGGCGTCAATGCGCATATGGGCAGTGCCGATTATAACGCCAGCAAAGAGGCGCTTCGGGCCTATACCCGCACAGCCGCGCGCGAATGGGCCCGCTATGGCATTTGCTGCAACATCATTTGCCCCGCTGCTTGGTCTGCCTCATCGCGTCGCATGGCTGAAATGCAGCCGGGCATGATTGACCAAATTAACGCCGCCAACCCCATGGGCCGCTTGGGCGACCCTGAGGCGGATATTGGCGGGGTCGCGCTGTTCCTCGCGAGTGAGGATGCCCGCTATATCACGGGCAACACGCTCTTTGCCGATGGCGGGGCGCACATCAATGGTGTTGCTTGGGCCCCGCAGTTTGAAGATTAACCGCTTAAGGCTTGGGCACGGGCGGCGGCGTTAGCTTTTCCAACTGAGCGCGCGCTCGAGCGGCCATGTCGAGGTAAATCAGCCCTTCTTGCACGGGCATATCGGGCTCGGACAGGCGGGCCAGATAGACATCAATCGCAAGGCGCAAAGCCTTTGGGTTGTCGGGTGCTGCAAAATAGGCCCAATCTGCCAACCTTGCAGCCAATTTGCTGTTGACGGGCAACAGGGCACGCGCGCGCGCGTCAATCGCATCTAGGCCACCTGCCAGCGCCACGGCTTCGCGCGCTTCAGCCTCAAAAGGCATGGCTGCAAAATGTGAAGGCACATCATCCCACCACCCCGTCCAGCGCTTCATGACCATGCGGGCAATGTCTTCTGGCCGATTATATTGCGGGTCGAGCAGGGGGTTGTTGGCGAACTTCTCTGGCCAATCAATTGAGGCGGCAATGGCGTCTTTTCGGTCGCCGGCATTTAAGCGCGCGACTGCCTGAGCGACAATATGGTCGAGCGCGTCAGAATAGGTGGTCAGCATCTGTGTGATCTGCGGCGTGCCAGAAACAGCGGCGCCATGCATGGGCAGCATCCGTTCTGGCTTTAGTGCGGCCATTTCGCGCATGGCAGCACTCCATTCTTCCACATAGCGCTGCATCCGCTTGCCATTGCCTGCATTGGGCAAAAAGCCTTGGACATAATCCGCAGTAACAATTGTCTTGCGCCCCGGCATCCACATCCAAATCTGGTCTTCCGTCTCGCCGGGGGCATGGATCAAGACAAAGTCTTCCCCCCCAATTTTAAAGGCTTTGCGGCCTTCAAAGGTGACATCGGGCACAGCCACTTGCGATCGATCAGTCGGCTGGAGGGCGAGCGGCTGATTATTATAGCGGCCAATGGAGCCGCCCAGCCGCAAATCTGTATCAATTGCGCGCAGCATTGCAGCACTGGCAATCACTTTGGGGCGTGGCGTCTGTTGCACCAGCACCCGCGCGCCATAGGCATGGTCAACATGTGTGTGCGAGAGGATGATGGTTTTCAGCGGCTTTTTGCTGAGCGTGGGCAACACATCTTTGAGCACATGGCCAATTGACGCATAGCCGCTGTCAAACAGAACAAGGCTATCGCGCGTCTCGATAACAGCCACGTTTACATAGGGAAACCGGATCAACCACATCCCCGGCCCTTGCGGCTCAATCACCATTTTGCGGCGTGCTTCGGCAATGAGTTCGGGCGCATCAGACAGCATGGCGCGGGCAATGGCGGCAGAATTGGGCCCGCCAAAGCCATCATTACGCCCCATATGGCGCATGACATTTGGGTGTTCACGCGCAATGATTTGGCGACCTTGCTGGATCAACAGATCGTCTGCTGACACCTGAAAACCAGCCGCTATCACAGGGGCAGACACCAGCGACATTAAGGCGGCAGTCCAGCGCATAACTATTCCCATCAATAATTGCGTAGAATCAATTGAAAAACGCTACGCAATCGGCGAGACATAGGCAAATGAACAAATAAGTGCGCAGGAGATAGGGAATGAAGCGGGTGCTTTTGGGGGTTGGTCTGACAGCAAGTGTTGCCGTTGCGGCAATGGCGCAGCAAATGTCGGTACCCGCGGGCTTAACTGTGGGGTCTATGTCGCGTGTTTCGCCAGTTTTAAAGGCAGAGCGCACACGTGAGAATTTTGAGCCGGCTCTGATGCTTCCGGCCCAACAGCGCGCCGCCCAAGCCAAGCTTGAAGCACTTTTTAAGAAGACAGGTAAGCGCCCCAATATCCTCATCTTTGTGGTGGATGATCTGGGCTATGGTGATGTGGGTGCCTATGGCGGTGGGGAATCGCTTGGCGCCCCCACGCCGAATATTGATCGTCTGGCGACCCAAGGGCTGAAGCTTACCTCAACCTATGCCCAACCCAGCTGCACGCCAACACGCGCGGCGCTCAATACAGGGCGCTTGCCTGTGCGGTCTGGTTTGATCACGCCCAAGCTGCTGAATGACAACGCAGATATCTCCGGCGAATTGCTGGCGTCCAAGATTCTATCCCAAGCTGGCTATCGCACTGGCATGTCAGGCAAATGGCATTTGGGTGAAAAGGACGGCACGCGGCCATGGCAGGTCGGCTTTGATGAATTTTATGGCTTTTTGGGTGTCGTGAACGCCTATCAAGAAGAACATCCCAATGCGACGGATGTCGCCAATGATCCAAAGCTATTGGCAGAGCTGCGCTCTATGCCTGGCGACCGAAATGTCTGGCGCGCCTCAAAGGAAAAAGGCGCAAAGCCCGTTGAGCAAATCAACTGGGAAAATAGCCGCGATCTCGACCAAAAATTTGCCTCCTTCTCAGAAGATTTTATTCGGCGTGCAGCCAAGTCGGGCAAGCCTTTCTATCTCAGTCATAATTTTTCAAAGGTTCATTATTTTAATGAGCCGTCCAAAGCCTTTGTCGGCCGGTCAGCCACCAAAGATGTCTATCGGGACTCCGTGGTTGAAGTGGACGATATTGTTGGACGCCTGACCAAGCTGCTCGAAGAGCTGAAGATTGCCGATAACACGTTGGTCTTCTTCACCTCTGACAATGGGCCAGAGGAAGATTCCTATCCAGAAACGGGCGTCACGCCATTCCGCGGGGCCAAGGGCACCACGTTAGAAGGCGGGGTGCGCGTGCCGGGCCTGTTCTGGTGGCCGGGGATGATTAAGCCGGGGCGTGTGTCGGACGGGCTGTTTGATATGACAGATATGTTCAACACCAGCCTTGCCCTGGCTGGCATTGACGTCGCCAAGGCAGTGCCGGCGGACCGGTATATTGATGGAATTGATCAAACAGGCTTGTTGTTGGCTGATAATGGTGAGTCCGCCCGCGAAGCCGTGTATTTTTGGAATCTTGACCTGTTTTCAGGGGTCCGGTGGCGCTATTATAAAATGTCGACCTCCGAAGTGCAGGTCGGCTCGGGCAATGTCCGTGATTTTGGTGGGCTAGATAATGCGCAGGTGCTTACCCCGCTCAACAGCTATATGTATAACCTCTATCTGGACCCCAAAGAACGGAAATCCATATTGATTGAGAAGGCTTGGGCGCCGTCATACGCACTTGGGCCGCTGGTCGCGCTGCATGGCGCCACAATGGCCAAATATCCGCCTAAGGTGAAGATCCGCTACCGGTAATGCGCCGTGCCCTGTGCCTTTCAGTCCTGCTGCTTGCGAGCTGTTCTGGCCCGCACGAGAAAGAAGTATTGATCAAAGGCGGCACGCTGACGCTGGGCAATGATAGAAGCTATCCCGAGGAACGGCGGGGCCCACCTGTTACGGTGGGCAGCTTCTATATGGACGCAACTGAAGTCACCAATCGGCAATTCGCAGAATTTGTCGAGGCGACAGGCTATAAAACCGTTGCAGAAAAAGGGTTTGTGGGCGATCCGCGCGTGCCAGTGGCGCAGCAAATGCCGGGTAGTGCCGTGTTTGTTATGCCGGGGCCGGGGCAGTCACCGGGCTGGACCTTTTTGGCAGGGGCCAATTGGCGGCAACCTGAGGGGCCGGGCAGCTCTATACAAGGCCGCGAGAACGAGCCTGTTGTGCAAATTGCCTATGTCGATGCGTTGGCCTATGCGCGCTGGAAAGGCCGAGATTTGCCGACTGAGGCAGAATGGGAATGGGCGGCTGGCCAGGGGCGCGATATGCCGGGCCGCGCGCGCCCAGTGCGCGATGGCAAGCCCAGCAGCAACACGTGGGACGGGCAATTCCCTACACATAATGTGGCCGCTGATGGCTTTATGATGCGTGCGCCTGTCGCCAGCTTTCCCGCCAATTCCAACGGCCTTTATGATATGACGGGAAATGTCTGGGAATGGACGAAAAGCGTTTGGACGCCCAACCATGACCCTGCGGCGAAAAGCGACGCAGCTGCCCGCGCGGTGAAGGGCGGCTCATTCCTATGTGCTGTCAATTTCTGTGCACGCTATCGCCCACAATCTCGCCAGCGGATGGAGACTGATTTGGGCACCAACCATATCGGCTTTCGCACGATCCGGCGCGTGGCGTCTTAACTCACGAGCGCACGGACCAAATAGGGCAGGCCAAAAATGAAGGTCCAGCCCAGCTTGCCCCATAGCGCAAGGCGCGGGCTTTGGTGGTTCCATAGTCCAAGCGCGCCTGCTGCGCCCATGGCTCCAGCCCCCGGAATCCAAATGCCGGCCAATCCCGCTAGCCCCAAAAGGCCCATCAGCCGCACGCCAGTGCCTGAACGGCTCTTGTCAACGGGGCGTCTTAGTCCCGCAAGCCCGGCAAAGCCCAGCAACCCAAATAGACCGGCAATAGGTGCCAGTTGGTCCAGAATGTCATTCATTATGCGCCCCCCCAAATTCTCTTTTTATCAGCTGATTTTTGGCTTGCGTGCAGCCCATGGGGCTGCCGCTTCAAGTTGCCCGGCGAGGCGATAGAGAAGCGCTTCTTCTCCATATCGGCCAGTGAACATAATCCCGATGGGAAGCCCCGCCTTTGACATGGCAAGGGGCAGCGACATCGAGGGCTGGCCCGTCATATTCGCAATCTGCGTATAGGGTGAGAAAACGGCAGCGCGCGCGCCCCAAGTCGGCAAATCCACGCCCGGGGTCAGATTAATCTGGCCCAGCTTCAGTGGCGGTGCGGCCAATGTGGGGGACAGGATGACGTCATAATTCGCCATGAACTGGGCCATGGTGACAGCCGCGGCCTGCAGCGCATTGTGGGACCGAGCAGCATCCATGCCTGACAGTGTCTTGCCATAGCCATGGAAACCCAGCGTGATTGGCTCCAGCACATCGGGGCCTGGCGTAATGCCCAGCAGCTTCGCCCGATCTTCAATATCAGCAGCAATGGCGGAAGCGATGAGGACGAAGGAGGCTTGGCCCGTGGCAGCAACATCAATTTTGGGAGCTGCAATATCAACTTGATGGCCTAGGCTTTCGCATAATTTGGCAGCAGCTTCAGTGGCAGCTGCCACCTCGGGATCGACGGGTGAGCCTGCAAAGGGCGTAATCATCAGCGCGATCCGCAGCTTGCCGGGGTCACGGCCAACATTCGCCAAGAAGCTGCCACCTTCAGGTTCTGGTGCCGCATAGCGTGCGCCAAGTTCCAACCCATGTGTGGCATCCATCAAGGCGGCACTGTCGCGCACGCTGTGTGTGACTGCATGGTGGCAGGACAGGCCGCCCCAGCCTTCGGTGCGAAGGGGCCCCATGGGGATGCGTCCGCGACTGGGCTTCATCCCAAATAGGCCGCAACAGGCCGCAGGAATACGGATAGACCCGCCGCCATCAGTCGCATGGGCAGCGGGGATAACGCCTGCTGCAACGGCAGCTGCGGCGCCACCAGAGGAACCACCGGCGATATGGTCGGGGTTCCACGGGTTATGCGTATCGCCCGTCAGCTTATTCTCAGTCGTGCCTGTCAGGCCAAATTCGGGCGTTGTGGTCTTCCCAAAGATGACAAGGCCTGCCTTTTCATAACGACGCACCAGTTCAGACGTCACTGTAGCGCGATAGCCTTTGTAAAAGCGGCTGCCGCCTTCGGTCAGTTCACCCGCGATATAAGTGTTCAGATCTTTCAGAAGCCACGGCACGCCGGTAAACGGCCCCTGCGGCAAGCCCTTGGCAATCGCGGCGCGCGCATAGTCATAATGTTTTTGCGCCATGAAGTTGAAGCGCGGGTTCAGCGCCTCGGCACGCGCAATCGCGGCCTCAAGCAATTCGGTGGGAGAGACTTGGCGGGTTTTGACCAGATCGGCCAAGCCCATGGCATCATGGCCATCGAGAACGCTGCTCTTCATCGCTTTCTTCTTTGCCCGGACGGGTGCTGCCACGGCCAGTGCTGCGCCCGTTGCCAATAATTGACGACGATCCATCATGTCCGGTCTCTCTTCCACAGTCTTAAGAAAAAGGGCCAGCCTTATGGGGCCGGCCCTTGGATGTTGGTGTTTGGTTAGGCCGCTTTATTCGCGTCTTTTTCGGGCGTTACGTAATAACGCGAATAGAATTTGCGGAATTGTGGAATCGGGCCATCGCCATCGCAGATGATGGGGTTGGCTTCATATTTCTGCCGATCCCAGACCACTTTATCCTGATCAAACTGCTTGCAGATGTCACGGATAATGGCCTTGGCAACGCCCGCACGTTCGCCTTCGGCTTGCGCCTTGGGCTGGGTGAAGCAGAAACGCGCATGGACATGGTCCAGCTCAACAGGGGCAAGACACGCCACCAACAGCGTTTCAGAAATGCCGGTAAAGCGCGTCCAGCTTTGGCCCGGGCCCATAGTGTCATAGCTGATGCAGCCATCCACTTCGCCCCAAGGCGTGCCCATTTTGGCATTGACGTCAGCGCCGCGGCCCCATTCGCCCCAACGCAATTCGCCCAAGGGCACATTGGCCGTGCCATGGATATATTTGAAGTGCGCGACATCAACGCCATTTTCGGCCATGTTCTGGATGGAACCCCAGACATTCCATTCATGGACTTCAAAGTCCGTCCAGTCAGGGTCAGAACATTCGGGCAGATGCGTTACTTCCCACAAGGGGGCCACATCTTCCGGGTGATACCAAGCCCAAATCCAGCGATTGGCTTCGGTAATGTGCCAGGTGCGTGTGCATTTGCGCTTCACCTGCGGCGGGATGACGCGGGCATAAGGGATTTCCTTCACCACGCCTTCATTGCCGTCATAGCGCCAGGCATGGAACGGGCATTCGAGCAGATTGCCATGCACTTTGCCGCCATGGCCCATATGCGCGCCCAGATGCTTGCAATAGGCATCGACCATGCGCACTTCGCCATCTTCACCGCGCCACATGGCGAGATCTTTCGAGAAATAGCGCAGCGGCTTCACTTCGCCGACGGCCAAATCCTTTGCCAGCACCAGCGGATACCAGCCAAAGGGAATGCCAATGTTCAAATTGCGCTCTTCAATTGAGGCGCGATTTTCCACATTGGCCAAGCGCCAGTCGATCAAATCCTGTCCTTTGAGCTTTTCAAGGATTTGCCAAACGGCGACAGGTGCCGTGCGGGCATCACTGGCGGCTTTGCTTTCAGCATCAGACATGATGCGTCTCCTTCTCAATTGCCCCGTTGATGGGGCGGGCCAGAGGGGTTGTCTCTGCTGGCCTTGGGGTGGAAACGGAGCAGACTTCCCAGCTCCTCTACAAACTTATAGCCCGAAAACCTTTTGTGCATTTTCACGCAGGAATTTCGGCCAAACATCATCCTTAAACGGCACATTTTCCATGTCCGAGAAAATCCGGTCAAGGCTTAGACCCATGGGGAAATAGCCGGCATAGATGATCTTATCTGCGCCACGCGTGTTGGCATAATCAATGATCGCCTTGGGATAATGTTTCGGCGCAAAGGCGCTGGTCGAATAATAAAGGTTCGGCCATTTCAGCATCAGCTTAACGGCCAAGGCTTCCCATGGCTCTGCCCCATGGCGCATGACGATCTTCAAGTCTGGGAAGAACCAGCAGACTTCATCCAGATGTTCCACCTTCTGGGTTTCCATCGGAATACGCGGACCCGGAATGCCGACGTTCAGGAGGATCGGAATCCCCAGTTCCGCCGCACAGGTGTAGAGCGGGAACATATATTTATGGTTGATTGCCACCTGCGGCAGCGTGCCCGAGGGGAAGACGCTGATCGCTGACAGGCCGACTTCGGCATGAATGCGCTTGATGCGGCGGACTTCGTCCACCCCCTTGTTCGGATCGCAGGGCAAGTCAAAGAAGAAGCGGTCGCCAAATTTTTCCTTGGCGCGATAGGATGTCTTATTTTCGTTCCAACCAATCAACGCCTTGTCGATGTTGAACCGATCCATCTGATCGACTGTCCATGAGACATAATCATCCACATTGCGTGTCTCAGGGATGTCCTTGAACATATATTGCGCAGGCATTTTAAAGGATTCCAGCGTCTGCTGGTCCTTAATCAATGGGCGGAAGCTGGCAAACCATTCGGACCGGTCTTCTGCTTCGGGGATCCCCAACATACAGTCGATGATTTTGATGTCTTTGGGCATACCCATATCACGCGTCTCCGATCAGTTCAGGCCAATGTGCCCGCAAATAAACTTTGTCGATTTTGCCGACCGCGTTGCGCGGCAGCGGTGTTTTGGAAAAGGCGACGCGGGCCGGCGCTTTGTAGCGTGCCAGATGTTCGGCCACATTGTGGATGATGGTCGATTCATCAATGCCCGAAGCGACGACGACAGCGACGAGCAATTCACCCAGACGCTCATCGGGGATGCCAAAGGTCGCGCATTCCGTAATCTCAGGCATTTCGCCCAACACCCGCTCGACTTCAGCGCAATAAATATTCTCGCCGCCCGAAATGACCATGTCCTTCTTGCGATCGACAATGAAGATATAGCCTTCGGGGTCGATATAGCCGACATCGCCTGTGCGCAGCCAGCCATCGGCAGAGAGCACGGCGGCCGTATCCTCGGGCCGGTTCCAATAGCCCGACATAACCAGTGCGCCGCGCACGACAATTTCGCCCGCTTCGCCGCGTGGCAGCTCTTCGCCATCAGGCCCTTCAATGCGCATATCGACCAAGGGCAGCACACGGCCAGCCGAGGCGCGGTTGCGGATAAAGTCTTCCCCATTGGCCATGGCGACCATGCCGGAGGTTTCCGTCATGCCATAGCCCGTGCCCATCATCGCCTGCGGACACGCCGCACGGATGGCATCAAGCAGATTGACCGGCAGCGCCTGCCCACCGCTCGAAATATTGCGCAGCGAGCTGAGATCTGCCTCGTCCAGCTTGGCGCCATGCAGCACGTCCCACAACATCGTGGGCACACCAGTGAATTGGGTAATGCGTTCTTCGGCAATCAATTGCAGCGCCTCTTGCGGATCCCATCGGCGCATGATGACAATTTTAGACCCTGCCAGCATCGGCGAGAGGAAGGCAGCGCCGACCCCGGAAATATGGAACAGCGGAAAGACCACCAGCACTGCGCCTTGCGGCATATTGGCAATGATGGTTTCGGGTGCGATGCCCATTTTCTGGGCCATGCCATGCAGCACCATCATGCCCGAAAGCTGCATGCCCATCACGCCCGTCATCAGGCTGCGATGGGTCAGCACAGCGCCTTTCACGCGGCCTGTGGTGCCCGAGGTGAAGAGGATAGCTGCCGGATCGTCTGGCTGGGCTGGGGAAGGGGGCGGCCCCGCTTCACCCTCTTTTGGAAAATCCTTGGTTTCCAGAATGCGGCCCTCATAGCCGCCTTCCCGCAGCAACGCCGCCCGTTCGGCATCGGCGAGAACGATTGTGGGGGTGACGTCTTCCACCGCGGCTGCCAATTCGGCGGGCGCGCCACGGCTGTTCACCAAGGCCGGCACGCCGCCTGCGCGGATTGCGGCTAAAAAGGCAATCACCCATTCGCTGCGGTTGCGCATGCAAATGGCCACACGTTCTCCACGGGTGGTGATGCCGAGATGCGGGACAAGCGCATCGCGCAGGCGAAACACATCGTCAAAGCTGAGCCGCGTGTCGCCTTCGACAATGAAGGTTTTGTCGCCGTGCCGCCGTGCGCTTTCAATCAGCATGTTGAGATCAGGCGGCATGTTGGAAAACAGCCGCAGACCATCCCGTTCGGTCAGCGCAAAGGGTTGGCCCGGTGCCGTCAGCTGGGCAAAAATGGGGTCCACACCGCTCATGCGCTGGCCGCCAAATCTTTTGCCCAGCGATAATCCTGCTTACCAGCTGGAGACCGCTTCACCTCATCCACCCAAATCAATGCCTTGGGGATTTTATAGCCAGCCAGCCGATCCGCCAGAAAGGCTTTGACGCTGTCGAGGCTTGGTTCCTCAACCCCCGGGCGGCGCGAGACAATGCCCACCACACGTTCACCCCAGCGTTCGTCCTTTTGGCCCGCGACCACAGCATCAAAAATCGCCGGATGCGCGCGCAAAGCCTCTTCCACTTCTTCAGGGAAAATCTTTTCGCCGCCGCTGTTGATGCATGTTGAGCCGCGGCCAAACATGGTGATCATGCCATCATCATCCAGCCGCCCGGCATCGCCCGACACGGCCCACAGCTTGCCATCAACGGTCTTGAAGGTCTCAGCTGTTTTCACCGGATCATTATAATAGCCGACAGGCGTATTCCCGGTGCGGGCAATAAAGCCCGTTTCACCGATGGTGCCGATGCGATCATCAACAATCACTTGCTGGTTTTCATTGGCGACAAGGCGCATCACGCCCTCGGCGCTTTTTTCCGCCATGCCTGAGACGCCGGTTTCAGACGATCCCATGCCATCGGTAATGTTGGCAGACGGAACCATGGCTTTCAGATCATCTTTCAGATGCTGCGAAAACACAGCACCGCCGGACCCCAGATTCATCACATGATCCAGTTTCCAACGCCCCGGATTGGCGCGCAGCGTATCGCGCAATGGGGTGGCCATGGCGTCGCCGACAAATTGGATAAGGTTTGCGCCTTCGCGCTCCACTGTGTCGAAAATCTTTTCCGGATCAAAGTTTCGGCCTTCATCCAGCACGATGGTGAGGCCATTCAGCATGGCCGACCATGTCGCCCAAATGGCGGCCATGTGCATCAAAGGCGCCAAGGGGAACATTTTGAGCGGATAGCCATTGGCCGCCCGGTCTGCGATGTCTTCTGGCACCTTTACAGGCCCTGCCGGGTTGAAATGCCCAGCGCCGCCTGCACAGGCGAACAGAAAGGCGCGGTGCGGCCACATGACGCCCTTGGGCATTCCCGTCGTGCCGCCGGTATAGCTGAGGATGATGTCTTCTTCCCCGCGCTCCCAAGGGCCGGCAGGCGTGCTGGCCAAGAGGTCTGCATAATCGACGGACCCAGAAATGTCGGCGCCCGACCCATCTGGCACGGCCACTGTAACTTTCAGCGTGGGCACATCGCCGCGAACGTCTTGGATGATCGGCGTGAATTCTGCGCCATGCAGGATGGCTGCACTGTCGGCATTGGCAAACAAATAGCGCAGTTCATCCGCCCGATAGCGATAATTGACGTTATAGGGCACGGCCCCCAGCTTACACGCTGCAATAAAGCCAAGAAGATAGGCTGGCCCGTTATAGAGATAGAGGCCAATTTTATCGCCCCGCACGATGCCATGGGCGGCAAGGCCGGTGGCAAGCCGATCTGCTTGATCATTCAGCTCAGCATAAGTGAGGCGGGTGCTGTCTGAAATAATCGCCAGCCGGTCAGGGACCGTCTGCGCAACAGTTTCAAACAAGTCAGCGAGGTGGAATTGCTTGGCCATGATCACTATCAGTAAACGGCAGCGGGGTTCTTTTCACGGGGGCTGCCCAGCATATCGCGATAGGAGGGGCGCTCCATCCCGCGATCGGTGACGCCCAGTTCCTTGGCGATTTCCGCGCCAATCAGCGTGCTGCCTGACAATTCATCCCGACGATCGCTCTTGTTGATCGCGTCCAGAATATGGCCCGTAAATTCCGGATTTTCGGCGACCGACATAAAGCCTTCATATTGTTCCGGGTTCACTTCCTTGGCGATGAGCGCACGTTCAGTGATTTGCGGGCCAAGCCAAATGGAAACGGCAATGACGCCCGAGCCGCGCAGATCATGCTCCATATCGTGCGCCAGCTTATCAAGGCCGGCCTTTTGGGCGCCATAAGCGGGGCCGTGCATGTAGCAGGTAGCACCGAAAGACGATGTCATCGCAATCATGCCGCTTTTTTGCGGAACCATGATGCGCGCCGCGTGCCAGCTGGCGACATAGGCGGAGCGCAGGCCGACATCGAGAATATATTGAGCCGCCAGTTCCTTTTCCCAGAACGGCTTTTTCTCAATCAGCTGCGGATGCATAAACGCGGCATTATTGACCAAAAGGTCCAGACGGCCTTGCTCATCCATAATTTGTTCAAAAACACGAGCGACTTGCGCGTCATCCCCATGGTCGCAGGCAACGGCAATGCCTTTGCCGCCGCGCTTGGTGATTTCAGCGGCCGTTTCGCCAATCGTTCCGGGCAGTGGAGAGCCGTCCCAGCCTTTGGCTGTGCTGCCCGTGACCGAGCGGCCCGTGACATAGACTGTATAGCCCAATTCCCCCAACCCGCGCGCGACACCCGCGCCTGCGCCACGGCTGGCACCAGTTACGAGGGCAATTTTTGGCTCTGTCATCGCTTTCCTCTCCCGATTCGACGCACATTGTCTCTCTCGCGTTCAAATACCCTAGATTTGCGAATTTAAAAGCCGTAAGTTTTTACGCAAATAAAGGAGAGAGACTCATGGACGATATTCCCTATCTGGCGCGCGGGGTAAAGCTGCTTGGCACGGATTCAAGTGTGCTGGTGTCTTCGTCCAAATATCTCAACCATCCGCGTTTGCGCGAATGGATTGCCTTTATTGCGCTGAAAAAAAATGGGCCAGATTTTCCGCCTGCCGCTGAAATGTATCAGCTGCTCAGCTTTATTGATGAGCTGCGCGATTTTGATCATATCGAACATATGATTACCGAGGAGCGCAAGGTGAACCCTGCGTTCGACAAATGGTTTTCGGACTGGTGGGTGTCAGACTATACGCTGGACGACTTGAAGGATTGCGCGCCCGGCACGGTCGGCGGCATTTATTATAAGACCGCGTCCGAGGGGAATTACGATATCCAGATCGTCCCCGATTATAAGCCCAAAACGCAGTGGCAATTTTACTCGCTGCGCTCAGGCCAAACGCATGATTATGAGCATATTCTGACAGGTGGCGGCTTCAACTATATGGGGGAACTGATCCCCTATTGGTTCCGTTTGGCGACGATCCACACGCATATTCAGAATAAGGAACTGGCAGGCGAGATGAGTGTCCTCTCGATCTTTGGGACGATGCGCTATGTGATCCGCACCATGCTGCATTATCCGCAGGTTTGGGAAACCGCCCTCAGCTGCATCGAACAGGGCATTCGCATTGGTCGCCAATCGGACCCCTTCTGGATGGCGAAAATGGAAGATGTTTGGCACGTGCCACTAGAAGAGGCGCGCGCGAAGCTGGGCGTGCGCGGCGCGGTGGACTTAGACACGCAAAAAGAGGGCGAATTCTGGGGCGGTCAGAGGACGACGCTTTAAAGCGCGACTGGAAACCGCATCAGTCTTTGCCCAATCGTTTTGGCGGCGGGGTCAAAACGCTGGCTGGCGTTGAGCCCGCCGGGCAATGCCCCGTCCATCACGATGTTAAGCGCGGCTGGCCCGGGAAGGTCGTACACTGTCACGCGGAAATCGCCCAGATCCGGCAGCCAATCGCGCAAGGCCTGTTCGGTCAGCGCACGGCGCAAAGCGGCAAGGTGCTGGGGCTGGCGGGCGATAATGCCGACATTAATTGTCTCCCCTTTCTCACCACTGCGGGCAAAGGCCAGATTTTCCAATGTGGTTTGAGTGGTGGACACAGCCGCACCAGCCGGGGCTGCCGCGCGCGTGACCATGTCGGGCATAAAGCTGGGCCGGGCGGGATCCGGGCAGGGTGTGCCATTTAACAGCGGGATGGCGCGGGTGCGGTCTACCGTGAAGCCAATCAGGCGCATCATGGGCGCGACATTGGGGCCAAAAGCAACGCTGGTGCCGGGGGACATTGCAGAAATGGCGGCAAATTGTTCGCGCACAAACATTTGTGTCGCCAGCATATCAGTATGTTCCACCACAAGTTTAAGGATCACTTCCTCTTCACTGCCAAGGATGACGGCTTCGGTGCGCGACCAATCCGCCATGTTGCGGCCACGCAGCATGAGTGATCCGCGCGCAAATAAGGCTGCAGCTTGTTTGGCGGCCCGCTCTTTGGCGGCCGGACCAATGACAGGCTGATAGGCCGTGGCGCGCCACCCCGCATCCCAAGTAACACACGCTTTTAGAGTGGCAGGCGGCGGATAGCCTTTCGCGCCCGACACGCGCACCCGGTCTGGCCCGATTTCCTCGATGGTCACATGCGCCATATCGCAGGTGACATCGGGCACGAAATAGGCCTGCGGATCGCTCACTTCATACAGCATCTGCTCTGCCACTGTCCCGCGCGAGACGAGCCCGCCTGTGCCCTCCGGCTTGGTGACAATGCAGCTGCCATCGGCAAAACATTCGGCAATCGGCGCGCCAATATTTTCCCAGCCTTGCACCTCGCGCCAATCCGTAAAGGTACCGCCTGTGGCTTGCGGCCCACACTCAATCAAATGGCCGGCAAGTGTGCCGCCTGCCAATTGGTCCCAATCTTCGGCGCCCCAATTAAATTCATGGATCAGCGGGCCTAGCGCCAGTGCGGAGTCCACAACGCGCCCGGTAATGACAATATCGGCGCCCTGTGCCAGCGCCTTGGCAATGGGGAAGGCGCCCAAATAGGCATTGCAGCTGGTGATGCCGCTGCTTGGGAAGGTCGCGCCCGTAAACATATCGCGCACATCAGAAAAATCGGCCAGCTGCCCCATCAAATCATCGCCGGAAATGCAAGCAACCTTTAAACCCAGCCCCAATTCCGCGATGCGGGCACGCACTTGGGCCGCAAGGCTTTCCGGGTTCACGCCTCCGGCATTGGCCATAATCTTGGTGCCCGTTTGCGCGATTTGGGCAAGAAACGGGCCAATATGGACATCCATGAAATCGCTGGGAAAGCCCGCTTTTGGGTCTGCCTGTCGCGCCCGGCCCAACAGGCCCATTGCGCCTTCCGCCAGATAATCGAGCAGAATGTAATCCACCCCCGCTTTTAGAAGCTGGGGCACTGCCATTGCACTATCAATGAAAAAGGCTGCCCCGCCGCCAATGCGCACTGTTTTCTGATCGGTCATGGCTGGCCTCTGGTCCTAAAAATTATACTGGCTGGTGGGGATGACATCGATGGTGCCGGGGGTGATGAAGCGACCACAGCTTTGCATCATCTGCCCCAAATTCGCTTCAAATTTCGCTTTGTCGCCCACGGCATCAAAAAAGACGAAGGGGTTCGTCAATGCGCTTTCGGGGAAACATTCTTCAACAATCGCGACATAGGGCGGGGCATTGTCCGTGAGTGGGCGGATGACAAGATTTTGCACATATTCAAAATTCGCCTGCGTCTCGATTGCCACGTGCGTGTGATCTACCTGCCAAATTTGCCGCCAATCCTCATGCGCCATGCCGTCTGGCAGGTTCAGGAAGGCCATTTGCGCCCAGCCCGCCGTGCGTTTGCCTGGCTGAGGGACGTGTGCCTTATTGGGGATGATGGTAGATTCGACGACCAGCCACGCCGCCCAATGGTCACACGCCGCGTCCAGCACGGCATCTACCTGTTCTCGCAAGGGCGCATAGGCTGTGGGCACCCAAAATTGCAGCGTGGCATGATGCTGGGGTTCCCCCCGGCTTTGGCGCAAGGCTGACCCTGTGTCGGAGAGGGCATCTTCCACATTTAGCCGCATATGACGCGCGCCTGCGGCCTCTAATTTGGCCGGAAGCTCTGCCAGCAATCGCGCAGAAAAATCATCCCGCGTTTCGCTTTCCGCCTTCCACAACGCGCAGATGATTTTTTCCATTAGCGCGCCTCAATCAAAATTGGCTTGGCCGCCATCGAGCGGAATGGTTGCGCCTGTCAGATAGCCCATGTCTGGGCTACACAAAGCGACAACGGCACGGCCAATATCTTCTTCCAACTTGCCAATCCGGCCCAATGGGATGGTGCGGAAAAAGGCCTCGGCCTCTTCCGGGTTGTTCTCCACCCACCATTTAAGGCCGGGCGATTCCGCGTGCGGCGCAATGGTGAGGGCGCGGATGCCATCTCGGCCCCATTCTGCCGCTGCCGCGCGCGTCAAATTGCGAATGGCCTGTTTAACTGCGCCATAAGCGCCATAGCCCGACATATCCCAACGAATGCCAGCAGAGGAGGCAAGGTTGAAAATCACCCCACCGCCGCGCGCCACCATATGTGGCTGCACCAGTTGCATCAGCCGCAGCGTCGCAAGTGGACCGGATTCAAAGCCAGCAAGGAACGCCTCATCAGAGACATCGAGCAGCTTACCATTGGGCACTTCTTGCGCATTGTTGACCAGAATATCGACGCCGCCAAAGCGCCCGACAGCAGCCGCAACAACAGTTTCCAAATCGCTCTTTGATTTGACGTTGCAGGCAGCAGCCATCGCCGTGCCGCCGCGGCCTTCAATCAGGGCAACTGTCTTTTCCAGCTTTTCAAGCGTGCGGCCTGTAACGACAACATTCGCCCCAGCGGCGGCCATGGCCAGCGCAATGCCTTGGCCCACGCCTTGCCCTGCGCCGGTAATCAGGGCAGTCTTCCCAGTCAGATCAGTCATGCCTCTCGAATCCCTGTCATTCGTAATTTTATTGGCATGATTCTACGCATCATGTTGACACAAGGCCATAGAAAACCGCAAATGCGTCGAAATTCTTCGGAGAGGAACAGGCATGAATCAGGATTTAACCGGCCAAGTCGCGATTGTGACAGGCGGCAGCGACGGCATCGGGCTTGCAACCGCCGCCTTGCTGGCGCGTCGCGGCGCCCAAGTTGTCATTTGCGGTCGTCGGCAAGAGCAGCTGGACCTGGCCCGTGCGCAGATTGAGGGCGAAGGTGGCAAGGTTGAGGCAGTCCAATTGGACGTGACTGATTTTCCCGCTTTTGAAGCCATGATTGCTGATGTCGCGGCCCGCCATGGCCGGCTCGATATGCTGGTGAACAACGCCATGTCGACGCATTATGCCCCGATCAGCAAGCTCTCGCTCGATCATTGGCGCAAGGATTTTGCTGTCAATTCCGAAGCTGTCTTCATTGGCACCAAGGCGGCCATGGCCGTGATGGAGAAACAGGGCAAAGGCTCCATCGTCAACATCTCGTCGACCACAGCCATTCGGGCAATGGCGAATTATTCCAGCTATTCGGCCTCTAAGGCGGCGCTCATTCAATTCACCGCCGTTGCTGCGATGGAAGGCGCGCGCAAGGGCATTCGCGTCAACGCGATTGTGCCGGGGCAAGTGAATACGGCGGCGACCGCAGATTTCGCGATTAAAGCGCCGGAACTTGCGGCAAAGACAGCAGATGCCATCCCGATGGGCCGGGGCGGCAAGCCTGAAGAATTGGCGGAAGCCATTGTGTTCATGCTGTCTGATGCGGCCAGCTATATCACGGGCGTTGCACTGCCTGTGGATGGCGGCAAGGCGGCCCAGCTATATATTCCGGGCTGATCGCGGACATGAGCACAGCCGTCATTACTGGCGCGGCCGGTGGCATTGGCGCGGGCCTTGCGCGCGAAGCCGTGCGCCGGGGGATGACGGTTGTTCTGGCGGATTGGGATGGGGAAGCGCTGGCGGCGCTTGCCCAAGAGCTTGGGGACCAAGCCCATGCCTATCCCACTGATGTCCGTGACCCCGCAGCGCTCGAGGCGCTGGCCGAAGCGGCGTTCGCCCGGCATGGTGGGGTTGACCTGTTGTTCAACAACGCAGGTGTCCTGACCACGGGCCTAAGCTG
>JBEEOY010000037.1:0-10275 GCA_041191345.1 Pseudomonadota bacterium
CGCGCTTTTTTCGCTGATCCCTAATTTTGCGTCGCGCCCAGCTGCTGACGCTGCCCAATTTAATCAAGGAAACTGCCATGTTCGGCAAGATTGCTAAATCCATCTTTGGATCGTCCAACGATCGTTATGTCCGCTCGCTCATGAAGATTGTTGAGAAGGTCAACAGTCATGAGCCGACCATGTCTGCGATGAGTGACGACGAATTGCGTGACCAGACAGTGCGTTTCCGGGCGCGGCTTGAGGCGGGCGAAACGCTCGACAGCCTTTTGCCAGAGGCCTTTGCCACGGTGCGCGAGGCAGCCAAGCGCACACTGGGCCAGCGCCATTATGACGTGCAGCTGGTGGGCGGCATTGCCCTCCATCGAGGCGAAATTGCGGAAATGCGCACCGGCGAAGGCAAGACGCTGGTGGCAACAGCGGCCACCTATTTGAATGCGCTGCCCGGCAAGGGCGTCCACGTCATTACCGTCAATGACTATCTGGCCAAGCGTGACGCGGAGTGGATGGGCCAAGTCTATAAGTTTTTGGGTCTGAGTGTCGGCGTTATTGTGCCCAATTTGACGGACGAGCAGCGCCGGGCCGCCTATGATGCGGATATCACCTACGGCACCAATAATGAGTTCGGCTTTGATTATCTACGCGACAATATGAAATATGATCGCGCCCAGATGGTCCAGCGGCCGTTCAACTATGCCATTGTGGACGAGGTCGACTCAATCCTGATCGACGAAGCCCGGACCCCGTTGATCATTTCCGGCCCAACCGACGATAAGTCAGAACTTTACATGGCAGTGGATGTCATTGTGAAGCAGCTCGACGAGGCTGATTATGAGAAGGACGAAAAACAGCGTTCGGTCGTTCTAACCGAAGATGGCACGGAAAAGGCCGAGCGTCTGCTGGAAGGGGCGGGCCTGTTGCAGGGCGAGAACCTCTATGATTTTGAAAACACGCAGGTCGTCCATCATTTGAACCAAGCGTTGCGCGCCAATGCCATGTTCAAGCGCGATACGGATTATATCGTGAAGGACGGCAAGGTCGTCATTATTGATGAATTTACGGGCCGTATGATGGAAGGCCGCCGCTGGTCGGATGGCTTGCACCAAGCTGTTGAGGCCAAAGAAGGCGTCAATATTGAGCCGGAAAATCAGACGCTCGCGTCGATCACCTTCCAGAATTATTTCCGCATGTACCCCAAGCTTGGCGGCATGACCGGCACGGCGGCGACTGAAGCGCGCGAGTTTTTCGACATTTATAAAATGAATGTCGTCACCATCCCGACCAATGTCCCTGTTAAGCGCATTGATGATGAGGATGAGTTTTATAAGAACACGCATGATAAGTTTGGCGCAATTGCCAAGCTGATCAAGGAGCGGGCAAGCCTGGGCCAGCCGGTGCTGGTTGGCACGGTCTCGATTGAAAAGTCAGAGCTTTTGTCGGAATTCCTGAACAAGGAAGGCGTCGACCACAACGTTCTTAATGCCCGCTATCACGAGCAGGAAGCGCATATTGTGGCACAAGCGGGCCGGTTGGGCGCCGTGACCATTGCCACCAATATGGCTGGCCGCGGCACCGATATTCAGCTGGGCGGTAACTTAGATTTCCGTATTGCCGATGAATTGTCGAGCATGGAAGATGGCCCTGCCAAGGACAAAGAGATCGCGCGTATCAAGGAAGAAATTGAGGCTGAAAAGCAGCGCGTGTTTGAAGCGGGTGGCCTGTTTGTGATTGGCACGGAGCGGCACGAAAGCCGCCGCATTGATAACCAGCTCCGCGGCCGGTCTGGTCGTCAGGGCGACCCGGGGCGGACCAAATTCTATCTCTGCCTTGATGATGATCTGCTGCGGATTTTTGGCCCGGACACGTTGTTCTCTAAGATGATGAACAGCAATTTGGCCGATGGCGAGGCCATTGGCTCGCGCTGGCTGTCCAAAGCGATTGAGACCGCGCAGAAAAAGGTTGAAGCACGCAATTACGACATTCGCAAACAGGTCGTCGAATATGATGACGTGATGAATGATCAGCGCAAGGTGATCTACGAACAACGCGGCGACATTATGGACGCTGAGACAGTCGATGATGTCACCATTGATATGCGGCATGAGACAATCAACGCAATTGTGGGCGATGCTTGCCCGCCCAATACTTATCCCGAACAATGGGATGTGGAGGGTCTGAAGGCGCGTGTCCGCGAAGTCTTTGGACTTGAAGTGCCCGTTGAGACTTGGGTGACTGAGTCCGAAATTGAGCCGGAAATGATTGAAGACCGCGTTCGCGAGCAGGCGGATGCGATGATGTCTGCCAAGCAGGCAGCACTTGAGCCCGATATGTGGCGGCAAGTGGAAAAGAGCGTTCTCCTCCAATCGCTGGACCAGCATTGGAAAGACCATCTCTCAACGCTCGATGCGCTGCGCGCGGTGATCCACTTGCGTGCTTATGCGCAAAAGACGCCGATTAACGAATATAAGCGGGAGGCCTTCGCGCTGTTTGAGCGGATGTTGGTGGCCATTCGTGAAGATGTGACGCGGATTTTGGCTTATGCGCAATTTGAAATGCAGGCACCGCCTGAATTGCCGCAAATGCCCAATTTTATCACGACCCATATCGATCCGCTGACGGGCGAAGATAATAGTGCAGACAGCGATGCCGCAACGCGCGGGCTCATCACGACGCGCATTCCGCCGCTGCAGTTTACCGAGCCGTCTTTGCTGGATGAATTCGGCACGGATCCTGCTGAGTGGGAAGGCAAGGTCAGCCGCAATGCGCCATGCCCTTGCGGGTCAGGCCAAAAGTATAAGCACTGCCACGGCGCGTTTTAACGCGCTGGGCAGGCTTGTTTAGAAGGCAGGGTCGTTTGCGCCGTCATCGCTGGGCAGGACGGCGTTATGAATGCCACATTCGGTCTTGTCCCACCCGCGCCAGCGGCCGGCGCGCGGGTCTTCCCCCGGCTTGACGATGCTGGTGCAGGGCGCACAGCCAATCGAAGGATAGCCTTGCACTTCCAGTGGATGGCGGGGCAGCGCAAACTCCGCAAAATAGGCTTCAATCCGGTCTTTGCTCCAATCGGCCAGCGGGTTCATTTTTAAACGGCCTGCTTCTACCTCAAAGCGCGGCAGGGCGGCGCGCGTTGCGGATTGAAAGGCTTTGCGGCCCGAAATCTGGGCGTCAAACCCCGCCAGAGCGCGTTCTAACGGTTTGACCTTGCGAATGGCGCAGCAGCCATCAGGGTCATATGACCAGCGCAGCCCAGTTTCATCCTGTGCCACAATATCGGCCGGCTCAGGCTGTAGGCTGCGGACATCAGTGAGCCCCAACAAGCTGACAACATCATCCCGATAGGCCAAGGTTTCGGGGAAGTGTTTGCCCGTATCCAAAAACAAGACCGGTAAAGCCCGATCAAAACGCGCAATGAGGTGCAGCAGCACAATGGCTTCTGTCCCGAAAGACGAGACAGTCGCCACATCGCCCAGCATCTGTTCTTTCAGAACAACTTCCAGAATTTCCGCCGTATCGCGTCCGCGAAACATATGGTTGAGGCGGATGGCATCCGCCTCTGTGTGGCGCGGCTGGGTGTTGATGCGATCAACAGCGCGCGCCGACACGTCACCCATGACGCAGCTTCCAAACAGGCACTGCCGCATCTGCCGCCGCCTGATAGGCATGGCCATATCGGTTCAGGCTGGCATCGACCACCTCAGGGTCTAGCGGGGCATCCGGCAAAAAGCTGTCAAACCCGCAGCGCCGCAAAAAGGCAATCTGATCGACCAGAACATCGCCGGCAGCCCGCAATTCGCCCGTATAGCCCGCTTCGCGCAAGATGCGGGCAGAGGAATAGCCGCGGCCATCGCGGAACTTTGGAAAGGCAACTTCCACCAGCGCCAGCCGGTCGAGATGCGGGATCAGCAGCCGCGCATCTTCATCCGGCTCAAGCCGGACTGCCGTGGCGTTCGATTGGCTCAAAAATCCATCTAGGGTGACAGCGGGCTGTTCCAGCGCCTCGTCATCCCGAAAGCGCAGCTCAGCCATAAATTGCCTCCTTAAAGGGGTCAAAGCCCACACGGCGATAGGTGTCGAGGAAGCGCTCCTCGCCTTCGCGCAATTCCAGATATTTGTCAGTGACGCGCTCGACTGCATCCACAATGCCGTCTTCATCAAATCCGGGGCCAGTGATCTTGCCGAGGCTGGTGTCCTCAGCGCCTGATCCACCCAGCAGAAGCTGGTAATTTTCTGTGCCCTTCCGGTCGACACCCAAAATGCCGATATGCCCAGCATGGTGGTGGCCGCAGGCGTTGATGCAGCCCGAGATTTTGAGCTTCAATTCGCCCAAAGTCCGCTGCCGATCCAAATCGGCGAACCGCTGGGCAATCTTCTGCGCGACTGGAATCGAGCGGGCATTGGCCAAGCTGCAATAATCAAGGCCCGGGCAGGCAATGATATCGCTAATCAGGTCCAGGTTCGGTGCGGCGAGATCGGCCTCCACCAGCGCCTGCCACACGGCATAGAGATCGCGCTTGGCGACATGCGGCAGCACGATGTTCTGCGCATGCGTCACGCGCAGCTCATCAAAGCTATAGCGCTCGGCCAAGTCCGCCATGACATCAATTTGCGCGGACGAGGCGTCGCCGGGAATGCCGCCGACAGGCTTTAGGCTGATGTTCACAATCGCATAGCCCGGCTGCCTGTGCGGCTTCACATTCTGGTCAAGCCAGACAGCAAAGTCCGGGTCGCTGCGATCCACGCTGTCGGGCGCGCCGGCATCAAAAGCGGGCGGAGCAAAGAAGGCTGCAATCCGCTCTAGCTCTGCCGCAGGCGGATCAATGCCCAGCGTCTTCACATGGGCGAATTCTTCTTCCACTTGCCGCGCATATTCTGCTGCACCCAGTTCATGGATGAGGATTTTGATGCGTGCCTTGTAGATATTATCGCGCCGACCATAGCGGTTGTAGACGCGCAGGCACGCCTCAGAATAGCTGAGATAATCTTCAATCGGCACAAAGTCTTTGATGAGCGGGGCGACCATGGGCGTGCGGCCCATGCCACCACCGACATAAAAGGCGGCGCCCAGCTTACCATCACGCTTGACGAGCTGAATGCCAATGTCGTGCAGCTTCATCGCGGCCCGGTCTTCATCCGAGGCAATCACCGCGATTTTAAACTTGCGCGGCAAATAGCTGAATTCCGGGTGGAAGGTGGACCATTGGCGCAGCAGCTCTGCCCACGGCCGGGGATCGGCGACTTCGTCTGCCGCAGCCCCTGCATATTGGTCAGACGAAATGTTGCGGATGCAGTTGCCGGATGTTTGGATGGCATGCATTTCAACTGAAGCGAGATCAGCGAGGATGGCGGGTGCGTCCTCCAGCTTGATCCAGTTATACTGGATGTTCTGGCGCGTGGTGAAATGGCCATAATCGCGGTCGTATTTGCGCGCGATATGCGCCAGCATCCGCATTTGACGGCTGTCGAGCGTGCCATAAGGAATGGCAACGCGCAGCATATAGGCATGAAGCTGCAAATAAAGGCCGTTCATCAGCCGCAGCGGCTTGAACTGATCTTCGGTGATGTCGCCAGCTAAACGGCGACGGACCTGATCGCTGAATTCCGCGACACGGGCATCCACAATCGCTTGGTCATATTGGTCATATTTATACATTAGATCACCCAGCTTCCGGCGTTAGGATCCGCCGGCTTCAATGTCAGGTTAGGGCGGACGGTGGGCCCCAGCGCGCGAACACGGTCTTTAATATGTGCCGGGCGTGGGCCTTCGGGCGTCGCGACGGCATCGATGATGTAGGGCGCGTTCACGCGGCGCGCGCCTTCTTCTGCGGTCAGCACCGCTTCGCCATGTTCGCCCACATCAATGGCGTCTTCGACATGGAGCGACCAGCCTTGGCCCGTCCACCAGGTCACTGCCCCGGTGGCGAGATCATTTCCCGTCAACAATTTCATGAATTTGCTTCTTCCACTTGCTTGGCGAGAGTCCGCAGCCTGTCTTCAGCGTCAGAGCGGACCACCACATCCCCCACGATAATGACCGCCGGGCTCTTCACATCTTCACGGGCGATCATGTCGCCCAAATCGGTCAGCAGAGTGCGCATGGCGCGCGCACCTTTGCGTGTCCCGCGTTCCAGCACTGCCACGGGCATATCTGGGGATACGCCATCAGCAATCAGCTTTTCGGTAATGTCCGCCGCTGTGGCGACACCCATATAAATCACCAAAGTCCGGCCTTTGCCGGCAAGGCCCGACCAATTCTGGTCACTTAGGCCCTTGCACTGGCCCGCCACAAAGCTGACCGCGCTAGAGGCATCGCGATGCGTGAGGGGGAGCATCGCTTCCGCCGCACAGCCCACGGCTGCGGAAATGCCCGGGATCACCTCAACTGTTACACCCGACGCGCGGCAGTCTTCCGCCTCTTCGCCGCCGCGCCCGAAAATGAACGGGTCGCCGCATTTCAGGCGAATGACCAAGCGGCCCGCCTGGGCTTCTTCCACCAGAAGTGCGTTGATCCGGTCTTGCGGCACGCTGTGCTTTCTGCGCTGCTTGGCGACCGAGATATAGCGGGCCTTGGGATTGCCCAGCGCCAAAATCTCTGGATCGACCAGCCCGTCATGCACAATCACATCTGCGGCGGCCAAGGCGCGCGCAGCCTTAACCGTCAGCAGGTCTGGATCGCCGGGTCCGGCGCCGACAAGAATGACTTTCCCTATTTTCATTCATCCGCCCTGCCTATCGGCCAGCAGAGTCGCAAAATAGAGATTGTTGGGCGCGGTTTAGCGAAACTTCAGCCAATTGGGCGTAGGCCAGTTGAAATGCTGCCCGAGACAGCGTCTCCTTCCACTGAGACAACCGGATACGCGCAGTAATCCGCCGCATAATAGGCACTGGGCCGATGGTTGCCCGAAAGGCCTAATCCACCAAAAGGCGCGGCCGAAGGTGCGCCATTTGTAGGGCGGTTCCAATTGATGACGCCGGCACGCAGCTGCGCCCAAGCTTGATTGAACTGCATTTCAGTCCCGCCAAGCAACGATGCAGCCAAGCCATAGGCTGTCGCATTGGCTTCACCGATTGCAGCCTCAAAATCAGCGACGCGGATCATTTGGAGCACAGGGCCAAACAGCTCTTCATCGTGCCTGTCAGTCGCGTCCGTCATATCAATCAGGGCAGGAGACAAGAAGGGCAGCCCCTTGTGCAGCGCCGTCAAGGGGCGGATCACGCGCCCGCCCTTGGCCTCTAATGCCGCAAAGCTAGCCAACAGCCCCTCCGCTGTCCTCCCATCAATCACAGGGCCCATAAAGGGCGCAGGATTGGCAAAGGGGCCGTCAATGATGATCCGGTCCATCAGTGCGCATATCGCGTCCACAAGCGGGCCTTCTTGCCCCTTGCGCACAATGAGGCGGCTGGCGGCGGTGCAGCGCTGTCCGGCGCTAAGATAGGCGGATTGCACAACCACGGCAGCCGCCGCCTCAATGTCGGTGGCATCCCAGACAATGATCGGATTATTGCCGCCCATTTCCAGCGCCAGCATTTTGCCCGGTTGATCGGCAAATTGTCGGTTGAGCGCAATGCCGGTGCGTGCCGAGCCGGTAAACAAGATCCCCTCAACATGGGGGTGCGCCACTAGCGCGCGGCCTTCTTCAGCACTGCCAATAACAAGACGAACCACGTCTTTGGGGATGCCTGCGGTATGAAGGCATTCAACCAGATAGGCGCCCGTTGCCGGGGTTTTTTCAGACGGCTTAAAAACAATGCTGTTGCCCGCAATAAGCGCGGGGATGATGTGGCCATTGGGCAAATGCGCGGGGAAGTTATAGGGCCCGAGCACTGCCATAACGCCATGGGGTTTGTGCCGCACCCATGTCCGCTGGCCTGCTGCAGCCGCGACTTCGCGTTCCGGCGTGCGCTCCGCATAAGCCTGAATGGAAATGACGACTTTGTTGATCACAGCATCAACTTCGGTGCGCGTTTCCCACAGCGGCTTGCCAGTTTCGCGGGCGATAAGCACGGCCATTTCCTCATGGCGCGCGCGTACAATCTCAGCAAAATGTTCAACCAGAGCAATGCGTTCGGTAAGTGGGCGGGCAGCCCATTGGGGCCAAGCGGCGTGCGCAGCGGCGACTTCTGCTGCCACATTGCTCAGCGGCCCGCGCCACAATTCTGTGCCAGTTGCGGGTTCATAAGAGAAAAGGTTTTCTGCCATAATCTTATTGCCCTTCGGCGCGCAGGGCCGCCCCCATCGCGCGGATAGCGGCCACCTTGTCATAGACGCGTGACCAATCATCTTCCGCCGCAATGGGCGCCCAAATTGCCTCGACTTCGTCAATATGCATTGAGCAGGGGGCGTGCCCAGCCCAATAGCTGTGCTGAAAATCTTGCCGCGGGACAAAGTCTGTCAATGCCCCGGCAAGTTCAGCAAAGCTGGGGTTGGCATATAAACCCTGCGCATCTGGCCGCCGCAGTTTTCCGCCAGCCCAATCAAAGTAAAACCGATCCAACTCCACCCCGCTGCTAAACAGGGCGCTTTCCAAAGCAGTCACAACCCGAATATTTTCGGCATCGCTGCGCGGCACCACGCCCAGCCGCCACAACACGGCCATCACAAGCGCCTCGCGATAGGCAGGGGCATAGCCGTCAATTGCCTCAACCAGAGCTTCGCGTTCGGCAATATCCAACAGGCTATTGGCGAGCTGCACGACATCCCAATGGATCGCCTCGGCTTGGCGGCCAAAGGCATAAAGCCCCTGTTCGTCAAAATAGGCCGCTGTAAAATTAGGGTCAAAGCTGGGCGTCCAGCGCCACGGGCCATAATCGAAGCTTTCGCCCGTAATGTTGATATTATCGCTGTTCAGCACGCCATGGACGAAGCCTGCCGCCATAAAGCTAGCGGCCATGCGTGCGGTTTGACGCACCACATGGCGGACAAGGCGTGCGGCGGCATCTGGCCCATCTTCCTCACCATAATATTGGCTAAGGGCATAGGCCGTTAGGCGTTTCAGATGGTCTGTTTCGCCAAGCGCGGCCAAGCGCTGAAAGCTGCCAATGCGGATATGGCCATGGTTCAGCCGCACCAATACTGCAGAGCGCGTCGGGCTGGGTTCATCACCCCGGTGGAGCGCCTCGCCTGTTTCAATGACGGAAAAGGTCCGGCTGGTTTCAACTCCTAAAGCCTCGAGCATTTCGGTTGCCAATATCTCGCGGACTGCGCCTTTCAGCGTCAGCCTGCCATCGCCAAAGCGGCTATAGGGTGTCTGGCCGGATCCCTTGGTGCCTAAATCCATCAGCCGCCCGCGCGCGTCGCGCATTTGGGCGAAAAGAAAGCCGCGGCCATCGCCAATATCCGGGTTGTAAACCCGGAATTGGTGGCCATGATAACGCAATGCCAAAGGCTGAGGCAGACTGCCGGGCAGCGGGACAAAGCGCCCGAAGTGGCGCACCCAATCGTCATCGGTCAGATCAGATAGGCCCACCTCTTGGGCTGCGCGATCATTGCGAAAGCGCAAAATGGCCTGCGGAAAATCTGCCGCCGAGACGGGGTCTGCCAAAAAATCCGTCACGGCCTCAATGGCGCGTTCAGGCGTGAAAGGGAAAGCTTGCGGGATGGACGACATACAGCGATATGGGGGCGATGGGTTCTAAAGCGCAATACACGGATGGCTATTGGTGGTCGAATGACGGCCTGAGGTTGCACTATCGCGACTATCCGGGCGATAAATGGCGCCCGCCGATCATTTGCATTCCCGGCCTTACCCGCAATGCGCGGGATTTTGAGCATGTGGCAGCGCGTCTGTCAGGGGATTGGCGCGTGATTTGCGTTGATCTGCGCGGGCGCGGCGAAAGTGCCTATGCCAAAGACCCTATGACTTATGTACCGCTGACGTATGTGCAGGATTTGGAAGCACTCTTAGCGGAATTGAAGATCAAGAAATTTGTGTCCATTGGCACATCATTGGGCGGCCTTATCACCATGTTGATGGCCGGATTAAAGCCGGGCCGAATTGTGGGTGCCCTTTTGAACGATATTGGCCCAGTGGTTGACGAAAAAGGGTTGGATCGGATCCGCACCTCAGTTGGCCGGACACATAGCTGGCCCACTTGGGTCCATGCCGCGCGTGATTTGGGTGAGATGCAGGCCGTGGTCTATCCCAGCTATAAACTGGAAGATTGGATTGCCTATGCCAAGCGCGTCTGCCGCCTGACGGCGCAGGGGCGCATTGTGCTGGATTATGATATGCAAATTGCCGAGCCAATGAAGCTGGCGGCAGAGCCCTATGATCTCTGGCC
>JBEEOY010000038.1:0-5854 GCA_041191345.1 Pseudomonadota bacterium
GCGGCACTCGCCCTTGCAGATAATCGGCTTCACGATGCAGAGCCCTTGCTACGCCAGCATTTAAAGGATGATCCCTTTGATGCAGCTGCCATCCGCATGTTGGCGGAACTGGCAGGCCGCATTGGGCGGTTTAAGGATGCTGAAAATCTGCTGCGTCGTGCGGTGGAAATTGCGCCCAATTTTGTCGCGGCGCGGTCCAATCTAGCCCTTGTCCTCTATCGGCAGAACCGCGTTGCTGAAGCCTTGGACGAGCTGGAGCAAGTGTCTGCCATTGATCCTGACAACCTCTCGTCCGCCAATTTAAAGGCAGCTGCTTTTGGCCGGATTGGCGAATATGACGAGGCGTTGTCGCTCTATCGCATGGTGCTGGACCGGTTTGACGGACATCCGCGGATTTGGCTGTCCTATGGCCATGTGCTGAAGACTGTTGGACAGGCGGATGAAAGCATTGCGGCCTATCGCCGGGCCATTGCGTTGGCTCCGCATTTTGGCGAGGCGTGGTGGAGCCTTGCCAATATGAAAACACTGCGCTTCACTGAGGAAGATTTGGCGCAGATGGAAGCGGGTGTGGCCGCTACAGGCATTAGCGATGAGGATCGGCTCCATCTCCATTTTGCGCTGGGCAAGGCGATAGAGGATCGCCGCGAGGCGGAGCGCGCCTTTGGCCATTATCAGGCGGGCAATGCTATTCGCGCGCGGCAATTGGGCTATGAGGCCGACAGTACCAGCCAGATGGTTGCGGCAATGCGCCAAACCTTCACGCCAGAGTTTTACGCCGCCCGGCAGGGCTGGGGCTGTGTGGCAGACGACCCAGTGTTCATTCTTGGTTTGCCGCGCGCGGGATCGACACTGATTGAGCAGATTTTATCCTCGCATTCGCAAGTCGAAGGCACAATGGAATTGCCTGATCTGCCAGCCATTGCGGCTCAATTGGGTTCAACCCAAAATTGGCCGGAACGGCTGGCCAGCCTCACGGCAGATGACGTGCGGGCACTGGGCGAAAGCTATGTTGAGCGCACGCGCATTGTCCGCAAGACAGATCGGCCCTTCTTCATTGATAAGCTGCCCAATAACTGGGCTTTTGTTGGGCTTATCCACCTGATCCTGCCCAAGGCGCGGATCATTGATGCGCGGCGTCATCCCATGGCGTGCTGTTTTTCCAACTTCAAACAACATTTCGCGCGTGGCCAATCCTTCACTTATGGCCTTCGTGACATTGGGCTATATTATCGCGATTATGTCGCCCTCATGGCGCATATGGACCGCGTTTTGCCGGGCCGTGTGGTGCGCGTCTTCCATGAGGATATGGTTGAGGCGAGTGATCAGGAAATTCGCCGCTTGCTTGATGCGCTGGGCCTGTCATTTGAAGAGGCGTGTTTGCGCTTTTGGGAAAATGATCGTGCGGTGCGCACGGCCAGTTCAGAACAAGTGCGCCGCCCCATTTTCCGCGATGGCATGGATCAATGGACTCAATTTGCACCATGGTTGGGCGAGTTGGAAGCCGCCTTAGGCCCCGTATTGGCTGATTATCCGGCAGTTCCTGAAATTTAATTGCGCGACCTGTTGTATTTCTGCACTAGACATATGGCTTATTCACGCCTTTTCATCGGTTTTGCTGCAAGAGCAATTGACCGAGAGTCATAAGGCGTACAGTCTGGCGCAGCAGTTTGAGGGGAGATTTTATGCTGTTTGTCCGTTCGCATCGCGCGATGGTTGCTGCTCTGTTGGGCAGTTCCATGCTTGTTCCAGCCGTTGCCTATGCACAAGAGCCGGCTGAAGACGCCAATGACGACATCATCGTCACCGCGCAAAAGCGCGAGGAAAGCCTTCAGAACGTTCCGATCAGCATTCAGGCGCTGTCGACCAAAAAGCTCGATCAGCTGGGCATCACAGACTTTAATTCTTACACCAAGCAGTTGGCGTCAGTTGCATTCCAGACCACGCAGCCAGGCTCAACCACTGTCTATATGCGCGGCGTTGCCTCAGGCGGCGATGGCAACCATTCCGGCTCGCTTCCGTCTGTCGGCGTCTATCTGGATGAACAGCCTGTCACCACCATTGGCGGCACGCTCGATGTCCATGTCTATGACGTGGCACGCATTGAATCCCTCTCAGGCCCGCAAGGGACGCTGTATGGCGCGTCTTCGCAGGCAGGCACCATTCGCATCATTTCGAACAAGCCTGACCTTGGCAAATTTGAAGGCCGGGTTGATGCGTCGGTAAACAGCGTTGCCCATGGCGGCATGGGCGGCACGCTTGAAGCCATGGTCAACACCCCGCTGAATGATCGCATGGCATTGCGTGTCGTGGGGTGGTACCAAAAGGACGCTGGCTATATTGACAATGTGGCTGCCAGCCGCAGCTTTTTGGGCCCGGCCATTGTCAACAGCGCTGGTGCGCGCACTGGCAACGAACCCGGCATCAAGGTTAACAATGCGCCTTATGTGCGCGATGACGTGAACCGTCGGGATGTCATTGGCGGCCGTGCTGCGCTGAAGATTGAGTTGGATGATAATTGGACTGCAACGCCGTCTCTGCTCGTCCAAAAGAGCAAGAACAAGGGCAGCTTTGCCTATGACGCCAGCGTTGGTGATTTGAAGATCAACCGGTTCTCTGATGAATATCGCAATGACCGCTTCGTTCAGGCGGCGATGACCATTGAAGGCAAGATCGGCAATTGGGATCTGACCTATGCTGGTGCCTATATGGATCGCAAGACCAAGTCGTTCAGCGACTATACGGATTATGCGGAAGCCTATGACGCGCTCTATGCCGATTATTCGGACAATGGGCAGCTCATTTGCAGCGGCCTTGCAGGCTGCTTCTATTATCAAGATGCGAGCGGCAAGACGATTGACCCGCGCCAATATATTGCGGGCAGCGATCACTTCAAAAAGATGAGCCAGGAACTGCGCATTGCCTCACCGCAGGAAAACCGCCTGCGCGTGCAAGCTGGCCTGTTCTATCAGCGCCAGAGCAATCGGATCTTCCAAGATTATATGGTTTATAATCTGGCGCCCAAGCTGTCAGTCAATGGCCGTCCCGGCACCTTGTGGCTGACGCTGCAAGATCGCGTTGACCGCGATTATGCTGCCTTTGGCGAAGCCTCTTTTGATGTTGCCCCCACGCTGACGCTGACTGCTGGTGGCCGTGTCTTTAAATATGACAACAGCCTGATTGGCTTCTTCGGCTTTGGCCGCGATCCGGCCTATGTGCAGGGCGGCAGCGACAACCCGCCGCCCAACGCGGCAGGCAGCAGCCGGACAGGCGTTGCCGGCTGTTATACCACGGGCGGTATCACGCTGCGGGATGCACAGCTGCAAGGCAAGACCACGGCTTTGGCGCCGGGGATTGTTCCGGGCACCTTCTGCACCAATTTGGGCACGCCAGAAAATGGCAGCGTGGTGCCCAAGGCCACGAAGGACACGGGCTTTATCCATCGCCTGACGATGACGTGGAAACCCAGTGATGATATGTTGGCCTATGCCACATGGTCACGTGGCTTCCGTCCCGGTGGCATTAACCGTCGGGCCAGCATTCCGCCGTACGCGTCAGACTTCCTGACCAATTATGAATTTGGTTGGAAACTTTCGCCCATGCCACGGATGCGCCTGAATGGTGCCATTTATTGGCAGGATTGGTCGTCGTTCCAATATTCCTTCTTGGGGGAAAACAGCTTCACGCAGATTCAGAATGGTCCCAATGCGCGTATCCGCGGGATCGAGCTGGATATGAGCTATAATGCGGCCAATGGCCTCTCGCTGTCGGCAACCGCGGCTTACACCAATGCCAAGCTGCGCCAGAACCTGTGTTCAGGCGCCTCTGATGTCAGCCCGACTTGTGCCGGGTCCGACATTTCGGCACCGCAAGGCACGCGTCTGCCCATCACGCCCAAGTTCAAGGCCAGCACCACTGCGCGCTATGAATATGATTTGGGCACGGGCAAGGCGCATGTCCAAGGCTCGCTCGCCTATCAAGGCTCGGCCATTTCGGACATTCGCACCAGCTATGCCGATATTTTGGGCCGTATCCGTGCCACGACCACGGCGGATTTCACACTGGGCTATGACTGGAGCAACTTCACAGCGGAGTTGTTCTTGAACAACGCCTTTGACCAGCGGGGAGAATTGTCTCGCTTCGTCAATTGCGGCCAGTGCACCCGCGTTAACATCGTGCCCGTGCAGCCGCGGACCATTGGTTTGCGCCTCGGCTCGAAATTCTAAGACCGTTTCTCCGGCCCAAGTTCGCAAGGCTTTGCTTGCGGCTTGGGCTGGGTCTCGGCAGGATGGGGGATCATGGCCGCATCCGCCCCCCCAATCTCACCCAATACCCCGCCAGAGCTAGAGGATAATCGGCCCGCCAAGCTGGGGCTTTGGATGTCCATTGCCCTTGTCACGGGCGGGATGATTGGCTCGGGCGTGTTCTTATTGCCTGCCAGTCTTGCGCCCTTTGGCTGGAATGCCGTGGCAGGCTGGGGGATGACCATTGCTGGCGCCTTGTGCTTGGCGCATGTCATTGCCCGGCTGACAGCGGCTGAACCTGGCCAAATTGGCCCGGCAGAATTGGTCGCCCGCAGCTTTGGGCCTGTTTCAGGCTTTTTGATTGGCTTTAGCTATTGGGTCTCTGTGTGGGCGGCCACCGCCACCATATCCATTGGGGCTGTGTCTTACGCGTCCAGCTTTGTGCCTGTGCTGGGCCTGCACCCGGCTTTGTCGGCCACGGGCGTTATCTGGCTGCTGACGCTGGTCAATTTGATTGGCACGCGGGCGGCCGGACGTTTTCAGCTGGTCACAACCATTTTAAAATTGCTTCCGCTGATTGTGGTCGCCCTGCTGATTGCCTTGGTGCTGGGCCAACAAGGCAGTGCTGCGATTACCCCCTTTCCAGCAGAAGGCCTGTCATGGTCGCGCATCAACCAAGCCGCTGCGATTACGTTATGGGCGATGGTGGGGTTTGAAGCGGCCTGTGCTGCCTCTGGCCGCATTGCCAATCCAGCACGCAATGTGCCGCGCGCAACAGTGGTGGGGGCGCTGCTGTGCGGGGTGATTTATCTGATTGTCTGTTCGGGCATTGCCCTCATGCTACCGGCGGATCGCGTGGCCGTTTCCAATGCGCCGTTTGAACTTTTTGTGGCGACCTTCTGGTCGGCTGGCCCGGCGGCTTTGGTGGGGCTGTTCGCCGCGATCAGCGCAATTGGGGCTGTGAATGGCTGGATCTTGGTGCAGGGGGAATTGCCCTATGACATGGCCCAGCGCCAATTGATGCCGCGCTGGTTTGCCAAGGCGGCGCGCAATGGCGTGCCCGTGCGGGCCGTGCTGGTGGCCAGCATCTTGGCGACGCTGCTTGTCTGGGCCAATTCCAGCCGATCCATGGCGGGGCTGTTCACGTTCATGGCGCTGCTGACCACATCAGTCACTTTGTGGCTGTATCTGGCGTGCACGCTGGTTGCGCTGAAGCGGCGCATCGCGATCCCCACGGCGCTGGCTGGGCTGGCTTATGGGCTTTGGGCCTTATGGGGTGCAGGTTTTGAAGCAAGTGGGTTGAGTGTTTTGCTAATGCTGGCGGGCCTGCCGCTTTATTGGATTGCCCAGCGCGAAGCGCCCCGCCTCACTTAATGAAAATCGCGTGATTTGGGCAAAAGGCGCACAGCGCGTGGATGGCCCATGCGCGGGTAAATGGGCTTTAGCGCTTCATCTGCACGGGCAATGCTGGACGTCAGGGGGTGCTGGTCAGACAAATGCGCCAGCACGGCATTGCGATCCATAATCCGATGCGCGAGCAGATGGATAATGCCTTCTGGGCTGCGCTGCACCTCGCCTTGCACTTCCATCAGCCGGGCTGCCATCACCGCGCG
>JBEEOY010000039.1:0-20510 GCA_041191345.1 Pseudomonadota bacterium
GTTGCGGCCGGCACAGCCCAGCCGCGGGCCAGTTCGGGTTGGCCCCATGTGACGGCCAGAAAGACAAAAGCGGGCACAGCCATGCCGGCAACAGCCGCGACAATAGGCAGCCGCCGATCCGTCCAGCTCGATAAATGGCCATCCACCAATTCGCGCTTAATCTCCAGCCCAACCAGCAGAAAGAACAGCGCCATCAAGCCATCATTAACCCAATGGAGGATAGAAAATGGCCCAACATATTTGGCCAACAGGCCTGAATAGGCCTCAGCCCAGGGCGAGTTGGCAATGATCAACGCGGCAGCGGCAGCGGCCATCAGCACAAGTCCGCCCGGTGCTTCGCTCTGCAAAAACTCACGCAAGGCAGACCGAGGTTTAACCGCTGTCATCATCTTTTCTTTCAAAGGATAACAGACCGTTAAACATCCCCAGCCATCTGGTCAAACAGCGGGACAACCAAGCTGTCCTCATAGCTGGTCAGAAATTCATTGGGATGGATAAAGTGCGGCGCAAACCACGGATAGCGCCGCGCATCAAAGCTCTCCTTCAGCCAGTTAATGGCTTTGCGCACGGGCACGGACTGGCGCGTGCGCATTGCCGGACAAGCGCCCCCCGGATCGGGACCTAGCCTGACCTTGGGAAAGGATTTCTGAGACAAAGCTTCCGCCCAGCGCCATCTGCCGCTAGGACAGGCGTGCAATGGATATTTACCTGCCAATTGCCAATATGTCAGTGAACGCCCTGGTTGTCATTCTACTGGGCGGCGGCGTGGGCATATTATCTGGCATGTTTGGCGTGGGCGGTGGCTTTCTGACAACACCGTTGCTGATCCTTTATGGCATTCCCCCCACTGTCGCGGCGGCCTCGGCAACTACGCAAGTGACGGGCGCCAGCGTCTCCGGCGTGTTGGCGCACTGGCAGCGCGATGGGGTGGATGTGCGTATGGGCGCCCTGCTGGTGTTTGGCGGAATGTTTGGCGCACTGGCGGGTGCCGGCGTGTTTTCCCTGCTCGAAAGCGCGGGGCAGATGGATACCATCATTGCCATTATGTATGTTGTGCTGCTGGGCGGCATTGGCAGCCTTATGGCGCGCGATGCCTGGGCAGCCATTTCAGCCAAAAAATCAGGCCAGCCGCGTGTGGCGCGCAAAAGGCGGCATCACCCATTTGTCGCCAATTTGCCAATGCGCTGGCGCTTTTATGCCTCGGGCCTCTATATTTCTCCCTTGGCGCCGCTCGCGCTAGGTTTTGGCGTTGGTGTGCTGACTGTGTTGTTGGGCGTGGGTGGCGGCTTTATCTTGGTGCCTGCGATGATTTATGGCCTTGGCATGGCCACGCGCGTTGTGGTGGGCACGTCGCTTTTTCAAATCTTGTTTGTCACGGCGATCACAACCTTGGTCCATGCGCTGACCACGCAGGCCGTGGATATTGTGCTTGCGGGCTTGCTGCTGATTGGCAGTGTGGTGGGCGCACAATTGGGGACACGCCTTGCCTCAAGATTGCCGGCTGATTGGCTGCGGCTGGGCTTAGCCGCAATCATCCTCAGCCTGTCCCTCTGGCTGGCCTTGGGCCTTGGCTGGCGACCCAGCGAAATTTACACGGTGCAAGCGCTATGAAATTATTGCGCGCCCTTTTGCTGCTGCCCATCCTCCTCTTTTCCACTGGAGCCGCCAACCCGGTGTTGGTGCCCGATGTATCGCAACGCAAAATTGATATTGTGTACAGCTTTACGGGGGCCGAGCTGCTGATGTTTGGCGCGATCCTCTATCCCGGTGGGCGCATCCCTACCGAAAAGGCCGATATTGTGGTTGTATTGCGCGGGCCAACCCAGCCGCTGATCGTGCGCGAAAAGCAAAAACTGGGCGGCTTAATTTGGGTGAATGCCCAAAGCGCCCGCTTCCTCTCAGCCCCCGGCTATTATGCCATTGCCAGCTCTCGCCCGCTGGACGAGCTGGTGGATGAACGCACAGCCGCTATTTACGAACTGGGCGTGAAGAACCTGCAACTCTCCCCCGCCAGCAGCGAACAGCCTGAAACCCGACGCCGGTTTGAAAATGGGCTGATTGATTTGTTCAGCAAATCCAAGCTTTATGATGAACAGCCCGGATCCGTCGAGATTAGCAATGGCGTGTTGTATCGCGCCCGCCTGGCCATTCCCGCCCGTGTACCCGTGGGCAATTATGTCACGGAAACCTTTCTCATAAAGGATGGCCGCATCCTCGCTGTTGCCAGCAAAGAAGTGCAGATTGATAAATCGGGCTTTGAACGCTTTGTGGCAGAAAGCGCCCGCCAATACCCCCTCCTCTATGGGTTGGTCGCAGTATTCCTCTCGCTATTGCTCGGCTGGGGTGCGGCTATGGCCTTCCGCCGCATCTAACCCACCCCCGTTGGTTTACCCGGCTTGACCGGCTGCCACGCACCCCTCAAAAGCAGGCTGGGCGCATAAAAAAGGTAAGGCCGGGGGAGACTTAGCCTGTGAATACCGAAAACACGAAATTGTCGTGGCTGGCGCGCGCCATTCGCTGGGTCGTTCTCTGGTATTATCACCGCCAAGGCTGGACGGAAGTGAACGCCAACCCCGATTTGCGCAAATGTGTGATTATTGCCGCCCCGCATACCAGCAACTGGGATTTCGTCTATTTTCTAGGCGCGGCCACAACGCTGAATGTACCCCTGTCCTTCATGGCGAAAAAGCAGCTCTTCCGCTGGCCCATTGGCAAGGCAATGCGCGAATTGGGTGGCATCCCCGTCGATCGATCTGCCTCGCATAACTATGTGCAAATGATGGTCGATGAATTTGCCAAGCGCGGCACCTTCATGCTGACCATCGCGCCGGAAGGCACCCGCTCGGCCGTTGCCCGCTGGAAAACGGGCTTTTATCATATTGCCGTGCAAGCCAATGTGCCGCTGGTGCTGGGGCTGATGGATTATGAAAAGAAGCAGGTTGGCCTTGCCGGGGCAATCTGGCCCACGGGCAATTATTTGAAAGACATGGAAAAGGTGCTGGAATTTTATAAGGCCACCACGCCGTTGCATCCACGCAAGGGCAGTGTCGATTTTGGCCAAGCCTAGGCGGGATGCACCTGGGCTTATTCGCCCTTCATCTTTTGGGCATAGCCCGCGGCCATCATCTTTTCCATCAGATCAAACAGCTTATTGGGAGATTGACGGCGCAGGCGCGCAATCGTCTGCTCAACACCGCGCGCAATCAGAATTTCGCGATCGCCGCGTGCCATAGCCCGCAACATCCGCTGGACGGCCTTGTCAGGATCAATGCCATTTTCAATGGCCTCATCGCTGACACCCCGGCGCGAGCCATCGGCCACCACTGCATTGCGCGACACATCGGTCTTAATGGAGCCCGGGGCAATGACATGAACGTTGAGGCCCAGCGCCGCCACTTCCACCCGCAAGGCATCGGCATAGCCAATCAAGCCATGTTTGGCTGCTGAATAGGCTGTGCGCATGGGCGAACCCACTTTGCCCGCAACGCTGGAAATGAAGACCAAGCGACCTGATTTGCGCGCTACCATATGCGGCAACACCAATTGCGTCAGCGCAATCGGCGCCATCAAATCCACATCAATGACTTTTTGATAAACAGGGAATGCCGTTTCAATCGCCAAGCTGCGCTGCGAAATGCCCGCATTATTGACCAAACAATCCACCCCATCGCGCCACGCCAAAGCTGTGTCCACGAGCTTGGGCAAGGCTACGTAATCCGTTGTTTCAAAAGGCAGGATCAGACAGCGATCTGCACCACATTGCGCCGCCACCTCTTCAAGGGCGGTCTGATTGCGGCCCGAGAGGATGATGTAGGCGCCTTGCTTGGCCAGCTGGCGCGCAAAAGCGGCGCCAATGCCTGAGGATGCACCTGTGATCCAAAATGTCTGATCTTTAAACATCGGCCCCTCTCCCAAAGGCCTGTGCTGGTGGGCGCTGACGGGCTCGAACCGCCGACCCTCTCGGTGTAAACGAGATGCTCTACCAACTGAGCTAAGCGCCCCGCTGCACGGGAAGGGCGGATTTAGCTGCTTTTCCAACAGCGTCAAGAACTAGCTGCACGGATTGCACATAGAAGTGAAAAAGCCCGGCACAAGGCCGGGCTCTCCCAACACATCTGAGGACGAAATCTCTAGCGGACGCTGCCCCGACGAAAGAGATTTACAATCGCCAACAGAATAACTGCACCAACCAGCGATACCAGCAAGGCGGCAAGCGAGAAGGCGCCAGATGTAATAGAAGGCGCCCCAACCAGCGGCGATATGATAAGACCGGCCAAGAGCGCGCCCACAATCCCCACCACGACATTCAGCACAATGCCTTGCTGGGCATCGGTGCGCATCATGAGGCTGGCGAGCCAGCCCAAAATGCCCCCGACAATGATGATATAGATGATGGTCATGACATCTCTCCTTCGTTAAGCCGCAAAGGGCGGTGCTGCCGTTTTGGATTGCGGATCTTCTCTGCGTTCATGTGCGCACGCCCGAACAAGGTGGCCCAATTGCGCACGTGCCGCGCCAATAGCTGCCGTGCGACACGTCTTAACGGCCTGTCCTATCGTCACGCTCCAGCGCGTGAGGATGCCTGTGTCCCGGTTAATCTGCATTGCCGAAGCTCCATGAAACACCAGAGCCAAGTAAACCCCGCGATCACAGCAAGGTTCCGCACTTTGTGCTTTGGCCGGGACAGCCACCCTCGGCTTTCAAAGATGCTATGTCGCGCCACTGCCCAAAGAGCTGCGAGCGGCGTATCAGCTGGCAACCTGTGCCGGCGACCGCACTGCCTGGCTGGCCGGACGTTCCAAACTGGGCCGCAGCCGCCGATATGCCGCCAGCGCCTGCCCAATCACTTGGTCCATATTATAATATCGATAGGTCGCGAGCCGGCCGACAAATAGTGTTTCCGACGCATCAGCCAACCGCGCATAGCGAGCGTAAAGCGCCTGATTTTCTGGCCGCGGAATGGGGTAATAAGGATCGCCTTCGGCCATGGGATATTCATAAACGAGGGCGGTTTTAGACCCTTCCTCCCCTGTGAGATGCCGAAATTCCGTAATCCGCGTGAAGGGCACCTGCTCGGCGGGATAATTTACGGTACCCGTTGGCTGAAACTGCGGCTTGGCAATGATTTTATGATCAAATTTCAACGATCGGTACGGCAATTTCCCAAAGCAGCAGCCAAAATACTCATCGACTGGCCCTGTCCAAACAAGCCGGTCATAGGAAATCAGATCCGCAATATCTGCATGGGACACACCCAGACGCACATCAATGCGTGGGTGATCGAGCATCCGTTCAAACATGGCTGTATAGCCATCGCGCGGCATGGCCTGAAATTTATCCGTGAAATAGCGATCATCGGCATTGGTGCGGGTGGGGATGCGCGCGGTGACAGATTTGTCCAACTCTGCCGGGTCTACCCCCCATTGCTTGCGCGTATAGCCTTGGAAGAAAAGCTCATACAGCTCTCGCCCCACAGCCGAAACAACAACGTCTTCAGATGTTTTCACACTGGCCACCGGCGTGCGCCGCTGGTCCAAAAAGGCCGCCACTTCAGCGTCACTCGCAAGTGATAGCCCATAGAGCAAATTGAGCGTGGTTCGGTTGATTGGGATAGGCACCAGCTGCCCCCGCACCTCTGCCAAAACACGATGCTCATAGGGCCGCCATTCCGTGAAATCTGATAGATACTCAACGATCTCAGCCGAATTGGTGTGGAAGATATGCGGGCCATAAAGATGCACCAACTGGCCCGCCGCATTGCGCACATCATAGGCATTGCCGGCAATATGGGGCCGTTTATCAATCACCAAGACGCGCTGGCCACCCTCTCTGGCCAGCCGCTCAGCCATGACTGCGCCGGCAAAGCCGGCACCAACGACCAGAAAATCATAATGAGGCCGAGAGGTTGCCCGCAGCTTCGCCAATGATGTGGCGCGCACCAGCCCTGCCTGCACATGGGTGCGCATATCCCAATAGCTTTTGTCCCACGATATATCTGCCAAGACTTCATCCACCTGCGGCAGCCAGGCAGCCGGATCATGCGCCAAGAGGACCACAGCATCACACGCCGCTGCAAACCCTTCGGCATCATCCGCAATCAGCACACCGGCCAAATGCCCATATTGGCGCTCAACATCGCGTACCGCGGTTGAAACGACAGGACGCCCCGCTGCTAAATATTCTGGCGTTTTGGTGGGGCTAATGAAGCGCGTCGACTCATTGCGGGCAAACGGCATAATCGCTGCGTGCCAGCGCCCCAAAAGGGCGGGCAAATCGGCATAAGCGCAGGGACCAAGATAATGGAGATTGGGCCGCTGCGGCAGATTTGCAGGATCAATTTTTACGACAGGGCCAACAATCTCAAACTGGATGTCGGGCCGCAAATCAGCCACGCGTGCCAATAGGTCCGTATCGAGCCGTTCATCAATTACGCCGTAAAAGCCAAGTGTTGGCGGCGCTGTTCGATCGGGCATATGCTGGCGCGCTTGGGCGAAATGCGCAACATCAACTGCCGATGGAAAGGCATGGACATTGGCGTGCTGCGCCGATTTTGCCTCATACAGGCTATGGCCGCCGGTAAAAACAATATCGGCTGCGTCAAACAGCTCGCGCTCCAGCCGTGGCAGATCAGGCGGCGCAAATTTAAAGGCCGATAGCTCGTCCATACAATCATAGACTGTGACTGCGGCATTCAAATGTTGCGAAATGGGCAGCATCATCGGCGTATAAAACCACCGGACCAAATCCCCCGGCTGACCGAGCAACGCCTTATTCAACAAGGCCCGCAAATGTTGGATCTGCGCCGCCTCATTCAGCCCGGCTGGCAAACGCGGTGTCAGAATGCGCACACCAGAGGGGTCTTGCGTCACATCAAGATGGGCGGGGCCACGTGTCTCTATTGGCTCTTCCCAAAAGAGCACATCAAAATCGCGGGCAAAGCGGCTCATCACATGTTGCGGCCGTTGAAAGACAAAGTTCCAACGTAGATGGGAAAAGCACAGGAGCGTTGGGCGGATATGCGTTGGATGGTCTGAGGGTCCAGTCGCAGCAATGGTGGTGAAATTGGCGTCGCGCAGCACGTTTTTCCGTCTCCCATAGAACATCGCCCCGACAACCGAGGGATGGAAAGCTCGCAAGTCCAAGGTGGCAGCGGGGCCCAAAGGCGCATCGCCGCGGCGAGATTAAGCGTTGAACGGCAAAAACTGCGGTTCGTTCCCAAAGCGGGCCGCCACTTAATCTGCGTTAGTTATGGGTGAGAGCCTTAGACACAGCCCGGCGTGCATCCAGCGAACGACCAGCTGGAGACGCCTATCCATTCCATGCCGCTGGCAAAGTTACCCGGGCCTATGCCTGCCATGCATGAGGTGCCAACGATGGTTCAGGAAAATGGCGGAGAGGGAGTCCGCATAACACGTGTTCGGCAATGGACAATATCGACATCCTAATACCTATTTTCCATGCTTTTTATGCGTTGTGAATTTCTGAATATCCGCATTCGTTCGCTTGCATTCCATCAGAACCGCTTTACTTTGTGGGAACGTTTATGGGAACGGAGAACGAAATGCCGCGTAAAGTCGCGAATGCGCTTACCGCGTTAACCGTCAAAAGCGCAAAGCCGGGAAGGCATGCAGACGGCGGCGGCCTGTATCTTGTGGTGAAAGACACTGGCGCGAGATCGTGGATATTTAGGTATATGCGGAACGGTAAGTCGCACGAGTTGGGACTGGGGTCTGCGACCGGCGCGGATGCCGTTTCGCTTGCCGCTGCTCGAGACTTGGCCACGGCGATAAGGCTGAAGATCAAAGCCGGGGTCGATCCACTACAGGAACGTAGAGAAATGGCGGCTCTCGCAAAATCAGAAGCCGTCACAAATGCCACACGCCGCATCACATTCGCGGAGGTCGCCGCCGAACATATCGCCGCGATGGAAAGCAGCTGGCGCAACGCAAAGCATCGTCAACAGTGGGTGAATACCCTCGATACCTACGTTTTACCGTTCATCGGAACTATTCCTGTCGATGAGATAAAAACCGCCGACATTCTTAACGTTCTCGAGCCAATATGGCGCACGGTACCCGAGACTGCGAGCCGCATTAGAGGGAGAATCGAGGTCATCTTGAACTCCGCCAAAGCAAGAGGACTTCGCGGTTGGGAAAATCCAGCCGCGTGGCGCGGCCATCTAGACAATATCCTACCGCCGAGAAAACGCGTGTCACGCGGGCATCACAAAGCAATGGATATTGATGCTGTCCCCATCTTCGTGTTGCGCCTTCGAGATATGGAGACAATAGCTGCCATGGCACTTGAGTTTACCATTCTGACTGCCGCTAGAACGAGCGAAGTAATCAATGCAAGTTGGAACGAAATCGACCTTGAGAAGGCCGTTTGGACAGTGCCAGCCAGTCGGATGAAAGCAGGCAAAGTCCACCGAATACCCTTATCGTCAAGAGCAATCGACATTCTTCAATCAGCCTCGAGGCTAGGCGGTAGGAACGTTTTCGTCAGCCAACGGCACCGCTCACTATCTGCCGGTGCGATGAGCATGTTACTTAGAAGATCGTCGATTGACGCTACCGTCCACGGGTTCCGATCCTGCTTCCGTGATTGGGCAGCCGAGAGAACTGACTATTCGCCAGAAGTCACAGAGATGGCCCTCGCTCACACGATACAAAATAAGGCAGAGGCAGCATACCGCAGAGGCGACCTCTTAGAGAAACGGCGGCCTCTCATGGACGATTGGGCAGCTTTCTGTGGCGGCGGTAATAGGCAGGAGTAGGGCAGCAAATATGGCCGACCAAAACAATAGTAATGAGGATCAAACTGACGAACTAAAGGCAGCGATAGCAAGATTGTCGTCTAAGTTTGGTCAAGCTGCTGTTTTGAAGGCAGTGGAAGGTACTAAGCGCCGAAAAATGGGCAGGCCTTCGGAACAAGATTGGAAGGAACTCCATCAGTCGATGCTCGCTGATGCGAGGTTATACCTGCGCGGTGGAGACCCTCTGGCAGAGAAATCAAACTACGCCATTGCGAAGGAACTTAGCGAACGCAAGCCGGGCCATAGTCAAGATTCAACCGTTCGACGACTGCTGAGAAAGTTATCGGGTAAGCGGCTGAAATATGTTAGGATCAACGCCCTCTTGATCGCGGCAGCTGAACACCCTCTTTCGGTATACCTTAACTTACTGTCTGAACTCAGGAACTTAGACCCACAATCAACTATCTGGCAGCGCTATGAGGCTGCCACGGAAGAGGTTCTTGCAGCATACAAAGACGTGTTCGGCGTAGCGCCTCCAGTCGATGCATCTTTGGACACTGTGATGACTGCGCTATCTGAATATAGCGTGCCGCAAGGCCTGAATCTGCAAATATGGCCAGACAGACACCCAACCCCCGCTGCAGACGGCGCAGGTGGTGACGAAAGTCTCGAGGAATAAGTCACCTTCAGGTTGGTTTGGATGGGCATATTTACTGTCCGCGTTCAGAGACGAACGAGGATATTTCATGCAGTTCATTTCAACTCCACACAAGTTGGCGTACAGCATCAAAGAAGCATGCGAGGTGTCTAGCCTCGGCAAGACCACGCTTTATGCTCACATCGCGGCAGGTCGCTTACAGGCGGTTAAAGTAGGCGGCCGAACACTTATTCCTGCTGCGTCGCTGCTAGCACTCTTGGAAGGCAATTCGGCGCTTGCGAATGGAGGCCAACGCTAATGGCTCATCGACACGGCGGAAACAAGCCAAACGCTAAAGGGAGAAGCAAGACGAGTCGCTTTGTCCGTCTTGATTACGCTATGCTAACTTCAAGCGCTTATCGATCGTTATCGGCGAATGCGCGCGCACTCTTGGTTGAGTTGATCATGCTTTATGACGGCAAGAACAACGGTAGCCTCTATTTAAGCGTACGGGACGCAGCAGACCGTATCGGCGTGGCGGACCTTAGCGCGGCAAGCAAGGCTTTCGACGCCTTACAAAAACTCGGCTTCATCGAAGTTTCGCGAGAGGCGCACTTTTCGATTAAGGCCAGCCATACGTCTAAAGCTAGATGCTGGAGACTTAGATGGGAGGCTGGCCCTGATCGTCGCCCGCCATCACTTGCCTATATGACGGCGGAACCGCCAGCTGGGTCGAAGGAGCGAAAACGAATGGAGCGTGGTCAGCGTGCGCTGAAACGATATCGTAAGCAAATGGATCGCGGGCAATTTGCGGTATTGGAAAGCGATAGTTTGTATCAGTTTAACACACCAGTCGGTGACGTTTTCCTGCATGATGGCGAGAGCAACTAACAGTTTTTAGCCTGTTATCAGAATTCGGATTTTCGCCACACATATAGCTATTACCATGGGCATATAGTGGAGGAACATGATAGACCGTGAGTATCGGCTGGCATCGACGACTACCGCCGCTTCTTTCTTCTGATCAGGTCAAGCGGCCTGGCCGGAGGCTAATTGACGATAGGGGGGACGAGTATTTTGACCCCCGCCAGAATTCTATGGTTCCATATCGATCCAGCCACTGGATCTGACGCTAAATAGTTCTTAGGAATTCGTCGGCATCTTCGGGTGTCATGCCCCGCCTTAAGAGGTCCTCTTTGAGAGCCAACAACGCGGGAGAAGTGATTGTCCAATCCGGTCTCTTAATTGCCGCTGCGCGCTTGTGTTCGCCCTCTTCCAGTTGCGGATCACTGCCCCCGTCATTCACTGATCAAACCCCTGAAGTCTGCCGCTCATTTCTAGTAGTTCGCTTTTCACGCCATCAAAGCCAGCATCATTTGTCCAGACTAGGACGAGAGCAATCTCCGCCTTGCCCACAATGTGGGTATACCCATAACGAATGCGGGTTTGTCCAATCGTGTTCCGAGCAAAATAACGGAATGCCTCTCGACCATTCACGGTGACCGGCTCGGCAGACGTAACGTCGCCGTCAACACCAACGCTGCGCGCCTTCGCACGCCGAGATTCGATGTATTTCGTTAGGTCAGTGATGGCGTCCCGCTTGATGCTTGAAACGATGACGCCGCCATCAATCGTGGAGTTGAGTGCCATGATGCGCAATCCTTGTGCCTTTTGCGTCGCATTCAGGTCTTTCAGTTCCCATCCCGCAGGCAGAGGAAGGCTAAGATTGCTCTGGTAGTTGGCGGCACCCTTGGGAATCATCGCATCGTTCGGATCTTGGTCGATAGGAACGAACCCTTTTCGTTTCATGTCCCTAATGCAGTCCGATTGCGAAATCATCGCCACCGGCGCACCCAACCAGCCAAATCCGCTAGCTTTACATTCCACGACCTGCCCAGAGGCGTTTTTAAGGGGTTTAGAGGACGATACACAGCCTGACAGGGCGATGCTGGCCGTCAGGAGTAAAAATGCGCGCACGGATCAATATCCTCGCCGATAAGGGTTGGGGTAGCTGCTCGTTGAAGGCGTCCGATAAATTGGCCGAGGAGCGTAGGGGGCAACTCGGCCAGCCTGACCCGTCATCGGGTTGACATTGGGACGTGACGACCAATTATCCGTGCGTGTATTATTTGGTGCCGTGCGCCAGTGTCCTTGGACTACTGTGCCGTCAGAGCGAATAGTAGGCCGCACGTACACGCTCTGCGCTTGAAGCGCGGTCGTGCTGATGATTGCGATCGTTGCAGCGATTAGTTTTTTCATGCCCGTCTCCTTGAGCGGCCAGAAACGATCTTCATGCAGATGTGCCGCTATTTGGTGTAATTGACGTATACGAATATTACGTCGCACACAAGGCAAACTTATGCGGCTATATGCCTAGCTTCTGCGCCACGGAGCCAAGGAAGCGTTATGGGTAGAAATAAGCTGCCAGAGACGATGGAGACGGTGAGTGTCCGGCTACCGAAGTCGGCAGTTGACCGTATTGACGCCTATCTAATGCGCATGAAAACTGAGGCGCCGTTCATCATGCTTAATAGAGCGGATGCAATACGTCAGCTTTTAGCAATAGGCCTTGACGCCGAGGACCGGGCAGGCCGATAGTTTTGAATGTGGACCTATCTGAAGGGGCATGGATATGTTGGCTCAAGAATTAAGCACCGTTCAATATTCGGGAAGAACGGGCCGCAGCAATGGGTCGCAGGAGGCCGCGGGGCCACAGTTGAAGGTTCAGCTTACTGCTACCCCCATGGTGCGATCTGCGTTGGTGCTGGCAGCAGTCGTTTGGATCTTCAATGGTTTAGCGGCGGCAGCCGTTTCCGCTGTCGCATATGTCGGCCTTGCGTCCATTTTCCAGTTGATTGTTCTCAAGCGGCAGGAGGTTCGTTTCAATAACGCGCAAGCTGTTGGGTCTGTAATCACGCACCTACGTGCCGCACGCAGGTTGGCCTTTGCCGCAGTGGCCTTTTTCCAGATGGCGGCCCTGACTTTTTAGACCGTTTATCAAATACCTCGAAATAATATGCTGTCTGCGGGCGGTGCTTTGTTGCCTCCCTTGCCCTTCTCGTAATAAACGTATACGCCAATTACGAAATTGTCATCTTCTTTTGAAGATAAAGCAAGGGAGGATATTATGGTTCGATTTGGTTTTGTCGCCGCAATAAGTGCGGCATGCTTTGCATCAGCGGCCAATGCCGAGGGATATGTCGAACTTAGAGGCGGAATTGCCGCGAGTCCTGATTACACGACCGAGGCAATAGGCCTAGCGCTTGGTTACGATGCCGACCTTGGCTCGGCTGCCTTCGTTGGCGCTGAGTTGACCGCAGATACCAATGCCAGCTTCGACACGCCCGTTTACGGCTTCAATCTCCGCCTCGGCGCCAAGGCAAACGATACGAGCAAGCTTTTCGGGACGCTCGGTGTCGCGCGTTACAGCTATGATGGATATATCGTTGGACCGTCCTATTATGCCTACTACAGTGGCTGGGACACGGACGTGGTGGCAGGTGTGGGCTATCAGCGGAAGATAGGTGAGAACGCTCGCCTCTCAGTGCAGTATCAGCGCTATTTTGATACCAAGTATAACCGCGGATCGATTGGCCTTGGGTTCGGGTTCTGAGCGAGGCCTAACGACGTTGCGAACCAAGAACTGCCAACCGCTGGATGGCATCCCACAAGTTTGGAAAACTATGCCATTATGCCCAATATGGCCGTTGCAGGCAAAATAGCGCTGGTTGTTGTGTTTTCAGGGTCTGTTGGAGCCGCCTTATATGAATCGCGTCAACAGGCGATTGGTCAATATTGTAGGCTGCTTGAGGGGCGTGAAACTCTGCGCCAGCTAAAGGCCTGCAACAGCCTTTTGCGCCATGAATATGGTTGCTTGCTGCCCTCAAGAGACAAGCAGATCGATCGCAGTTGTTTGGATAGAGGTTTGTCTAACAGGATTTACCGGAACTGCGTTGAAGAACGTCGACTATGGGTTGACCTATCTAGCCAGACAGGAGGCGATAGTATCGCTCACCAGACGACGAAAGCTGGGGGCGACTATGGCGATCGCGCTTGCGTTCATAAATCTTATCATCCGGATAGACGCCATCGAGGCTAAGTACCAAGGATGGTGGGAAAAGTTCAAACGAGACCATGAGATGCAGATTGGCTCGGTGGCTTGGTACGAAGACCATCTATTCAGAATAGGGGCAATGTCGCCTGCTGATCTTGAACCATGGGTGGAGGACTTCCGCGCGGCCGGTCTTCGGCTTTGGCAGGAAGCAAACGGCGACACGCGCCGCCTGCAGCCGGGAGAGATGGAGGCGTTGGAACAGGCTATTTGATGCAACTGCCGCAAATGCGGCAGGTTACGCAGAGTTGCGCGGCGGTGTTGCGGCCACGTCTGTTTACACAACCGAATCCATTGGTGTGGCGTTGGGCTATGATGCCGATATCGGCTCCAAAACTTTTGTTGGAGGCGAATTTACGGCAGATACCAACACGAGTTTCGATACACCGGTTTACGGCGTTAATCGCAGGCTGGGCGTCAAAACAAGTGAAGTAGGCAAGCTTGTCGGAACAGTCGGCGCTGCTCGCTACAAATATGATGGCTTCGTGGTAAGCCCCCTATTACTGTATCTATTATTCAGGCTGGGACACCGATGTTTCTGCTGGGGTGGGCTATCAGCATAAGATCAGCGGAAAGACCCATATTTCTATTCAGTATCAACGGTATTTCGATACCGAGTATAATCGCGGGACCGTTGGGTTGGGTTTTCAATTTTGAACTCTCGACGCGCCGCCATTTGCGGCGCGTCTCATATTGATTTATGACCCCAGCTCTCCCAGTCTTATCGGAATACGCTTTATTTCATTAAGTTATAGAAGTGGGGGAGGGAGCTTATGAATTCTTCTTTTTCAACTGTCCTAGTTGAATTCCACGCAGGGTGGCGAAGGCTGACTGGCATCGTTTTTGTTAGCTTGATTGCGATCTGCATAACCGCTTTTGATGGATTGCCTGACGCATCCGCCAGAGCTTCCGCAAGTTTTTACAAGGAAACGGATTACTCCAACCCTACGAGAAATATTTGGGGAGAAGAGGTATATGGAACAAAAATGAGGGTTAGCGTAGGTAACTGGGACCTCGAATTTAGGGATCATGGAGAAGTGTTGCGTGATGCGTACCTGAAAGTTTTTGATGCTGAGAACGCAGGCTTTTCCTATCTGCCTAGTGGCCAACGCGTGAGATTAAGTTCTATCCCAACATATGGCAAAGCAGTTGACAGGATGGCTTGCGTGCCGGGAACGGTCACTTCCGCTAGTGTAACTTCTCCCAGCGAATGGTTTGGTTCGAGCGTTGAGGGGTTTGAGATATCCTGCTTTTCTTGGCCATTCGTCACGAATATATTTCTATCAATCGCCTTAATCTCGTTATCGCCATTCTTGCTTTTTAAAGCTTTCCAGTGGATCCGAGATGGATTCCGTTAATAACTGAGTAACGCGCGTCGGACAGCTTCTTCGGGTATCCGAATTTATTTGACACCGTTCTAGTTTCAACTTTGGTCTTGCCGGTGGTTAAGGTCTGGCCTATAATCGCGGAGCATCAAGAGAAGGGTTCGCCCTTCACCAACCTGCTGGCTCAGCAAGGTGGTCACGCTTCGGCGGATGTGGCGGTAAACGCAACGAAAGAGCGTAATCTCCGCAACATCAGGTCAGCACTTCTTGCGATGCATAACGCAAGGAGAAGATTATGACTTTGAACACAAATGCGAAGACCGTGTCGAGCAAAGAGCTGGCGGATGCGGCACTGAAAGTTTTTACACGCGAAGAGATCCCCTTTCTTCCTGAGCGACCATTCCGCGATTTTTTAGCAGCTGTGGCTCGGCGTTTGCAGAAAGACGGTCCGCCGCCGACGGTTGATGAACTTATCGGTCTCAAGGAGTTGGCCTTCGAACATCTTTGGCATCCTGCAATTGAGGCCGCGAAGGTCGATAGCGTGAGTTGGCAAAATCAGGACACGGAACAGGAAGTCCTTCCGGAGGGCTGTCAGCCGCTCTTTCCACCGCGGGAGAACACGCTGGAGGACGCCCCTCGTTATCTCGCTTGGGCTATCGGCATTGGCCTGCGTTGCCAGTGATTACGCTTTGCCTTCTGGCTGTGTCGGAGAGGCTGGTCAGTTTAAGCTGTTCCAGCCCGCTCCCTTAAAAAACGGCGGAAAAACAAGGCGAACGCAACCCCATCTACAGCTGCGGCAGGACGCGAGGTCCTTAGTATATTCTCGCAAGATGAACTTCATGGTTTGCCCAAGCCAGTGCTTTCCGCGCTGGTTACCATCATACGCTTCCGGCTAAAGGCTTCACGCAAGCCACTGAGCCAAACAGAACAGGTTGGAATTCGCCGCCTGACAGCTAATACGGACGCGATCCTCCCTAGTTACTATCGGCAGGGTGATCGAACCATTCTTCCGCTGCTTGGCGGCGACGCAAAATGAAGAAGCCATTTTTGCCTATTTCACCCACGCAGATGCCTAAACAGCGCATCGTAGCGGTTTCAGATCTTCCGAGACGTCCCGAGCCATTCGATGCAGTTGTCGGTCGGGGCAAAAAGCCTGCGGGGTCAGTCTTAGCGAAAGGTCCGTCAAACCCTGAGTACTTAGGCCAAGTGGAATGGTCTTGGTCGCCAATGCATGGCAGGGTTGATGCTTACTATTTAAGCCGCGGCTGCACGCACTGGATATTTTGATTATATTCCTATGATGACAACTGGGGTAATTGGAATTGGCTCGCCATTGGCCATTTACCGTTGCCTCAGGCATCTAAAGAACAGGCTACTATTCACCTGCTGGCAGACTTCTGGAGCATGGAGAAGGCAGAGAGTGATTAGATCATTATCACTGGATAAACGAGGAGGGTTCCTTAGACGCAGGGGCATGGCGAACCATCGCGTTTCTAGTGTGGTGATCGGTTTTAGTTCTAACCGCGGTGGAGGCAGGAACGCTCATTAACCACAGGTCCGGACCCTGCCTTGAATTCAATAAATTAGCAGTTAGCATGTCCCCCTAAAAAGGGGAGGCAGATTGTGATGACATTTATTGTGGACTTAATCCTCAGCTGGCTAGCCATGTTTGCCGCCATGTACCTTGCGATACTTACTGCAAATCGCAATGTTCTAGTGATTGCAGGCTTAGCCGTTGGCATCTTAAATATGGTGGTACATCAACGGATGGGTACAACGATCAACCCGCCCTTCTTTGCTGCGCTGCTGTTCGGCTTCGCTTTGCGGTCTAATGAATTTCTAATCCAAACGTTTGGTGAAGCCACCAATCGATGGACATTTCGCGCTTTCATCGCTGGGACAGTGTTAGGATGGCTGAGTTTTGCGCAAACAGTTAGCTTGCCCAGCGGCTAAGCTGGACGGACAACCGACGGTCTATAGCCTTTGAATGTGCCTCGGATGGCTGACCCTAACAAATCCTAACTTTTTGGAAGTGTCTAAAAGTGACAGATCCAGAGTCCGGTAAGCGGTTAACAAACGGCCAGTAAGCACCCACGTCATTTAGGGGTCTATTAGGGGAACATAACTCAAATTGGCGTTCTGATCACCGAAAAGCCAGAATGGTGGCGGAGAGGGAGGGATTCGAACCCTCGGTACAGTTGCCCGTACGCCGCATTTCGAGTGCGGTGCTTTCGACCACTCAGCCACCTCTCCGCAGAGGACATGAGTAGACATATGCGTCTACCGGGCCGTTGGAAGGGCGGCGCTTAGCCGAGGGGCGCATTGAGTGCAAGCGGGCGCTTGCGATTATCCTGCGAGACACTAAATTTAGCAGTATGAATATATCTTCTTCCGGTCCCTTTGGGGTTGAGCCCCCTTCTGTTTCCCATGCGCGTTTTGGTATTGGTGAGGTTGTCCGGCATCGGATTTTCCCATTTCGCGGCGTAGTTTTTGATATCGACCCAGTCTTTGCGAACAGCGAAGAATGGTACGAATCAATCCCGGAAGAGATTCGCCCGGCCAAGGACCAGCCTTTTTATCATCTGCTCGCCGAAAATGGCGAAACCAGCTATGTGGCCTATGTGAGCCAACAAAATTTGCTGCCTGATGAAGATGAAGGCCCTGTGGATCACCCTGAAGTCCGCCAGATGTTCAGCGAGTTTCGTGATGGGCGCTATGTGCTGAAGCGGGAATTGCGCCACTAGGGCCAAAAGCGCGGTTCAGCCGGAAAAAGGGCGCGACAATGGTTGACAGAATCGTGCCAGCATTCTAGCGAGCCTGCTTCCGCGCCGAGGCAATGCCTTTGGCGATGTTTTTTGCGCGGTCTCGAAGCTTTTAGAAGAAGTGATTTATAGCCATGTTCGCAATCGTGCGCACGGGCGGCAAGCAGTACCGCGTCGCCGCCGGAGACAAGATCGTTGTCGAGAAACTCGCTGGTGAAGCGGGTGACACGGTAACGCTGAACGACGTCCTCTTTGCGAGCGACGCAGGTGAAGTGAAGCCGACGACCGGTCTGACCGTGTCGGCAGAGATCCTGACCCAGGGCCGCGGTGACAAGGTCATCGTCTTCAAAAAGCGTCGTCGTCATAACTATCGTCGTCGCAACGGCCATCGTCAGAGCCTGACGGTGCTGAAGATTCTCGCTGTGGGTGAAGCCAAAAAGGCTGCCCCGAAAAAGGCAGATGCCGCGCCCGTAGAGGCTGCCGCTGAAGCCAAGCCTGCCAAAAAGCCCGCGGCTAAAAAAGCCGCTGCGGCTAAGTAAGGAGTTTTGAACCATGGCACATAAAAAAGCAGGTGGTTCGTCTCGCAACGGCCGCGATTCTGCGGGCCGTCGCCTTGGCGTTAAGAAGTTCGGTGGCGAGACTGTCGTTGCCGGCAACATCATCGTGCGTCAGCGCGGCACGCGCGTCTATCCGGGCGTGAATGTTGGCCTGGGCAAGGATCACACGTTGTTTGCCACCTCGGGTGGCCGCGTGCGCTTCCATGACGGCCGCCAAGGCCGCAAATACGTATCTGTCGACGCAATGGCGATTGCGGCCGAATAATAGGCGATCCGATATCGGGTCGCCCCTGGGGTGGCCCGACAGTCCGGCTTAGACGGACAAGAAGGGAGACGGGACCACCCAAAGGCGGTCCGGCTCCCTTTTTCTTTATCTCCCTTCGCGCAGTTCATCCCAACGGGAACACAAGTTCCCGCATCGGGCCCCGCATATGTCCCCGACCCGTCACATCTGGTCGTTAAAGGGACGAAGAAAGGAGAACCTTATGTTCGCTAGAACTGAGCGTCTGGTGTTAAGACCGGGTTGGACAGATGATGCCCGCGCGCTGACCGAGGCAATTGGCCATCCGCACGTCACGCAAATGCTGGCGCATGCGCCTTGGCCCTATGGCCTGGATGATGCCGAGCGTTATTTAGCGATGAACGCAGCCCTCAACGTGCCACATGCGCTGATATTCCTGAGGACAGCAGGCAAGCCCAAGCTGATTGGCGGCATTGGGCTGCAAGAAGGCACAGCCGGTATGGAATTGGGGTTTTGGATTGCGCCGCCCTATTGGGGCCTTGGTTTTGCCACTGAGGCAGCAAGCGCGGTTATTGCCATGGCGCGTGATAGCCTGCGCCTTCCTCTCCTGCGGGCAACGCATTTCATTGACAACCCAGCCTCGGGCCATGTTTTGCGCAAGCTCGGCTTTGAGCGCACGGGCCAAGCAGCCCCGCGCACCTGCCTTGCCCGTCAGGCTGATATATTGGCGATTGATTATGCGTTGGACTTGGCGGCGGCAGATAGTGGTTTGGAGAGTCGAATGCGGGCAGCGCCTTTGCTGGCAGCCTAAGGCGACGCGCGTTTAAACCGTAAAATCGCCCGCAACCGCGGCGGCGAGGCTGGTGCCATCTAAAATGCGTGCCGTATCATCCCGCACGATCATCATCGCTTTGCGGATTTCGCACGTCGCCTCGTCACGGCAATCTTTGCAACGCTTATACGCCGTGCGACTGACACAAGGCACCAGCGCCAAAGGCCCCTCAATGACGCGGATAATATCCCCAAAAGAAATCAAGCTTGCCGGGCGTGCCAAATGGAACCCCCCTTGCTTGCCTCTGGTGCTGACCACGAGTTTGGCCTTTTTTAGATCAGCCAAAATGATTTCTAGAAATTTGCGTGGAATAACAGCTTCTTGCGCAATTCGGCTCATCGGAAGCGGGGCCCCGCCAACAGGTTCTCTCGCCAGCAAAAGCATTGCCCGCAGGCCATAGCGAGATCGTTGGGTGAGCATTTAATCACCCTAATGGGAAGTAGAGATTAGGACAAGGGCCCGCCTGTAAGAGTTTTGCAGAAATCTTAACCAGTTGCAGTCACAGGCTTGGATTATCCCTGCTGAGCGCCTATATCCATTGGGCCGGGTTCGCCCGGCTATGGCGATAAATTGTGCCGTGAAATAGATGCAGCGGACCCGGGGGCGGTACCCGGCGGCTCCACCAAAATCCCCGCGCAATCGGGGGCTCTGACGGGGCCGAACTAGGATCGACGTGTGTTGAAAGACGGTATTTTCGCTCGGCCTGAATGCGCCGTAAAACCGTTCAAAACCTATAAGTGCCAACGATAACGAAGCACTTGCTCTGGCTGCGTAACTAAGGGCCTTCGTGGCTTAAAGTTACCCAAATAGAACGCGGCACGGACTGCGCCGGGCAACAGAAGCAGAAACCAGCGGCCCGGGGGTGCCGGGCAACAGAAACCCCCATCCCTGCCCTTAAGCTTCAAATCAAGCGCTTGTGCCTTAGCGCTCTGGTGTAATCTTCCATAGCTTAAAGGGGGATTTGGCAGGCAGCACAACAGGTGTGAGCCAAGACGGCACCTGCCCTTTTTCTAACTGGGCCAAAAAGCCTTTGGGCGCGGACCGGCGGTGATTGCCCCCTTCGGCCATATTGGGGCAGATCAGCACATAATCGGCCCCATGGCGCGCCATGATCTGCCGGGCCGTCTCGGGTGTGCCACGAAAGGCGCGGAACACATCCAAAATTGCATCGCCATTTCTATGATAAGGCCCAGCAATGGCCCGATGTGGGGTCATCGCAATGAGCCGGGGCGATAAATCAACAAAGGTGAACATAGTGGCAGCTGGCACCCGCCCAATTGGCCGCAATGC
>JBEEOY010000040.1:0-5290 GCA_041191345.1 Pseudomonadota bacterium
AAGCCATTGCAAACGGGCACCTATGATATTCGCTGGCAGGCCGCAGGGGCCGATGGGCATCGCATGTCAGGCAAAGTCACTTTCACGGTGAAGTGACCTGAAATTTGGACGCGCTTATCGGGCTGAAGGCAGAGGTGGCCACTGGCCTGCCAGACTAATGCCGGCAGCCTGCGCCAGATGGGCAGGCCAGCTTAGGGGAATATAGTCAGCACAATATAGGCGCCGAAAATGGCGAGGTGGACGGCCCCATGCAGCATGGTCGTCCGCCCACGGGCTAAGGACAGAGCGGCAACAAATAATGTGAGGGCCAGCAGCACAATCCCTTTGCCATCAAGCCCAAGTGTCAACGGCAAGCCCAACCAAAAGCTAACAATGGCAACGGCAGGGATGGTCAGACCAATGGTGGCAAGCGCAGAGCCCAAAGCAAGGTTCAAGCTGGTTTGCAGCCGGTTGGCATGCGCAGCCCGGATGGCCGCTAAGCTTTCGGGCAGAAGAACAATGGCTGCAATAGCAATCCCCACCAGTGCCAAGGGTGCGCCTGCCGCTGCAATGGCAGCTTCGAGCGGGGCAGACAGGCTTTTGGCCAGCAGCACAATCGCCCCGAGACTGGCAATAAGCGCGACAAAGGACAGGCGCGCGGCCTGCACGGACGGCGGCTGGGCATGGGCATCGGGCTCAAACTGCAAATCCCCATGCGGCAGAAAATAATCACGATTGGCAACTGTCTGAACAAAAACAAAAGTGAGATACAAGACCAGCGCAAAGACGGCGACAAAGGCAAGCTGCGAGGGCGAGAAAACGGGGCCGCTGACGCTGGTGGTGAAATTGGGAAGAACCAGCGTGAGGACCAAAAGCGTGGCCAGCGTGCTGAGCGCGGCTGTGGCCCCAGTCCGCGTGAACCGCGCCTCTTCTTTATGACGTGCGCCGACTAAGAGGCACAGCCCCAAGATAAAGTTCAAAATAATCATGCTGGCAGCAAACACCGTGTCGCGCGCCAAAGTGGTCGTCGTGTCTTGGCTGGCGACCATCAGCGAGACAATCAGCCCCACTTCGATGACGGTGACGGAGACGGCGAGGATCAGCGTGCCAAAAGGCTCGCCCACCCGATGCGCGACCACTTCTGCATGATGGACAGCCGCCAGCACCAGCGCAACAAGCGTGACCGCAATCAGCAGCGGCGGGCTGAGGCCCCAAAGCCCAGCCAGCAAGACGGCCCAGCCAATAAGCGGGACACACAGAAGAACGCGCTGAGACAAAGGCGACATAGATAAAGGATATAGGTCAAAATCTGCCGCTTACCACTTTTTAGCGGGAATCCACGGGGAAGACGGGCAGGCGGCATTGGCGCCCAATGCGCACTGCCCCTTTCGCCGCTCAATCAGGCTTAGCCATCTGATTTGTCAGCCCAGGCCAGCACAAAGCCCGGCAGGACAAGCGCGGTTGTGAACATGAGCAGCATGAAGTTCTTCATAACGGCGACAGACAGATCAAAGTGAAAGACCTTTGACAGAAATTCTGGGATCATGCCGCCCGCAATGGTCATCGCAACAAGATATTTAAACGCTGAAAAATAGGCGCGGTTCCGCTCTGCCAATTCGCGCTCATCCAGCATGGCATCGGGCGCATTGGCTAAGACACCATAGGTGCCCACAAAAAAGACAATGCTGGCAATCATGCCAGTCAACGCGGCAAAGCCCACAAAAATTTCGGCCCCGCCGGCCTGAGAAGGCAAGCCAAGCTTAGCGAAAAACCAGCCATGCATGGCAATCAGGGCATAGCTGCCCAAGATTTTGCCTGTGCGCGGGCTAAGGTTGATCCGCACGTGGCGGGGCATATCAGTTTTGTTCATGCGGCGGCTCCTCAATTGCTTTGGGGTCAAGCTGTGTGGCCAGAGAAGGAAAGGGCTCCAGCGCAAACAGCGCCTCAACGCTGACGCCAAAAGCCCGTGCTAACTTCAACGCAAGCTCAACAGTCGGTCGATACTCCCCCCGCTCGAGATAGCCGATGGTTTGCGGGTTCACTGAAACCAGCTCAGCCAATTCCTTGCGAGATAAGCCTTTTTCCTGACGGAAGAGGTTGATGCGATTGAAAAGCATGGGGTGAATATAGCAGATCGTTGTATATATACAACGATTCTTTTTAAGATTTTGATCCGCCTCGCTTAAGGCAGCACTAGGCCCCCCGCCCAGGCCATTGCCCAAGCAGCGAGAACAATCAGCAGCTGGGCAGGCATCACGCGCAGCGCAAAGCCGCGCGGCCCGGCGGTTAGGGCAAGGATAATTTTTGCCACTCCACTGGAAGTCCACGCGGCCAACAGAGGCAGCACAGCCTGGCTTGGGGTTATCTTGCCTGCGCCGACTTGCGCTGCCAGCGCAATTGAGGCGGCATGCACATCAAACACCCCACCAATGGCCGCGGCCAGCACCAGCCCCGGCTCACCCAGCCAGCTGCGCAACGCGGCGCTGAAGATCAAGATGGCGCCCAAGGTTGCAGAAAAGAACAGCGCCAAGGCAAGGCTGATCCCCCGGTCTAAATCTGGCGGGGGCGCAGCAGGCGTGCGCCACGCCGCCAAGGTTAACCCGCCGCCCAACAGACCCGCCATGGCAATGGCCGCCAAAATGGAAAGCCCGCTTGCGGCAAAGCTGGCTGCATCCGTCATCCAGATCACAAGGCCCAGCTGCACAAATGTCGCGACAGTTGAAAGAACAGCCGCCGCTGCCGCCACTGGCACCAGCATGGGGGCCCGGCGGCTCCAGGCACCCATGGCACCAATGGTGGCCGAGCTAGAGATAAAGCCAGAGACCAAGCCCAATAAGGGCACGCCCAATCGGGCCCCCAGCCAGCGGGTCAGCACGCGCCCGGCTGTGCCAATGGCCAAGACCAAAATGACCACCAACCACATGCTATGAGGGTTCAGCGCCTCAAAAGGGCCCATGGCCCGATTTGGCAAAAGCGGCAGGACAACCAGCGTGGCTGCCGCAAGGCTCAAAATGTCAGCGACTTCCCCCTTGGTCATCACGTCGCCCACAAAGCGGTGCAGCGGATCACGCACCGCCAGCAACACTGTGAGAAGAACAGCTATGCCCCCCGCCAGTGCAGGCGCCGTCAGCGATTGCGCCCCCAGCAGCACCGCCGCCAAAAGCGCACATTCTGTTGTGAGGCCGGCGTCCTCATCACGACTGCGCCAATAGCCAATGGCGGCATAGGCAGCCGTGCTGGCCAGCATGATTGACAGCAGCAGAACGCCGCCCAAATGCATCGCCAAGGCCCCCGACAGAGAAGCAACGGCAAACGTGCGAATGCCAGCCGTTGCAGGCGTTTTGCGGCGCGATTTTCGGCGTTCTCGCTCGGCACCCATCAGCAAGCCTATGCCCAGTGCAATTAATAGACTTTGGAGGATAGTAGCACTTGGCATAAATGGGTCTCGTTCCACAATAATTCTTCTGCCTCCCGCCAAAGGCTGTCAAGCACAGCAGAAAGTGGCAGCGGCGTTGCTAATCTGGATCAGGACTTGGTCTGGCCAAAGAATATCTGGTCGTCCGGCTTTCGTTTTTCCTTGAAACACGCGCAAAATACTTGTTGTGCGAGAAGATGAAGACGTCTTTCTGACATCAACTTGTGCCACATATCTAAGCGTCTTTGCGCTGGGGGAAGAATGAACCGGTCCAATGGTCTGAAATTAGCGGGTCTGGCGCTTGGTCTGTTGGCAATTGGCGCCCTTATTGCGCTGTGGCCCAAGCCTGCGCCGGAACCCGCCTCAACGGCACCGGCCGGCCAACTCAGCCCCGCGCAAATCAAGCAATTGGGTATTGAAACCGTGGCGGCCACGGCAACAACCTCCACCATTATTGGCACGGCATCAGGCCAGATCATCCTGCCGCCTGACGCGCGCGTTGGCGTTGCCATTCCTTTTGCTGGCACAGTCACGCGCACCTATGTCGTCTTGGGCCAGCAGGTCCGCGCGGGCGACGCGCTGGCGCATTTAAGCTCGGTTGACTCAGTCCGCACATCCGCCGCCTTGGCGCGTAGCCAGGCGCAACTGGCGGTTGCCCAAGCCGAAGAGCGGCGGGCTGCCCAATTGGTGCGCGAAGGCATTATGGCCGAAGGGCGTGCCGAGGCTGCCCTTGCTCTGCGTCGTCAGGCTGAAACCGATGTGCGTGAGAACCAGCGCATTTTGCGCCAGACAGGCGCAGGCGCCACGGGTGAGATTATCTTGCGGGCGCCCATTTCAGGCCGTGTGGCTGCCGTGAACGTGCAAACAGGTGGCCCTGTTGACCCCTTAAGCGCGCCTTTCATTGTTGAAAATACAGACCGCCTCATGCTGGACTTGCAAATCCCTGAGCGATTGGCGGGCCAAGTTGTCCCCGGCCTTGCCGTCAGCATCCGGCAGGCCAATGGCACATTGGCCACGGGGCGCGTGATTGCAGTTAGCGCCTCGCTTGACCCGGCCACGCGTGCCCTGACCGCCCAAGCGCGGCTTGACTCCGCCCCCGGGCTGGTGAGCGGCAAGACAGTTACGGCCGTGCTCAAAGGGACAAGCGCAACGCCGGCCGTGCGCGTGCCGGCAGCGGCCATCACGCGATTAAATGGCAAAGACTCTGTCTTTGTTGCAACCGCCAAAGGCTTTGCCGTGCGGCACGTGACAGTGGGCGGTGTAGAGGCAGATAGCGCCATTATCACGGCCGGGTTAAAGGCCGGGGAGCCCGTTGCCATTTCGGGCATATCGGAACTCAAAGTCATTTTCGGCGGGCATTGAGATGCTGGCGCGCCTGATTGAAAAGGCCCTTGCGTGGCGCCTGGCCGTTATTGCCGCCGCGCTGGCCTTGGCCGGCTGGGGCGCATGGTCGTTCCTGACGCTGCCCATTGATGCGTTTCCCGACATCAGCTCCACGCAAGTCAAAATCATCCTCAAAGCGCCGGGCATGACGCCCGAGGAAATTGAGAGCCGCGTGATTACGCCTGTGGAAATGGAAATGCTGGGCATTCCCAAACAGGCCAATCTGCGGTCCGTTGCCAAATATGCGATTGCCGATATCACCATCGATTTTAAGGACGGGACGGATATTTACTGGGCCCGCAGCCAAGTGGCCGAGCGCCTTGCCAATGTGACGGACTTGCTGCCCGCCAGTGTCTCTGGCGGCATGGCCCCCATCTCTACCCCCTTGTCGGACATGTATATGTTCACGCTGGAGGGGCCCCAATCGCTGGCCGAAAAGCGACGCACCTTAGATTGGATCATCCGGCCTGCCTTGCGCACTGTGCCCGGCGTTGCTGATGTCAATGCGCTGGG
>JBEEOY010000041.1:0-5288 GCA_041191345.1 Pseudomonadota bacterium
GGGTTGGAAGTCTTGGCGCTGGGCGGACGCCCAGGCGTGTACACAGCGGACTGGGCCGAACGCCAATGGTTTGAAGGCGAGCCGGGGCGTGATTGGTATATGGCGATGGGCAAGGTGGAAGGCCTGCTGGCAGAACAAGGCCCAGATGTGGACCGCAGCGCCGCCTTTATCTGCACCCTCGCCGTGGCTTGGCCGGATGGGCATAGCGAGATATTTGAAGGCCGCGTGTCGGGCAGCCTCACTTGGCCGCCGCGCGGAACTTTGGGCTTTGGCTATGATCCTGTCTTTGTTCCCACAGGCGGCACGCAGACTTTTGCGGAAATTGATCCCGCCGAAAAGCACGCCATTAGCCACCGGGCCGATGCGTTCCAGAAGCTTGTCGCAGCGCTGTTCTGAGGCAGCCATGGACGCAGATTTGGCGCTTTATATCCATTGGCCCTTTTGCGTCTCAAAATGCCCCTATTGTGATTTTAACAGCCATGTCCGCGAGAGCGTGGATGTCTCGGCGTGGGAAGCCGCACTGCTGGCGGATATGGCGTATGAAGCGCAACAGGCCCCGCGCCGCCCGCTCACGTCGATCTTCTTTGGCGGGGGCACGCCCTCGCTGATGCCGCCCGCTTTGGTGGGCAAGCTAATTGCGGCAGCCGAACAGCATTGGGGCTTCGCGCCGGATATTGAAATCACGCTGGAAGCAAACCCCTCTTCAGTTGAAGCGGCTCGCTTTGCTAATTTGGCGGCGGCCGGCGTCAATCGCGTCTCGCTGGGCCTGCAAGCCTTTGAAGATGCAACGCTGCACCTGCTGGGCCGCGCGCATAATGGCGCAGAAGGCCTCGCCGCACTGGCCGTCGCGCAGCAGCATTTTGCCCGCGTCAATTTTGATTTAATTTATGCCCTGCCCGGCCAAACACTAGCGCAATGGGCAGCGGATTTACGCCGGGCGCTGGCGCTGGGGACCACGCATCTCTCGCTATATCAACTCACGATTGAACCCGGCACACGGTTTGAAACGCTTGTCCGCACTGGGGAGCTTTCTCCAAAAGACCCGGACGAGGCAGCTGAATTTTATGAGTTAACTGCCGAGATGACGGCTGCTGCTGGCCTGCCGCGTTATGAAATTTCCAATCACGCCGCGCCGGGAGCGGAAAGTCGCCACAATCTGACTTATTGGCGTTATGGCGATTATATGGGCATTGGCCCCGGCGCGCATGGACGGCGACAGGGCATCGCGACACTGCGCCATCGCAAGCCTGAGAATTTCTTGAATGCTGCCCTCCGCAATGGCCATGGCGCGCAAAGCGAAGAGGTGCTCTCATCCGCAGAACAAGCGCGTGAGGCGTTGCTGATGGGCTTGCGCCTCGGCGAAGGCGTGGATTTAGGCTACATTGCCCGCAAGTCCGGCCAGCCGCGCGACACCTTGGTCAACACCACCGCCATCTCCAATCTGGCCCGCCACGGGCTTATGAACCAAATGGACGATCACCTGTGCGTTCTGCCCGAAGGAATGCTCCTGCTCGACCGGATTCTGGCTGAGATTGTCGCAGCTTAATCTTCAAAGGATTTGGGCGCGGGGGAAATAATGCTCGTGCCGCCCTGCCATACTTGCTGCACTTCGAGGCCGCGTTCTGCCACGCCGTAAGCGTTGAAGCGGAAAACACCATCTATGCCCGCAAAGCCCGCCGGATCATCCAAGGCGCGCAAGGGGAAGGGCGTGCCTGGCTTCCAATCCACAGCCACTTTCGTTGCCAGCAGCACAGCATCATAGCCAAGGCTCGACAAACGATAGGGCGCCGTGCCGAAGCGCGCGCGATATTTGGTCGCCATTTGGCCATAAACGCCATCAGGCACGCTGGCGAACCATGCGCCCGTCAACACAGGCGAGGACAAATCACTTTCGGCATTCCATAACTCGGTGCCCAAAATGCGCGCCGTAGCACTGGGGCCACGGCGAATGATGGGGATGGCCTGCACGGCGGTGCGCGTGGCATCCGCAATCAAAATTGCATCAGCCTTGCCCGCTTTGTTAAGCCGCGAAATCGCGGCCATGACAGCGCCAGAATTGCGATCATAGGTCTGAACGGACACCAATGCCCCGCCTGCCTCTTCCACGGCACGCGTGAGCGCGGTTTGCGCACGCTGGCCATAGACACCGGCGGGCACCAGCCCAGCAAAGCGCGTCATATTGCGGGTGCGGGCATAGCCCACCACGCGGGCAACAGCTTGGGCGGGCGTAAAGCCCAGCAAATAGGTGCCATTGCCTGCAACGGACACATCATTGGAAAAAGCGATGAGCGGAACGCGATATTTGCGGCCCACTTCAGCGGCAGACCGCACATCTTCTGCCAAAAGCGGGCCAAGGATCAGCTTATTGCCTTCGCTAATCGCCTTTTCAGCGGCGGCGGCTGGGTTGCTGCCTGTGTCATACACGGTCATGCGGATGCGTTCACCGCCCGTATCGAGAACGGCCATATTGGCCGCATTGGCAATTGATTCTCCAACAGCTGCATTGGGGCCCGTGAGCGGCACAAGCAACGCAATGCGGTGGCGCGTGGCATCTGTGGGCAGGCCTTGCGTCACGCCCTCTTCTTTGGGCGGCGCCACGGGCTTTGGCGGAGCCTTGGGCACCGTTTGGCAACCAACGGCGAAAAGCGCGGCGCCCACCACGCCCCAGCGCAGCACATGGCGACGCTGCCAGCCTTTGACTTGCCCCAGACCCTTAGTCTCTGCCATGACACACTCCCTATGGCCCAACCACTTGCTCCCGGACTCTATATCGTCGCCACGCCAATCGGCAATCTTGGCGATTTGAGCCCAAGGGCTGCCGCAATTTTGACAGCAGCCGACCTCATAGCGGTGGAAGATAGCCGCGTCACCGCTAAGTTGCTGCAGCATATTGGCATTAAACGGCCGATGTTACCTTATCATGACCATAATGCAGATAAGGTTCGGCCCGGCTTAATTGCGCGTATGGCAAGCGAGGCGATTGCTTTGGTGTCAGACGCTGGCACCCCGCTTATCTCTGACCCGGGCTATAAGCTGGTGCGTGATGCACGGGCAGCCGGGCATAATATTGTGACGATTCCCGGCCCATCAGCCGTTATTGCAGCACTCACACTGTCCGGCTTGCCAACGGATCGGTTCTTGTTCGCGGGGTTTTTGCCGCCCAAGGCGAAGGCGCGCACCGATATGCTGGCCGAGTTTAAGGCGCTGCGGGCAACGCTTGTCTTTTACGAAACAGGCCCCCGCCTGTCCGCCATGTTGGCGGATGTCGCCGCCGTGCTGGGCAATCGTGAGGCAGCCGTCGCGCGCGAAATTTCCAAGGCCTATGAAGAATGCGTGACCGGCAGTTTGGAAGAGCTTTCTGCGCGCTATGCCAATGCGCCGCCCAAAGGTGAGATTGTCGTGATTGTCGGCCCGCCGGGCGAAGCAGAGGCCGCCAGCGCAGAGGATATCGAAGCGGCCCTGCAAGAAGCGATGAAGACCGCCTCGCCCGCGCAAGCGGCAGGGGCTGTCGCGCGGGCCTTGGGGGCAGACCGCAAGGCGCTGTATGCTCGCGCGCTGGAGTTACAAGGCAAGTGAGCCGCCGGGCCGCTGAAGCGCGCGGCCATAAGGGAGAAGCACTGGCCTGTTGGTGGCTGCGGCTGCACGGCTGGCGCATTTTGGGCCGCCGGGTCCGCGTGCGTGCGGGGGAAGTCGACATCATTGCTCGGCGTGGCCGCAGCCTTGCCTTTATTGAAGTGAAAACCCGCCAAAAAGCGCAGGATTTGGACTTAGCCATTGATGCCTATCGCCTCCGCCGGGTGGCAGCGGCCATGCAGGTGCTTACCCCCCGATTTGCACGTCCCCGCGATGATATTCGTCTTGATGTTCTGCTGCTTGCGCCTTTTTCTTGGCCACGCCATTTGAAGAATGTCTGGCACGGGTGACAAGCCCGCCGCTTTCCCCTAGATCGCGCGCCAGATGAGGAGGCCCCTATGAGCTTGACCGTGGCATTTCAGATGGACCCAATGGAGGGCCTGAGCATTGCAGGGGACAGCTCATTTGCGCTGATGCTGTCTGCCCAAGCGCGAGGCTACACTGTCTATCACTTCACACCTGAAGAGCTGAATTATGCCGATGGCAAGGTTTGGGCCTCGGCACGCCCCGTGACCGTGCAGCGCGTGGCGGGCAATCATTACAGCTTTGGCGATACGGTGCGGCTTGATCTGGGCACGGATGTCAATGTTGTCTGGATGCGGCAAGATCCGCCCTTTGATTTGGGCTATATTACGGCCACGCATTTGCTGGAGCGGCTGAAGGGCAAGACCTTGGTCGTCAATGATCCGGCCAGTGTGCGCAATGCACCCGAAAAGGTGTTTGTGCTCGATTTTGCGCAGTTCATGCCGCCGACCTTAGTCACACGTTCGCTGGCAGAAGTCCGCGCTTTTCAAGCGCAGCATGGCGAAATCGTTATCAAGCCACTGCATGGCAATGCAGGCTCTGCTGTGATGCACATTGGCACCGATGGCAAAAACTTGGCTGCGCTGACCGAGCTGTTCGGCCAAGTCTGGCGCGAACCCTTTATGGCGCAGGCCTTTATCCGCGACGTGGCAGAGGGTGATAAGCGCATCATTCTGGTTGATGGCGAAGTGGCAGGTGCCATTAATCGCATTCCCGGCGCAGGCGAAATCCGCTCTAATTTGGCAGCAGGTGGCCGCGCCGAAGCCACCGGGCTGACCCCTGGCGAGCAAGAAATTTGTGATGCCATTGGCCCAGAGTTAAAGGCGCGTGGCCTGTTATTTGTGGGTATTGATGTGATTGGCGGCAAATGGCTGACGGAAATCAACGTCACATCGCCTACGGGCATTGTCGCCATGGATGCCTTTAACGGAACAGATACCCCCGGCTTGATATGGGACGTGATCGAACGAAAGTTGCGTAAATGACTGATTGGATCATCCGCCTGATTGAAGATGCGGGCTATTTGGGTGTTGGTTTCCTGATGTTTTTGGAAACTGTATTTCCGCCAATTCCGTCCGAAGTCATTATGACTGTCGCCGGGATGGGCGCCGCCAATGGCGGTATGAACATCACAGCGGTGATTGCGGCGGGGACTGCCGGTGCCATGCTGGGCAATTGTTTTTGGTATCTCGCCGCGCGCGTAATTGGGATTGAACGCTTTAAGCCCTTAATCTTGCGCTGGGGCCGTTTCTTGACGCTCGATTGGCGTGAAATTGAAAAGGCCGAAAAGCTATTTGGCACACGCGGCTGGGCGATTGTGTTTTTTGGGCGGATGTTGCCAACTCTGCGCT
>JBEEOY010000042.1:0-23931 GCA_041191345.1 Pseudomonadota bacterium
ACAAATGCGCCAGCACGGCATTGCGATCCATAATCCGATGCGCGAGCAGATGGATAATGCCTTCTGGGCTGCGCTGCACCTCGCCTTGCACTTCCATCAGCCGGGCTGCCATCACCGCGCGACGTTGCGCTTCAAAGCTGCGCGCCCAGAGAATGATGTTGGCAACGCCTGTTTCATCTTCCAGCGTGATGAAAATCGCTTTGCCATTGCCGGGCCGTTGGCGCACCAGCACTAGCCCCGCCAGCTTCACGCGCGCCCCGGCTTTGGCCGTCATCAGCGCTTGGCTCGTCACTATATTTTCGGCGGCAAAAACGGGGCGGAGCACCGCCATAGGATGCGCTTTGAGCGAGAGGCGCAGCATTTGATAATCAGCGGCTACATCTTCCCCCAAGCCCATATCAGGCAAAGCCATATCTGGTTCTGCGGCCAATTCCCGCGCTTGGGCCGCGGCAAAGAGCGGCAGTTCCGCCCCCGGAATTCGGCGTGCCTCCCATAAGGCCGCGCGACGACCAAGGTGAAGCGACCCACAGGCATCGGCATCGGCCAGCAACTGCACCGCGCGCGGCGGCAGTTGCGCACGCCGGGCCATATCTTCCAAGCTGGTAAAAGGCCGGGCGGCAACAATGGCGGCTGCCCAATCTTCCCGAAAGCCTGTGATCTGCCGAAAGCCCAGCCGCAGATGCGGCGCGCCTTGGTCCAGAAAAACCTGATTGTCCCACACACTTGCATTCACATCCACAGGGTGCACAGGCACGCCATGGTCGCGCGCATCGCGGATGATTTGGGCGGGCGCGTAAAAGCCCATGGGTTGGGAATTTAAAAGCGCGGCGGCAAAAACCGCAGGGGCATGATGCTTGATGTACGCGGACACCCAGACCAGCCGGGCAAAGGCAATCGCATGGCTTTCGGGAAAGCCATAAGATCCAAAGCCTTCAATCTGGCGAAAACAGCGTTCGGCAAAATCAGCGTCATAGCCGCGTGCGACCATGCCGTTGACCAGCTTGTCTCGAAAGGCGTTGATCGTACCGAGATTGCGAAAAGTTGCCATGGCGCGGCGCAATTGATTGGCCTCACCGGGGGTGAAATTGGCCGCAACAATCGCCAGCTTCATCGCTTGTTCTTGAAAGAGCGGAACGCCCAATGTCTTGCCCAGCACATCGCGCAGTTCATGGGGATCATGCGGCGCGGCAGGCGACGGAAAGTCCACCGCCTCGCGTCCTTGTCGTCGCCGCAAATAAGGGTGGACCATATCGCCTTGAATGGGGCCGGGCCGGACAATCGCCACCTGAATCGCCAGATCATAAAAACAGCGTGGGCGCATGCGCGGCAGCATGTTCATTTGCGCGCGGCTTTCGACTTGAAAGACGCCAATGCTATCGCCTCGGCACAGCATATCAAACACGCCCTCATCTTCGTCCGGCAGTGTGGATAGCGAAAGCGGCGGGGCCGCTATGCCTTGGGCGGCGCGCAGATCCTCCATCATCACAAAGGCTTTGCGAATACAGCTCAGCATGCCCAATGCCAGCACATCCACTTTCATCAGCCCCAAGGCATCAATATCGTCCTTATCCCATTCAATGAAGGTGCGGCCGGGCATGGCGGCATTATGCACAGGCACTGTTTCATCCAGCCGATCCTCAGCCAGCACAAAGCCGCCAACATGCTGTGATAAATGGCGGGGAAATCCTAAAATCTGCTGCACAAAATGGTTGAGCCGGGCAATTTCAGGATTGTCAGGATCAAAGCCCGTTTCTTCAAATCGGCGGGCGTCGATTTTTGAGGCATGGCTGCCCCAGATGGTGGAGGATAGGCGCTGGGTCACATCCTCCGTCAGCCCCAAGGCCTTGCCCACCTCGCGCACCGCGCTGCGTGGGCGATATTGGATCACCGTTGCCACAATGCCCGCACGGTGGCGGCCATAGCGTGCATAAATATACTGCATCACTTCTTCGCGGCGCTCATGCTCAAAATCGACATCAATATCGGGTGGCTCGCGTCGTTCTTCGGAAATGAAGCGCGAGAACAGGAGCTTGTGGCGCGCTGGGTCGACTGCGGTAATCCCCAGCACAAAGCACACGGCTGAATTGGCAGCAGAGCCGCGGCCTTGGCATAAAATGCCCCGGCTTTGCGCGAATTGCACAATATCATGCACCGTCAGAAAATAGGCCGCATAGTTGAGCTTACCGATAATCTGCAGCTCTTCGTCCAGCAGGGCTTGCACATCTTTGGGCACGCCATCGGGCCAGCGGGCCTGCGCCTTTTGCGCCACCAATTCGGCCAGCCACGCCTGCGGGCTATAACCGGGGGGCACGGGCTCATGCGGATATTCATAGGCCAAATGGCTAAGATCAAAGCGAATGGCATCCAGCACATGCCGGCTTTGCGCCAATGCTTCGGGCGCATCCGCAAAGAGCCGCGCCATTTGTGCCGTACTTTTCAAATGCCGCTCAGCATTAGCGGCGAGCAAACGGCCTGCTTGGTCAATGCGCGTGCCTGTGCGAATGCAGGTAAGAATATCTTGCAAGGGCCGGTCTTCGGGGGCGGCATAAAGCGCGTCATTCACGGCGAGCAGGGGCACACCGCTGCGCGCGGAGAGTGACTTTAAACCAGCCAGATGCCGCTTATCCCGCCCGCGCCGATGCAGCGCCGCGCCAATCCAAATATGCGGCGTGCGATGACGCAAGAACCGTGCGAGGACAGCCAAATCGGGTGGGCCAGACCCGGCGAGCAACAAAGGCGCAGGTGCTATATCACCAATGCGCTGGGGTGTTGCATCGGGCAGCAGGATCAACACCATATCGGCACAGGCCTCTGCCAGATCGCCAAAATAGAGCTGGCAATCGCCTTTGGTGGTGCGCAAATTGCCCGTGCTGAGCAGCCGGGTCAGCCGCCCCCAGCCCTGCCGATTGGTGGGATAAGCAAGAATATCTGGCGTGCCATCGGCAAAGACGAGACGCGCCCCCACCACAAGCTGAAAGGGGCGTGTCTCGCCGCCTTCGCGCAGATCACGCAAGGCGCGCCACGCGCGCACCACGCCGGCAACGCTATTCCGGTCGGCAATGCCCAGCCCGGCCAGCCCCAATTCCAAGGCGCGTGTGACCATGGCTGCCGGGGAAGAGGCGCCGCGCAAAAAGGAAAAATGCGTGGCGGCCGCCAATTCGGCATAGCCTTCATCCAAATAGGCCATGCAGATACCAATCGGGCTTGTCCTTTTCTCGGCCATAAAGCCCGTGGCGGAACAGCCAGAAGCGGCGCCCCTCGCTATCTTCCACGCGATAATAATCGCGTGTTAGCCCCGCCCCATCACGGCGCTTCCACCATTCAGCAGACAGGCGTTCCGGCCCTTCATAGGCCGTGATGTCATGTACTTGCCGCCGCCAGCGAAAGCGTCGTGGCGGGCCATCGGGCACTTCGGCAATCACCTGCACAATTTGCGGCGGGTCCATCAAGTGCACAGGACGCAAGGGCGGCTCGCCAGCTTCTAAAGTGCCGCTAGGATCAGCCAGTGGCAGCACAGGCCGCGCCACAGGCACCGTAAAGCCCGCACATTCAGGGATATGGCTATCGGCAGCTGCAAAGCGGCGGACGCGCTCTGCCCCCAACCGCACGCTCAGCCGATCTGTCAGAAGGCCAACAGCGCGGGCCGGGCTGTCTTTGCCCGTCAGCCCCAGCTGGTCTGCGCCCAGTGCTTCTGTTTCTGAAATGTCGAGGCGGATGAGATCATAGCCAAAGCCCGGATCGAGTGGATCTGCCAAAGTTTCAATGCGTTCTTGAAACAACCGCAAGACAAGGTCGGGATCACGCGTGGCTTGGCCTGTCGCAATAGCCAGCCGCTGCACATGGCCATCACTGCGAAACAGCATGAGCAGGAAGGCGCGTGCCCCTTGGCCACGTTGGGCCAGTTGCTGGGCGGCCTCGCCGGCCAACCCATGCAAGGTGACGCGCAGTATGTCGCTATGCCCCACAGGTTCGGCAAAGCGCTGCGTGACAGAAATGTCAGGGGGCACGCGGCGTGGAGTGATGCGGGCATCTTCCTCCCCCAAAATACGCGCCAGTCGGGCCACAGCCTCTTGGCCAAAACGTGCAGCCAGCGGCGCGCGCGGGCGCATCGCCAGATCGCCCAATGTTCTTAAGCCCGCCCGGCGCAAGGCCGTGATCTTGTCTTCTACTAGGCCCAGGGCATCGACAGACAGATCCAACACGTCCAGCGGTGTAGCGCGCGTGCTGGGCGCCGCTGCCTGTTCAGGCTGGGGTTGATAGCCAAGGCCTGCTTCGTTCAGAGTGCGCGGGGAAATTTTACGCCCCACACGCAGCATTTCGCCGCCATGTCGCGCCAGCGCCCGAGCTTTATCGGGCGTTTCGGCAAGTGCCAGCCGCAAAGTCAGCCCCAATTGCACAAGATGGGCGGCCAGCGCGCTCATCAATCCGGCCTCGCCACCCCATAAATGCGCGCAGCCTGTAATATCCAAAATCAACCCATCAGGCGGGTCTAGCGCCACTGAAGGCGTGAAACGATCACAGCTATCAGCCACCTCTTCTAGCCAGCGAGCATCGCCTGCGGCATCATAAGGCGTGGTTTGCAGGTCGGGCAGGCGCGCGCGGGCATCGGCCAGCGCCATGCCCGGTCCGATAGCTAGGGCCTCGGCAATTTCATCCACGGCCATGATGCGCATAGCGCCCTTATCGCGCGCCACAAAGGCACGTGGGCCCAATTGGCCCGGGTGATTACGCAACCATGTGTCGGCGCTGAGAAGAGGTAGGAAGATCGCGCAATACCGCCGGTTCGCAGACTCGTTTATACTCATTGTTCCACTCCACCACCATGTCAAAAGGCGTTGCTCCACCTCGGTGCCGCAGCAGCGCGACAGACAGCGTTAGGCGGCCCGGCGCATGGCCCGGCAAGGGCACAGACGGGGCGGCAGCCACTTGCCAGCGCGAGGCTGCGGCACTGGCGAGAATGCTGGCAGGCGGGCGGAGCAGCAGGGCTGTGACGCCGGATCGCTCGGCCGCCAGCGCCAAGCGACGGCTGGCTGTCAGGTCCAGTCGCTGGGTGGCCCCCATATCCAAGATTAAGGCCGCCAGTCCGGTACAGGCCAAGCTATCGGACGCAGCCTTTAGACACGCCAGATCATCTGGGGCGTGCACCAGCAAAATCTGGTCTGGGTCCAGCCCCAAATCGGCAAGGCCAGGGCCATAAGGCGCGCCATAGCGTCGCCGTTGGGCATCGCTAGAGATCCAGAGGATTTTGCCCGCAGCCTCTGCAGCGCGCCGGGCAATTATCAGTGCAAAAGCTGAGGCGCTTGGCCAATCGCCTTCGGCCTGGGGCAGCACCTCATGCACTGCCCCGCGTGCCAGCCCACCGTCCAGCCGGGCATCCATGTGATCGAGCCCAAAAGACACCCGGCCCCGTGGGTCTCGCCACGCGGAGGGAGCAAGTGCCTCTATCTGGCGTTTAAGCCGAGCAAGCGAAGGATACGAATCAATCATGTTCACCATTTGTTCTATCATGCTCTCGATTAAATCTGTGTCAAGGCTTCCCCTCCCATGAGCCGCGCTGTTAAAGGCGAAACGACTGTGTCGAGGGGTTTTATGCAAAAAGTCAGAAAAGCGGTATTTCCCGTAGCCGGGCTGGGCACGCGTTTCTTGCCTGCCACCAAGGCGATGCCAAAGGAAATGCTGCCCGTCGTTGATCGTCCGTTGATTCAATATGCCGTGGATGAGGCGCGCGAAGCGGGCATTGAACAGATGATCTTCGTCACAGGACGCGGCAAGAGCGCAATTGAAGACCATTTCGACATTGCCTTTGAGCTGGAACGCACCATGAGCGATCGCGGCAAAGACCTGTCGGTGCTGGAACCCACGCGGCTTGGCCCGGGAAATTGCGCCTATGTGCGTCAGCAAGAGCCTTTAGGGCTGGGCCATGCCATTTGGTGCGCACGCGACATTATTGGCGATGAGCCCTTTGCCATTTTTCTGCCCGATGAATTCATGGTCGGTTCCCCCGGCTGCATGAAGCAAATGATGGATGCTTATCAGCAAGTGGGCGGTAATCTCATCTCAGTGCTGGAAGTGCCCAAGGATAAAGTGTCGAGCTATGGCGTCATTGCGCCAGGCACCGCGCAGGGCAAAATCACTGAAGTCAAAGGGCTGGTGGAAAAGCCCAAGGTGGAAGACGCTCCGTCCAACCTTATCATTTCAGGCCGGTATATCCTTCAGCCCGAAGTGATGCGGATTTTGGAAGCGCAAGAAAAAGGCGCAGGTGGTGAAATTCAGCTGACGGATGCGATGGCGCAGATGATTGGCAAACAACCATTTCATGCCGTCACCTTTGATGGCGACCGCTATGATTGTGGGGACAAAGCGGGCTTCATTACGGCCAATATCGCGCTTGCGCTTGCCCGGCCTGATATTGGCCCCAGCGTTAAGGCGTGGCTCAAAACCATTCGCCTCGACTAAGCACGCTTGGCAGCTTAGGCAGCCTGATACCAATACACGCCATCTGTCAGCGTACGCTGGGCGCGGCCATCCGCCATTAGGCGGTTCAAATGCGCAATGGCCTCGCCTGTCGCAAGATCGCGGTTATGGCCGCCAATGGGACGGTTGAAGAGCAGAGGGAAACAATCCACCGCACGCAGCGGCGTTTCCTTCAGCTTGGCATGGACATCATCCAAACGGCGGTGATGCTCATCGCGCAGCGCGCGCAAACGCGTGTGCAGGCCCTTAAACGGCTCACCATGCGCGGGGCAGACCAGCAGATCACCGGGCAGACTCAATAGTCGATCAATTGAGTCGAGCCATTCGCCCAGTGGATCGGCATCTGGCTCAGACAAATGCACAGAGACGTTAGAGCTAATCCGCGGCAAGACTTGGTCGCCTGAAACCAGCACGCCGGATTGGGCGTTCAACAAACAGGCATGTTCCGGGCTATGGCCAGAGCCGATCACCACGTCCCAGCGGTGCTTGCCCATTTCCAGCACATCGCCCGCCTGCATCCGGCGAAAGCTGAGGGGCATTTCAAACACCATTTTGCCAAAACGGCCCCAGCCTCGGGCGCCCATTTCAGCCAGCACATCATCCCCCCAACCCGCGGCGCGTTGCATTGCGATATAGGCTGGCGGCACATCATCGCGCACATCAGTGATCAGCATCCGCGCGGTCAGCCATTCGCCACGCGTCATCCACAGCTCAGTCTCAAAGCGTTTGCACAGCCATCCGGCAAGGCCAATATGATCGGGGTGGAGATGCGTCCCCAACACGCGGGTGACGCGCAGGTCGGCCAAATCGCCTGCGAACAGGGCTTTCCACGCATCGCTGCATTCTTTCAGCAGCATGCCAGCATCAACGACGGCATAGCCAGCGCCGGCCGCGTCCTCATCGTCCAACAGCCAGCTGTTAATATGGCCCAAAGAGCCGGGCATCGGAATACGGGCCCAGCTAATCCCTTCAGCAATGCGATGCACTTGGCCCTGCCCCGGCGCAAAATCGCCCCAGGGATAGGTCAGCCCAGCACTGCTGGTGGCCGTGAAACTTTCATCGGCCGTCAGCGAGGCATCGGGTGTATCCGCGTCAGGCGTTTGTGTCGCCACCCAGTTCGGCCTCCGCCTGCGCGGCGGCCGCTTCAGCGGCCTTGGCGGCGGCATCGCGTTCCGCGCGCAATTCTTCAATCAGGGCTGCACGATCGCCTTCAAGGCGGGTATCTTCTGCCGCCTTAATGCCCTTCATCTTGGCAGCCTTAGCCACTGTGGCGTCCAGTTCCCGCTGTGAACACAGGCCAAGAGCAACTGGGTCTTTCGGCGTAATGTCAGCAATGTTCCAGTGGGTCCGCTCACGAATGGCCTGAATCGTGGTGCGCGTTGTGCCAATCAGCTTGCCAATTTGGCCATCAGACAATTCCGGGTGATTGCGGATCAGCCATGCCACGCCATCGGGCTTGTCCTGACGCTTTGACACTGGGGTATAGCGCGGGCCCTTGGTCCGGGTGGGGGCTTCGGGCGCCTTGATCATCACCAGATCATAATTGGCGTCGGCCTGGCCCTTTTCAATTTCAGCCATGGTCAGTTCACCGGCACGAACGGGGTCACGCCCCATCAGCTTGGTGCCCGAGGTTTCATCTGCAATGGCTTGAACTTCAAGGATGTGCAGGCCGCAGAAACGCGCGATCTGTTCAAAGGTCAGAGCCGTATTGTCGACAAGCCATGCGGCCGTTGCATGGGGCATAAGGGGCTGGGCCACGGAGGATTCTCCCAAAATAATGAGGGCCGCCCCTTACGGAGCGGCCGGAACCTTGGCTGTCCGTCTAGTCCGGCTTGGGCGCTAGGGCAAGGCTTTCGGTTGATTTTCACTTTGCAAAGACATGGAGGGTACCCAATAACGCGTCTTGATTTGCAACGCATTTCTCTTCACCTTCGCATCAAGGACCAAAGGAGAGTGATATGTCAGACGCCCCCAATTTGCCTGCCGACATTGCCAGCGCGCTGACAGAGCCCAAAGCCTATGGCGAATGGCAGGGCCTGAATGAGAAATTTGCTTGGGCGCGGGCCAATGCGCCGCTCGCCATCGCAAATGTGCCGGGATTTGACCCTTTTTGGGCCGTGACCCGCCATGCCGACATCATGGAGGTGAGCCGCAATAATAAGCTGTTCGCCTCGGGCATCCGGCAAACCACATTGACGCAAAGCCTAATTGACCAGGCGGTGCGCACCCAATTTCCCGATGGGCATTTGATCCGTTCGCTCGTTCAAATGGATGCGCCGGACCATATGAAATATCGTCTGCTCACCCAGACATGGTTCATGCCGAAAAATCTGCGGACGCTGGAAGACCGGATTCGCGAAATTGCCCGCGAAACAGTCGATCATATGCTCTCGCTGGGCGGGGAATGTGATTTCGCAACCGATGTCGCGCTGCATTATCCCTTGCGTGTTGTGATGAATATTTTGGGCGTGCCGCGCGAAGATGAGCCGCGCATGTTGATGCTGACGCAGCAGCTGTTCGGCTCCACCGACCCAGAATTGAACCGCGCCCGCGCCGAAGTGACGGATCCCATGCAAGCGCTGCAAATGCTGCAATTTGTGATCGCGGATTTTGAAACTTACTTCAAAGCGCTGACGGAGGATCGTCGGCAGAACCCCAAGGAAGATGTGGCAACCGTTCTGGCCAATGCCAGCGTCAATGGCGCACCGATCCCGGATCGCGAGCTGAATGGTTATTACATCATTGTGGCGACGGCCGGGCATGACACCACGTCCGCGTCGACAGCTGGGGCGATGATGGAACTGGCGCGCAACCCTGCGCTGTTTGAACGCTATCGCGCGGCCGAAGTGGATAAGGCCGGGCTGATTGAAGAGGCCGTACGCTGGACGACCCCGGTGCAGCATTTCATGCGCTCTGCGACCGAAGATACGGAGTTGGGCGGCCAGAAAATCAAAGCCGGGGATTGGCTCATGCTCTGCTATATCTCGGGCAATCGTGATGAGGCAGTCTTCCCCGACCCGATGACCTTCAACCCAGATCGCACACCCAATAACCAAATTGCCTTTGGCTTTGGTGGGCATGTCTGTTTGGGCCAGCATTTGGCGCGCATGGAAATGCGGATTTTGATGGAAGAATTGCTGCCCCGCCTCAAATCAGTAGAGCTGGCGGGAGAGCCTGCCCGCGCCGAATCCATCTTTGTGGGCGGGTTGAAGCGCCTGCCGATTCGGTTTCAGGCGGCGTAATCCTGCATCGCAGGCTGGGGCTTAGCCCCGGCCGCGATAGCTGGGCACGTCTTGCTCTGGAATCCAGACATCTTTGGGCGGCGCGCCGGATTGCCAGAAGACATCAATGGGAATGCCGCCACGCGGATACCAATAGCCACCAATGCGCAGCCAGAGGGGCTTCATCTCGTTGAACAGCCGCTGGCCAATGCCCACCGTGCAATCTTCATGAAAGCCCGCATGGTTGCGGAAGGAGCCGAGGAAGAGCTTCAGCGACTTCGATTCGACGATGGTATCGCCCGGCACATAATCAATCACGATATGCGCGAAATCGGGCTGGCCCGTCACCGGGCAGAGCGAGGTGAATTCAGGCGCAACAAAGCGCACCAAATAGGGCGAGCCCGGCCGTGGGTTGGCCGGATAATCGAGCACGGCTTCATCGGGGCTTGCCGGAAGCGCGCTGACCTGACCGAGATGCTTAAGTGTCATGCCCGCGCCTTTACGCTAGGTTGGCCCCAATGACCATATTAATCCCAGTGCTGGGGGACCAGCTTTCGTTGGGGGTGTCTTCGCTTCAGGGCGTGGACCCGGCTGACGCGCGCATCCTGATGATGGAGGTGGCGGAAGAGACAGGCTATGTCCGCCACCATAAGCGCAAAATTGCCTTCATCCTGTCTGCCATGCGGCATCATGCAGAGCGGCTCCGCGCCGCAGGCTGGCACGTAGATTACATAAAGCTCGATGATCCTGAAAATCAGGGCAGCTTTTCTGCCGAACTTGCCCGCGCAGTGCAGCGCCACCAGCCCAGCCGTATCCGCGTGACGGAGGCTGGCGAATGGCGGGTGCGCGAAGACATGGCCCATTGGGAAACGGCGCTTGGCCTGCCCGTTGAGATTTGCCCCGATACGCGTTTCATTGCCCCGCCCGGCTTTTTCGCCAATTGGGCGGCCGGGCGAAAGCAATTGCGGATGGAATATTTCTACCGCGACATGCGGCGGCTGACGGGGTTGTTAATGGAGGGGGATCAACCCGCTGGCGGGCAATGGAATTATGATGCGGAGAATCGGAAGCCCGCAGAGGCAGGCCTGTTCATTCCCCGCCGCCAAGGCACGTCGCCCGATGCCATCACGCAGGATGTGTTGGCGCTGGTGGCAGATCGCTTTGCTGGCCATCCCGGCCGTCTGGATGGTTTTGACATGGCCGTCACACCGGAAGGAGCCGAGGCAGAGGCGACGCGTTTTTTGAAAGAGGCGCTGCCCAGCTTTGGGGATTATCAAGACGCCATGGTCTCTGGCCAGCCGTTGCTCTGGCACAGCTTCCTTTCGCCCTATCTCAATATTGGCCTGCTCAATCCGCTTGATTTATGCCGTGCAGTGGAAGCGGAATGGACAGCAGGCCGTGCGCCTTTAAACGCTGCCGAGGGCTTTATCCGCCAGATCATTGGGTGGCGTGATTATGTGCGCGGTCTCTATGATTGGGCCGGGCCTGATTATGCGAAGCGGAATTTTCTGGAGGCCAAACGCGCGTTGCCCGACTTTTACTGGAGCGGCAAAACCCAGATGGCCTGCCTTGCCGATGCAATCGGCCAGACGCTGGACTTGGGCTATGCACACCATATCCAGCGGCTGATGGTCACAGGCAATTATGCCATGCTGGCGGGCATTGATCCGCATGAAGTGCATCTTTGGTATCTCGCTATTTATGTCGATGCGTTTGAATGGGTGGAGCTGCCCAATACGCTGGGCATGAGCCAATTTGGCGATGGCGGGATCATGGCTTCCAAACCCTATGCCGCCTCGGGCGCTTATATTGATCGCATGTCTGATTATTGCCGGGGCTGCGCGTATGATGTGCGCGTCAAAACGGGCCCCAAGGCCTGCCCTATGAATGCGCTCTATTGGGATTTTATGGATCGCAATCGCGACAAGCTGGCCAATAATCCGCGTATTGGTATGGCCTATCGCACGTGGGACAAAATGGCTGAGGATCAACGTCGGGCCTTAAAGGCGACCGCCGCTGCCCATCTGGCAAGGCTCGACGCGCGGGACCCAGCGGTATAGCCTGTGCGTTTAACGCCTAAGGAGAATGCCCATGGACTCGCTTGTCAGTACGGATTGGTTGGCCGCCGAACTGGGCGCGTCTGATCTGCGCGTGGTGGATGCCACTTATGTTCTGGCCGGCGATCAGCGCACTCCAGCTGCTGAATATGAGGCGGCACATATCCCCGGCGCCGTCTTTATGGATCTGGGCGAGATTGTGGATCCCAGTGCCAGCCTGCCGATGATGCTCCCCAGCCCCGAAAAATTCGCCAGCCGGATGCAATCCTTAGGCCTTGGCGATGGCAGCCGCATCGTCCTGTATGACAACAGCCCTTATAAAAGCGCGGCGCGTGCTTGGTGGATGCTCTCCCAAGTCTTTGGCGCGCATGGTGTTGCCATTTTGGATGGAGGCTTTGCCAAATGGCAGGCCGAAGGCCGCCCTGTTGAAAGCGGCAAGCCACACATTCGCCACCGGCATTTTACGGTCTGGAAAAATGCCAAGGTCGTGCGTGATAAGGCCCAAATTCTCGCTAATTTGGACAGCAAGGCCGAACAGATTCTGGATGCCCGCGGTGCGGCGCGCTTTACGGGCGAAGAGAGTGATCCGCGCCCCCAAGTGGCCAGCGGGCATATTCCCGGCAGCTTTAATCTGCCCTTTGGCCAGATGTTCAATCCCGATGGCACGTGGAAGCAGGGCGATGCGCTGAAAGCGGCCTTTGAAAGTGCAGGGATTGATCTGGCGCGCCCGCTGGTCGCCAGCTGTGGATCAGGCCTGACAGCAGCCAGCCTTGTCTTTGGTGCGCATCTTTTGGGCAAGGAAGATGTCGCGCTCTATGATGGCAGCTGGTCGGATTGGGGCAGTGATCCGGACACGCCCAAGGCACTGGGCCCCGCACGCTGATATTCGACAGACAGGCTCGTCTCCGCTAGACGCAGAGCATGGCCAAGACACCAAAGACGAAACAAGAAACCCGGCTCACTCATGCGGGCCGCCGTGCGGAGTGGACGGGGCTTGGCCCCAGCAAGGGTGGGATTGTTAATCCGCCTGTCTGGCGGGCATCGACGATTTTATATGACGATGTGGCACATCTGGAGCGCGGCTGGACCACCAATCGCGATGGAGATTTGTTTTACGGTCGGCGCGGCACACCAACGCAATGGGCACTGGCTGAGGCCATTACGGAGATGGAGCTGGGTGCTGCGGGCACGATGCTCTATCCGTCTGGTGTTGCGGCCATTGCGGGGGCGTTGCTGTCCATCCTGAAGCCCGGCGATCATTTGCTGATGGTGGATTCCGCTTATGATCCCACGCGCAATTTCTGCGAGGGGTTTCTGAAAGATTGGGGCGTTGAAACCAGCTATTATGACCCGACTTTGGGCGCAGAAATTGCCTCTGTAATGCGCCCCAATACGCGCGCCATTTTTCTGGAATCGCCCGGCAGCCTGACGTTTGAGGTGCAAGATGTGCCCGCGATTGTCGCCGTTGCAAAAGCCCATGGCGCGAAAACGGTGATGGACAATACATGGGCCTCGCCACTCTATTTCACCGCGCTGGATAAAGGCGTGGACTTAGTGATGACGGCGGCCACCAAATATCTGGGTGGCCATAGCGATGTGATGATGGGGGCGGTGACTGCCGCTGCGCAGAGCTGGCCTGCGCTGCGGCGCATGGCGCAACTCCATGGCCAATTTGTGAGCGCAGATGATTGTTATCTGATGCTGCGTGGCTTGCGCACGCTGTCATTGCGGATGGCGCAACATCAGGCGAGCGCGCTGCAGATTGCGCACTGGCTGGAAGCTCAGCCAGAGGTGGCGCTGGTGCTGCACCCGGCGCTGCCCAGCCACCCCGGCCATGCCCTGTGGCAGCGCGACTTTACCGGGGCCAGCGGGCTGTTTTCGATCATCTTAAACGGTGGCAATAAGGCTGCCCGCGCAGCAATGGTGGATAGCCTTGCGCTCTTTGGCATTGGCTATAGCTGGGGCGGATATGAGAGTTTGGCACTGCCCATTGATCCAGAAAAATATCGGTCCGCGACGCAATGGCAGGCACAAGGCCCGGCCATTCGCTTAAGCATTGGGCTGGAAAATCCAGACGATCTGATAGCAGATCTGGCACAGGGCTTGGCCCAGTTCCGCGCCGCGCGCGACGGTTAAGCGATACAGCCTAAGCGTTTATCCATGGGTCATTGCGCAGGCAGGGTGGCGTGCTTATCTTCTCACCCATCTGTTCGCTTGAAAGGTTTGCCGATCATGACCCGTGCTTTTTCCCGTTTGAGCCTGGCTCTTGTGCCTGCGCTGGTTGCGCTGTCGGGCTGTGGCATCAACAGTGTGCCCACGGCGGAAGAAAATGCGAAGGCCAAATGGGCGAATGTGCAGGCGGATTATCAGCGCCGGGCTGATCTGATCCCGAATTTGGTTGAGACCGTGAAGGGCTTTGCCAAGCAAGAACAAGCCGTGCTCGTGCAAGTGACGCAGGCCCGCGCACAGGCAACGTCCGTTAAGCTCAATGCCGACGATTTGACGGATCCGGCCAAGGTGCAGCGCTTCCAGCAGGCGCAAGGCCAGCTGACGGCCAATCTTGGGCGCTTGCTTGTTTCAGTCGAAGCCTATCCTCAACTGAAATCAGACCAGAATTTCTTGGCGCTCCAATCGCAATTGGAAGGGACGGAAAACCGCATCAACATTTCCATCAAGGATTATAATGAGGCGGTTCAGGCCTATAACACCACGATCCGGACCTTCCCCTCGGTCGTGGGTGCTAAGCTGATTTATGGGGCGCAACCCATGCAGCCTTATCAGGCGGTTTCCCCCAATGCGGATCAAGCCCCGCAAGTGAAATTCTGATCTGGGCCACCCTGAAGAAAGGCCGGCTGATGCGTGCGCTTCTTGCCGTTATAACAGGCGTGCTGCTGGCCCTAGGCGCGCCTGTTGCAGCGCAGACTTTTCCGGCGGCCAATGGCACGCGCGTTGTTGACGCCGCCAATCTGCTCGACCCCAAGGCTGAACAGGCATTGGATGCCAAGCTCGCTGGTTTTGAAAAGCAAACGGGGCGGCAATTTGTTGTTGCTACCATTGCTGATCTGCAGGGCTATCCCATTGAGGACTATGGTTATAAACTGGGCCGCACTTGGGGTGTGGGGAACAAGGACCGCAATGACGGTGTGGTGCTGATTGTCGCGCCTAAAGATCGCAAGGTGCGGATTGAAGTGGGCTATGGGCTAGAGCCGGTGCTGACCGATGCCTATTCCAGTGTCATCATCAATACGGCCATTGTCCCGCGCTTTAAGGCCGGGGATTATCCCGGCGGGATTAATGCGGGTGCCGATGCGGTCATCCAGCAATTGCAATTGCCGCCAGAAGAAGCAGCGGCACGGATGCAGGCAGCCGAGAAGGACCAGGCTGAGCCGCAGCGCGGGGGCATTCCCTTCGCGCTCCTCTTTTGGCTGTTCATTCTGATTTTCCTTGTTTTGCCCGCCATGTTCAGCGGGCGGCGCGGCAGGCGCTATGGCCGCGGGCCAATTGTTATTTGGGGTCCGGGCGATTGGGGCAGCAGTCGCGGCGGCTGGGGCGGTGGCTCTGGCGGGGGCTTTGGCGGATTTTCAGGCGGCGGCGGCAGCTTTGGCGGCGGCGGCGCTTCGGGGGGATGGTAATGGCGGACGTCACACGCCTTTCAGAGCAAGATCAGGCGCGCATCAAAGCGGCTGTCCATGCAGCGGAAAGCGGCACCAGCGGCGAGATTGTGCCTATTCTGGCCCGCCAATCAGATAGCTATGCGGATATTGCGCTGTGGTGGTCAATTGCCATCGCTCTGTTTGCGCTGGGCTTTATTGCTGTATTTCCCGATTTCTATTTGGGCCTGGTAGATGCTGTACTGGGCCGCTGGGCAATTGATTGGACGCCACGTGCCGTTTTGGAATTGGCGTTGACCATTGCCACGCTGAAATTTGCGGGCACGTGGTTGCTGCTGCTGTGGCAGCCCTTGCGGATTGCGCTGGTCCCAAAAACGATACGGATGCGCCGGGTGCGGGCACGGGCGGTGCAGGCTTTCCACTTGGGGACGGACCGGCGGACGACAGGCCGGACAGGCATTCTCCTCTACCTTTCGCTGGCGGAACGGCGTGCCGAAATTATCGCGGATGCAGCCATTCATGGCCGTGTGGAAGATGATGTTTGGGGTGTTGCCATGGCTGACTTGTTGGCAGAGGTGCGCAAGGGCCATCTGGCCGATGGGCTGATTGCGGCCATTGGGGATATTGGGGCCGTGCTGCACCAGCATTTGCCCCGTGCAGCAGATGATGTGAATGAGCTGCCCGACCGGCTGATCGAACTATAAGGGACGTTGATGACTGACAACGAGACTGCCGAAGCGATTGTCTGGCAGGGCCAGTTCATTACGGCCAAAACACGCGGCAAATGGGAATATGTGTCGCGCGCGCGCGGCATTAAGGCTGCAGTTATTTTGGCGGTAGAAGATGGGCATGTCTTGCTGGTTGAGCAATTTCGCGTGCCATTAGGCACGACCTGCCTTGAACTGCCCGCCGGGCTGGTCGGGGATGAAACTGCGGGCGAGGCAGTGGAAGCCGCCGCTGGGCGCGAACTGGAAGAAGAAACGGGCTATCGCCCCGCACGCGTAACGATGCTGGGGGAATTTTATTCATCGCCCGGCATGGTGAGCGAAAGCTTTTTCCTCGTGCGCGCACAAGGGCTTGAGAAGGTTGGCACGGGCGGCGGCGTGGGGGATGAAAACATCGTCGTCCACCGCGTGCCCTTGGCCGAGGTGGCTGCTTTCATGGCCACCAAACGGGCCGAAGGCTGTGCCATGGATGCAAAGCTGGTGGCGCTGCTTGGCGCCCAGCTTTGGGCCTAAGGCTTAGCGGAAATTATCCGCGTAAGATTGCAGCTTCAGCACACGGGGAGCCGCGGGCACGACATGATAGGTCAGGCCGTGCTTTTCGGCATAGGCCTTGGCCGCGTCCAGCGTTGGGAAGCTGAGTGTGACTTGAGTCTGTGTGTCGCGTGATCCGGCCCAGCCCATCAGGGGGTCTGCCCGCTGTGCATCTTGGCGTTCAAATTCCAAAACCCAGCTGCCCGTGCCATAGCGGCCCGATTGCATGGCGTTTTTTGCTTTTTGAAGGATGCGTGCCTGAGTCATGGCCGCCCTTTCGTCCAAGAGCGCGCGGCAATCAAGCGGAAATCATCGCCTGCGGTTGGTCAGCCCCGCGCTTGGGCCTTCTTGGTCTTTAGGCTGGCCGTGGCAGAGGCAGGGTCATCGGGCCAATTATGTTTGGGATAAGCGCCCCGCATCTCTTTCGCCACATCACGCCAGCTGCCCGCCCAAAAGCCGGGCAAGTCGCGCGTGGTTTGAATGGGCCGGCCAGCGGGCGAGGTGAGCGAGAGAACCAGCGGGGTGCGGTCTGGCCCAATGACGGGGTGATCTGCCAAGCCGAATAACGCCTGTACGCGCAGCTCCACTGTTGGCCCGGCCTCGGCCCCATAATCAATGGCGTGAGTGGTCCCAGCGGGCGAGGTAAAGCTGGCTGGGGCCAGCCGATCGAGCGATTGTTGCGCATCCCAGCCCAGCAGGTTCTTAAGTGCCTGCACCAGCGCGCCATCGTCGATATCGCCCAAGCGCCTTTTGCCTGCCACAAGGGGCGCCAACCACATATCGAGCTGATCAAGAAGGGCGGCATCCTCCAGCGTATCCAGCCCGGCCCAGCGGGCGCGGGTGCGCAGTCGCAGGGCCGCCTCGGGCCAAGGGAGAACCTCAAGCCCATGGGTGCGCACGCCTTCGACCAAGGCCGCCGCAATCTCTTCGCTGCTGACCTTGCTGTCTTGCCCCTTGGATAAAGTGATTGCTCCCAGATGCCGCCCGCTTTCGGCCCGCACACCCCCTGTTGCGGGGTCAAAATCCAGCCGCGCACCCTGTTTTATCTGGTCTGCAAACAGCGCCTCAATCCGCGCCTGATCAGTGGGCACGGCAGATAAAATCCGCGCGCCCGATGCGGCGCCCTGAATATCGGCGACGGCCAACCAATCCGCCCGTGCCAAGGGGGATGTCGGGTCCAGCCGGAAGCCGCGCCCGCCGGTGCTAATCCAATTCTCCCCCTTGGCGTCGCGGCGCTTGGCGACACGATCAGGAAAGCCCAGCGCAATGATGATATCTAGCGAGAGATCGGCTCGATCGCCCTTAGCTGTCACCAGCGTCTGCGCCTGTTTCGCCCAGCGCCGGGCCAAACCACGCGCCGCTTCTGCCCGCTGTCCGCTCTCGCGCTGCCAGCGCGTCAAACGCTGATCCAAATCTGTGTCATTGCCACCCAGCCCGCGTTCTGACAGCAACACGGCCGCCTGTGCGGCCAAGTCTGCAGCGCCTGCTGCGGTCGCCGTGAGCAGCATATGCGCAAGGCGTGGGGGAAGGGGCAGGCGCGCCATGGCACGGCCATGTGGTGTGGGTCTGTCTTCGGCATCCACGGCCCCCCAATCGCGCAACCGCGCCCAGGCTTCGGCAAGGGCCGCAGCAGGAGGCGCATCTAGCCAGTTGAGACTGTGCGGGTCGCGTACGCCCCAGATGAGGCAATCAAGCAGCAGCGGGGAAAGATCAGCTTCCAAAATCTCTGGCGGATCAAAGGGCATCAGCCCGCTTGTCGCGCCTTCTTCCCACAGCCGATAGGCAATACCCGGCTGCTGGCGCGCGGCGCGGCCCGCCCGCTGGGTGGCTGCCGCTTGGCTCACGCGCTCTGTGACCAATCGAGCCAGCCCTGCCGCGCGGTCATAACGCGCACGCCGGGCAAGGCCAGAATCAACCACAATCCGCACGCCATCAATCGTCAGGCTGGTTTCGGCAATGGATGTGGCGAGAATGATTTTGCGGCGGGCCGCCGGGCGCAGCGCCGCGCGCTGGTCTTTAGGATCCAAACTGCCATGCAGCGCAAATATTTCTGCCTCCACGCCTGCCAAACGTTCGCGCGTGCGTTCAATTTCGCCGACACCGGGCAAGAAGGCCAGCACATCGCCCGGCTCTTCCGCCAGGGCGCGGCGGATGGCAGCCGCCATCTCATCTTCAATCCGCGCCTCAGCTCGGCGGCCAATATGGCGCAGAGTGAGGGGGAACATCTTGCCCGCGCTTTCAATTACGGGGCCATTGAGCATCGCGGCAAAGCGCGCGCCATCAAGCGTGGCGGACATGGCGACCAGCCGCAAATCGGGTCGCAAGCCCGCTTGCGCGTCCAGCGCCAAGGCCAGCCCAAAATCGCTGTCCAGACTGCGCTCATGCACTTCATCAAACAGCACGGCCGAAATGCCCGCAAGTTCGGGATCAGCCTGAATCTGGTTGCGGAAAATTCCTTCGGTCACCACCAAGATGCGTGTCTTGGCCGATTGGCGGCTATCCATTCGGGTGGCGTAGCCAACAAGATCGCCCACGGGACTATCCAGCAGTTCCGCGATGCGCTCTGCCGCAGCACGGGCGGCCAGACGCCGGGGGGAGAGCAAGAGGATCCGCCCATCGCACCAAGGCTGATCGAGCAGCGCGGGGGCCACCGCTGTTGTCTTGCCCGCACCCGGCGGCGCCACAAGCACAGCATTGGGGCTGCCGTGCAATGCGGCAAGCAGATCAGGCAGAACGGCGTGGATCGGAAGCGTCACAGGGCCTTAATAGGCGCGCGCGATCGCAAATTCGACTGCTTCGACAAGCGCGGCCTTTGCTTTGGACGGCGGGAAGATGCCCAAGGCGTCAATGGCCCGCTGGCCATAGAGCCGGGCCTTTTCAAATGTGTCCGCGAGTGCCCCTGTTTGGCGCAGCAAATGCTGGGCATGGGCCAGATCCTCATCCGACACACGACGACCTTCCATGGCATCGCGCCAAAAGGCCTGATCTTCGGCTGATCCGCGCGCCATGGCGAGAATGACAGGCAATGTCATTTTCCCATCGCGGAAATCATCGCCCACGCCCTTGCCCATGGTTTCAGCGTCCGATGCATAATCAATCGCGTCATCCACCAGCTGGAAGGCAATGCCCAAATTGCGGCCATAGGCATCGAGCGCGAGTTCCACGCTCTCATCCCGCTCGGCAATCACAGCCGAGATGCGGCAGGCGGCAGCGAACAACGCCGCGGTTTTGGCACCAATAATATCGAGATATTGGTCTTCGTGCGTCGCCACCTGCCGCTGGGCCGTCAGCTGATTAACTTCCCCTTCGGAAATCACGGCGCTGGCGCTCGACAGAATTTTCAAGACTTTCAGGCTGCCATCTTCGACCATCAGCTCAAAAGCGCGGCTGAACAGGAAATCACCGACCAGAACGCTGGCAGAATTGCCCCAAATGACATTGGCCGTTTTGCGGCCGCGGCGCAGGTCAGAATGATCGACCACATCATCGTGCAGCAGTGTTGCCGTGTGAATAAATTCCACAGACGCCGCGAGCTTATACTGCCGGCTGCCCGGATAATCGAGCAGCGCAGACGTCGCGAGCGTCAACATCGGCCGCATCCGCTTGCCGCCGCTGGCAATCAAATGACCGGACAATTCTGGAATAAGCGGGATCTGCGATTGCATGCGATCGAGAATCACAGCGTTGACCTGATTCATCCCCGAGGCCACAAGCGCGATCATCGGATCGAGCGAGGGGGCTGCGGATTTCGATAACCTGTGTATGGTTGCGGTCATAAAGGGCGCATTGGCCGCCCTCGTCCGCAAAGGCAAGGGGAACAGGGGTGCAAGATAATGCTTTTCATAAAACTGAGGCAAGGATGACGGACGAAACCCTTCAACATTACCGCGACAGCATCGATAATATTGATGCTGCAGTCATTTATATGCTCGCAGAACGCTTTAAAATCACCAAGATGGTGGGCGAACATAAGGCCAAATCGGGTCTGCCGGCTGCTGATTCGGGGCGCGAGCAGCGCCAGATTGAACGGCTGCGTCGATTGGCAACGGATGCCAAATTGGACCCCGAATTTTCAGAAAAATTCCTCCGCTTCATTATTGAAGAAGTCATTCGTCATCATGAGAAGATTAAGAACGGCGCCTAAGCAAGTGGGGATACCATTGTCCCAGCGCCTGCTTCATCCTAGCTAAGGGATATGGCAGACCCCTATTCCACATTGGGCGTAGCAAAAGGCGCAAGCGAGGCTGAGATTAAAAAGGCCTATCGCAAGCTTGCCAAAGAGCTGCACCCCGATACCAATCGTGACAACCCAAAGGCGGCTGAGCGTTTTGCACACGTGACTGCGGCCTATGATCTTTTGTCTGACAAGGACAAGCGCGCGCAATTTGATCGCGGCGAAATTGATGAGAACGGCCAGCCGCGCAATCCCTTTGCTGGCGGCAACCCCTTTGGGGGGCGTGGCGGCAATGGCGGTTTTCGCCAAGGCCCGGGTGGGTTTGAATTTAATGCCGATGGCATGGATTTCGGCGATATTTTTGACGGGCTGTTCGGTGGGCGTGGCCGAGGCGGTGGCCCCTTTGGTCGCCAAGCCCCGCCGCAAAAAGGCGCCAATGCGGCCTTTCGCCTTAATGTGCCCTTTGAAGATGCAGCGACTTTAAAGCCGCAACGGATCACCCTGCCTGATGGCAAGACCATTGAGTTGAAGCTGCCAGCCGGGCTGGACTCCGGCACACAAATGAAGCTGGCGGGTAAGGGCCATCCCGGGCCGGGCGGTGCGGGGGATGCCATCATAACGCTCGACATTGCCGCCCATCCCTTTTTCACGCGCGATGGCGATCATGTTCGGCTTGATCTGCCTGTTACGCTGATTGAGGCAGTGCGCGGTGGCCCAGTGAAGGTGCCCACTGTTGACGGCCCAGTGATGCTCAACATTCCCAAAGGCGCGACATCGGGCAAAACACTGCGTCTGAAAGGACGCGGCTTTACTGGCAAATCTGGTAGCCGGGGGGACCAGCTCGTCACTCTGATGGTCGATCTGCCTGCCGATGATTCGGCCCTGAGTGCCTTTGTCGAAAGCTGGCAGGATGAGAGGAACCCCCGCACGAAATTGGGTGTGTGATCCTGATGGGGCCGCACTCACCGGAAACACCTGAGGCGCGCCGCCGCAAACCAGGCGCGCATCCCAAAGGCAAAGGCGTGCAGGGCCTGTTTGGGTCAGGATCACCCTTGTTTGAAATCGTGCGCCGGGTGGCTGTGGGGGTTTATAGTGATGGCTTTGTCCATGCAGGCAACCTTGCCTATTTGGCGCTGCTCACAGTCTTTCCCTTTTTCATATTGATGGCAGCTGTCACGCAGATGATTGGCCGGCCAGAGGAAAATCTGGCCGCGGTCCAATCCATGCTGGGCACATTGCCGCCTGCTGTTGCGACAGTGATTGAAGGGGCAGCGCGTGAAGTGCTGTTGGCGCGCACGGGGCCGCTGCTTTGGTTTGGCGCTTTGGTTGGTTTGTGGACTGTCAGCGGCTTTATCGAAACGCTGCGTGATATTCTGCGCCGGGCCTATGGCACGCGCTATGAGCGGCCTTTTTGGCAGTCTCGGCTCACTGGCATCTTGCTCGCCTTTGGCGCCGTGGTGCTGATCTTAGCTGGCTTGGTGGCCCAATTGGCGGTGACCGCCATGGAAGAAATTGTGTTTCGCTATCTGCCCGCAACGCAGCAGCTTCTGTCAGTTGAGCTGGGGTGGATCTCTACCTCTGTCGCCGTATTTTGCGGACTATTTGCCATATTTTGGACATTGGCGCCGTCTGCCTATCGCTCCGCCCAGCACCCCAAATGGCCGGGTGCGCTTGCCACAACGCTCTGGTGGACGGGGGCATTGGCGCTGCTTCCACCTGCGATTTCGCTCTTTGGTGGCTATGCGCTCACCTATGGAAGTTTGGCGGGTGTTATCATTGCGTTGTTGTTTTTCTGGATCGTGGGATTCGGGCTTGTTATGGGGGCGCATCTGAACGCGGCACTGGCCAATCCGGAAGCTATAGAACCGCGGCGGGAGAGGCCGATTACCGACGAAGGGGATAAGTGATGGCAGGATATATGGCGGGCAAGCGCGGCCTGATTATGGGGCTGGCAAATGATCGCAGCCTGGCGTGGGGCATTGCCCAAAAATTGCGGGCAGAAGGCGCAGAACTCGCCTTTTCCTATCAAGGGGAAGCGCTGGAAAAGCGCGTGCGTCCGCTGGCAGAAGACTTGGGCAGCGATTTTCTGATTGATTGCGATGTCTCGGACCCCGCAGCTTTGGATTCCGCCTTTGCACAACTCGCCGCGCGCTGGCCCACAATTGACTTTGTTGTCCACGCCATTGGCTTTTCCGACAAAAATGAACTGCGTGGCCGCTATTGCGACACCAGCCTTGATAATTTCTTGATGACCATGAACATCAGCGTGTTCAGCTTTACCGCCGTTGCCAAGCGCGCCGCCGCGATGATGCCCAATGGCGGATCGCTGCTGACGCTCAGCTATTATGGCGCGGAAAAAGTTGTGCCGCATTACAACGTCATGGGTGTGGCCAAGTCTGCACTCGAAACCTCGGTCAAATATCTCGCGGTGGATTTGGGCCGCGATAATATCCGCGTGAATGCCATCTCTGCTGGCCCCATCAAAACGCTCGCCGCTTCAGGCATTGGCGACTTCCGCTACATTATGAAGTGGAATGAACTGAATTCGCCGCTGAAGCGCAACACAACCATTGAAGATGTCGGCGGCGCAGGGCTCTATCTGCTGTCCGACCTGTCCGGCGGCGTGACGGGCGAAACGCATCATGTTGATTGCGGCTATCATGTTGTCGGCATGAAGGCCGAAGACGCCCCGGATATTGCTCTGAGCTAAACTACATCCAGGCTGGGCGGTGTGGCATCGCCCCGCCCCAGAGCGCGTTGCATATAGAGCGTATCAAGCCAGCGGCCGCACTTCCAGCCGACGGCACGCATCCGACCTGCCTCGGTAAAGCCCAAGGCGGTGTGCAGCGCGGGGGAGGCCGGGCCAATGCCCGAAATCACGGCAATCATCTGGCGAAAACCTGCCTGCGTGGCAGCGTCAATCAGTGCCGCTAATAGGGCTCGGCCCACGCCGCTGCCATGATGGGCGGCCTCCACATAAATACTGTTCTCACACGCAAAACGATAAGCCGGACGATCGCGAAACTGCGTGACATAGGCATAGCCGACAATTGTCTCGCCATGACAGGCAACAAGATAGGGCCAGCCTTTTTGCGCAGCAGTGTCGATCTTTTCGGCAAAGCGCGCGGCCTCGGGCGG
>JBEEOY010000043.1:0-12238 GCA_041191345.1 Pseudomonadota bacterium
GACCGCCGATGCGGGACCCTCAGCATGAACCAGAACGTCGCTGCATAATTACCGGCGAACGGGGTCCGAAATCGGGCCTCATTCGTCTTGCTTTGGGTCCGGATGGCCAAGTGGCTCCGGACGTGCGCGGTCGTGCGCCTGGACGCGGTGCGTGGATTGGCGTGGACCGCCCAACGCTGGAGACAGCCCAAGAAAAGGGGCAGTTGAAAGCCGGGCTGGCCCGCGCCTTTAAGACAGCAAAGCTGGATATTCCTGAGGATTTACCCGCACGTGTGGAACAGGCACTGGCGCGCACGGCGCTGGACCGCATGGGGCTGGAAGCGCGCGCAGGCACATTGCTGACAGGATCAGACCGGATTGAAGAGGCGGCCCGGGCGGGCAAAGTCTGGCTGTTGCTGCACGCGGATGATGCGGGCGCCGATGGCAACCGCAAGCTCGATCAAGCGTGGCGCGTGGGCCGGGATGCAGAAGGCAGCGGCCTTGCGGGGTTGGTTATTTGCGCTGGACGCGCTATACTAAGCCAAGCCTTGGGCCGCGAAAACGTCGTCCACATTGCTGTGACCGATCGGCAAGCCGCCGGTCGTGTTGGGCAAACCGTAGACCGCTGGCACCATTTTATAGGACGCCAAACACTCGATGGCCTTGCGCAAGTTGCGCCCTGGGTCCACGGGAGCGCGGCGCATATTGACACTGAAGGACCTGGATTAAGCGAATGAGCGACTCAAACGACAAACCGAAGCTGGGCATGCGCGCACCGCTTGGAATCAAGCGGACGGTGGAAACCGGCCAGGTCAAGCAAAGCTTCAGCCATGGGCGGTCGAACACCGTTGTGGTGGAAGTGAAGCGTCGCCGCGTTCTGGGTAAACCAGGCGAAGGCGAAGTTCAGCAGGCGGCAGAGGCCCCGGCGCCCGCGCCCGCTCCGCAGCCAGAAGCTGTGCCTGTAGCGCCTGAGCCCGTCGCTAAGGCCCCGCCGCCGCCGGCCCCGCCGCGTGCGCCAGAGCCCCAATTGTCGCGCCAGGAATTGCAGGCCAAGTTGCTCCGCGAGGCAGAAGAAGCACGCCTTGCCGCGCTGGAAGAAGCGCGTCGCCGCGAAGAACAGGCGCGCAAAGCCAATAGCGAGGAAGAACGCCGCCGCGCCGAAGATAATCGTCGTGCTGAAGAAGAGGCGGCTGAAGCTGCCCGCTTGCAGGCGGAAGAAGAAGCACGTCAGGCCGCGCTTGAGGCTGAACGTGCGGCTTCTGCCCCCGTTGTGGCAGCCCCAATTGCTGTGGATGATGAAGAAGATCGTGGTCCACGCCGTCACACGGGTGGCGGTGCCCCTGCACCTCGACGTGAGCCAGATCGCCCCAGCCGGAGCCGCGGCGTTGATGATCGTCGCCAGCATGGCAAGCTGACCGTTACGCGCGCCCTAGGCGATGAAGATGGCGTCCGCGCCCGCTCACTCGCGGCCCTGCGCCGTGCGCGGGAAAAGGACAAGCGGGCCCATCAGTCCGGCGGTCCTGCTGTTAAGCAAGTGCGTGATGTTCAAGTTCCGGAATCCATCACCGTGCAAGAACTGGCCATTCGTATGGCAGAGCGCGGTGCTGATCTGGTGAAGGCCCTGTTCAAAATGGGCATGCCCGTCACACTGACGCAGACAATTGACCAAGATACAGCTGAACTGCTCGTCACCGAATTTGGGCATAACATCCAGCGCGTGTCTGACGCCGATGTGGATATTGCGCACGAAGAAGATGTCGATGCGCCCGAAACGCTGAAGGCGCGTCCGCCAGTTGTCGCAATCATGGGCCATGTCGATCACGGCAAGACCTCGCTGTTGGATGCGCTACGCGGCACGGATGTTGTGGGCGGTGAAGCTGGGGGGATTACTCAGCATATCGGTGCCTATCAGCTGACGATGAAGGATAAGTCGAAGATTACCTTCCTCGATACGCCGGGCCACGAAGCCTTTACCGAAATGCGCGCACGTGGCGCCAATGTGACGGATATTGTGGTGATTGTGGTCGCTGCTGATGATGGCCCCAAGCCGCAAACAGTGGAAGCCATCAACCATGTGAAGGCCGCTGGCGTTCCCATGATTGTAGCGATTACCAAATGCGATAAGCATGAGGCGCAGCCGCAAAAAGTGCGCGAACAGCTGCTGCAATATGACGTCATTGTCGAAGCCATGTCGGGTGACGTTCAGGACGTTGAAGTCTCGTCCAAGACCAAGCAGGGTTTGGATGAACTGATCGAAAAGATTCAGCTGCAAGCTGAAATTTCTGAACTCAAGGCCAATCCCAATCGCGCAGCTGAAGGCAAGGTGATTGAAGCCAAACTGGATAAGGGCAAGGGCCCAGTGGCCACGATCCTCGTCCAGCGCGGTACATTGCGCGCGGGCGACATCTTCGTTGTGGGCGCGGAAAGTGGCCGTGTGCGTGCCATGGTGAATGACAAGGGCATGCAAATTAAGGAAGCTGGTCCGTCCACTCCAGTGGAAGTGCTGGGCCTAGGCGGTGTGCCCTCGGCTGGCGATACGCTGACTGTGGTCGAAAGCGAAGCGCGCGCGCGTGAAGTGGCCGCCTATCGTTCGGAAGTCGCCACCCGCAAGCGCACGGGCTCTGGTCCGGCATCGCTGGAATCGATGTTCTCGGCATTGAAGGAAAAGCAGGCCAAGGAATATCCGCTGGTCGTCAAGGGTGATGTGCAGGGTTCTGTTGAAGCCATTGTCTCCTCGCTGGCGAAGGTGGGGAATGAGGACATTAAGGTTCGCATCCTCCATTCAGGCGTTGGCGGCATTACGGAAAGTGATGTGACGCTGGCGAAGGCCTCGGGCGCGCCCATCATTGGCTTTAACGTGCGTCCCAATGCCAAGGCGCGTGAAATTGCCGAGCGCAACGGCGTGGCACTGAAATATTATGACGTCATTTATGACCTGCTGGACGATATTCGCGCTGGCATGGCTGGGGAACTTGGTCCGGAATATTTCGAAACGGTTGTTGGCCGTGCCGAAATCAAGGAAATCTTCCCCGCAGGCAAAAAGGACAAGGCGGCCGGTCTGCTGGTCACCGATGGCTATATCAAGAAGGGCATTCACGCCCGCGTCACGCGCGACGATGTTATCGTCAGCAAGACTGTCATTGCGTCACTGCGTCGCTTCAAGGACGATGTGGCCGAAGTCCGCGCAGGTCTGGAATGCGGTGTGGTGCTGGAAGGCACGAACGACATCAAGCCAGGCGATATGCTGGAAGTCTTTGACGTCGAAGAGCGTGTTCGGACACTCTGATCCCAACCCCTTCCTTGAAATGGGAAGGGGCAGGAGGCCCTGATGACCAGCCAGAACGAAGAAACCCGCTCTGTTCGCGTGCTGCGCGTGGGGGAACAGGTGCGCCATGTGCTGTCAGAAATCCTGATGCGCGGCGAGGTGCATGATGATGTGCTTGCCAGCCACCCTGTCTCGATCACCGAGGTGCGGATGTCACCTGATCTGCGGCATGCAACGGTGTTCGTAAAGCCATTGCTGGGCAAGGATGAAGAGGCAGTGCTGAAGGCGCTGCGGACCAATACCGCCTTTTTGCAACGCACAGTCGCCTCCAAAGTCCGGCAGAAATATGCCGCCAAGCTGAAATTCTTGGCGGATGAGAGCTTTGATGAAGGCACACATATAGACCAGCTGTTGCGTGACCCCAAAGTGGCGCGCGATCTGGAGGCGGATGCCGACTAATGGCGAAGCTCTATTTCTATTATGCCTCTATGAATGCCGGCAAATCGACCACGCTGTTGCAGGCGGCATTTAACTATCAAGAGCGCGGCATGGAGACCATGCTGTGGACCGCCGAACTGGATGACCGGTATGAAGTCGGCGCGATTACCAGCCGTATTGGCCTGAAGGCGGAGGCACATCGCTTCCGCCCCGAAACTGATTTATTTGCCGAAGTTTTTGCTGAGCAAGCGCGGCGCCCGCTGGCCTGTGTGCTGGTGGATGAGGCGCAATTCTTGTCGCGCGATCAGGTGCTGCAGCTGGCGCGGCTCGCCGATGAAGCGAATATCCCCATTGTGACCTATGGCCTGCGGACCGATTTTCAGGCGGAACTCTTCCCCGGTTCGGCTGCGCTCTTAGGTATTGCCGATACGCTTGTTGAATTGAAGGCCATCTGTGAGTGTGGCCGCAAGGCAACGATGAACTTGCGGGTCGATGTCGATGGCAATGCCGTGAAAGAAGGCGCGCAGACTGAAGTGGGCGGCAATGACCGCTATGTCGCCTTGTGCCGCAAGCATTTCATGGAAAAGGTTCGTGGCTGACGCTGCACCAGCCGCGCTGAACGGCTGGATCATCCTTGATAAGCCATTGGGATTGGGTTCAACCAACGCAGTATCTGCCGTAAAGCGCGCGCTGCGGGTGGGCGGCTATCCCAAAGCTAAGGTGGGCCATGGCGGCACGCTGGATCCGCTGGCCACCGGCGTTCTGCCCATTGCGATTGGTGAGGCAACCAAGCTGGCTGGCCGGATGCTCGATGCGTCCAAGATCTATGATTTCACAATCCAATTCGGGACGGAGACGGACACTCTGGATCAAGAAGGGGTGATGGTTGCGACAAGCGATACCCGCCCCTCGCAGGCGCAGATTGAGGCCGTTCTTGCACAATTTACAGGCCCAATTTCCCAGGTTCCGCCTGTCTATTCGGCGCTGAAGGTGGACGGGCAACGGGCCTATGATCTGGCGCGTGCGGGCGTGCAGGTGGAGCTTAAATCCCGTGATGTCGTGATTTATGATTTGGCTGTTCAATCCTCCCCATCGCCCCAAGATGGGGAGGGGCTTATCGATCAAATCACCCTGACGGCCCATGTCTCCAAAGGCACCTATATTCGCAGCCTCGCACGCGATATTGCTCAGGCCTTGGGCACAGTTGGCCATGTGACAATGCTTCGGCGCGTCAAAGCCGGGCCTTTCGGGCTGGATCAGGCGATTTCACTGGACATTCTGGACGAGGCCGCTAAGGGGCAATCGCTTGGCAGCCTTGTACTGCCATTGAGAACGGCGCTGGTCGACATCCCGGCGCTCGCTCTCGACCCCAGTCAGGCCTTAGCGCTCCGTCAAGGGCGTGTGCTTTCTGGGTTTGCCGCATCAGACGGCCTTCACCTTGCGCTTTTGGCCGATGTGCCTGTCGCTCTGGTGGATGTGCTGGATGGCACCGTCACGGTGGAACGCGGCTTTAACGTATAAGCTCGATGTCGAAGGAAAAAGAACATGTCGATTACTGTTGAGCGCAAGGCCGCTCTCGTTAAGGAATTTGCTCGCGCTGAAGGCGATACGGGCTCTCCGGAAGTTCAGGTCGCGATCCTGACCGAACGCATCAACAATCTGACCGAGCACTTCAAGACTCACGCCAAGGATAACCATTCGCGTCGTGGTCTGTTGATGCTGGTCAACAACCGCCGTTCGCTGCTGGCCTATCTGAAGAAGATTGATCAGTCGCGTTATCTGGCGCTTATCGCGAAGCTCGGCCTTCGTAAGTAACAAAAAAGGCCCGCTTTGGCGGGCCTTTTTCATCCTGTCTGGCGTTTATGGACAGGCTTTTTGGCTCGTCCCGCAATTCGGCGGGGTGCTGATGGGGCAGTTATTGCGCCCCAAACCGTCGGTGGGCCGGATGCCCACCATGAGAGGCCCCTTGCCGCAATAGGGCGCAAGGGATCGAAGGAAATCTGATGTTTAATACGAAAACTGTATCCATCGAGTGGGGCGGACAAACCCTGACGCTCGAAACGGGCAAGGTTGCCCGTCAGGCTGACGGCGCCGTGGTGGCGACCCTTGGCGAAACGGTTGTGCTGTGCGCTGTCACGGCCGCCAAATCGGTAAAGGACGGGCAGGACTTTTTCCCGCTCACCGTCCATTATCAGGAAAAATATTCGGCTGCCGGCCGTATTCCCGGTGGCTTCTTCAAGCGTGAACGCGGCGCCACCGAAAAGGAAACTCTGGTTTCCCGTTTGATTGACCGTCCGGTCCGTCCGCTGTTCCCAGAAGGGTTCTACAACGAAATCAACTGCATTGCGCAGGTGCTTTCCTATGACGGCGAAAATGAGCCGGACATTCTCGCTATGGTTGCGGCCTCGGCTGCGCTCACCATTTCGGGCGTTCCCTTCATGGGCCCAATTGGCGCTGCGCGCGTTGGCTATGTGAATGGCGAATATATCTTGAACCCGACGGACCAGCAGGTTGCCGAAGGCGACCTCGATCTGGTGGTTGCTGCCACCTATGACGCTGTGATGATGGTGGAATCCGAAGCCAATGAGCTTTCGGAAGAAATCATGCTCGGTGCTGTCATGTTCGCGCATGATGCCTGCCGCGATGTTATCAAGGCGATTGTGAAGCTGGCTGAACAAGCCGCCAAGGATCCTTGGGAAATGGCTCCGCAAGATGATCTGGGCGATCTGAAGGCGAAGCTGAAGAAGCTCATCGGCAACGATATCGCTGCTGCTTATAAGCTGACCGACAAGTCGGCCCGGTCGAACGCGCTCAACGCCGCGCGCGACAAGGCCAAAGCTATGTTCATCGAAGAGGGTCTGGACCCGCAGATGGTCATGGCTGGCATTAAGCTGACCAAGAAGCTGGAAGCGGAAATCGTTCGCGGTGCTATCCTGAAGGAAGGCAAGCGCATCGATGGTCGCACGACCACGCAGATCCGTCCGATTGTGGGTGAAACGCACTTCTTGCCGCGCGCGCATGGCTCTGCCCTGTTCACGCGTGGGGAAACCCAGACGATTGCCACCTGCACCTTGGGCACCAAAGATGCTGAGCAGATGATCGATGGCCTAAATGGTCTGCATTATGAGCATTTCATGCTGCACTATAACTTCCCGCCCTATTCGGTCGGTGAAGTAGGCCGCTTTGGCGCGCCGGGCCGTCGTGAAGTCGGCCATGGTAAGCTCGCTTGGCGCGCGCTGCACCCGGTGCTGCCGTCGAAGGATGAGTTCCCCTACACGATCCGTCTGACCTCGGACATCACGGAGTCGAACGGCTCGTCGTCGATGGCCTCTGTCTGCGGTGGCAGCTTGGCGATGATGGACGCTGGCGTCCCCATTAAGCGTCCAGTCTCTGGCATTGCCATGGGCCTGATCTTGGAAGGCAAGGATTTTGCAATCCTGTCAGACATTTTGGGCGATGAAGACCATCTCGGCGACATGGATTTCAAGGTGGCAGGCACGTCTGAAGGCATCACCACGATGCAGATGGACATCAAAATTGCCGGCATCACCAAGGAAATCTTTGAAAAGGCCCTGGCGCAAGCCAAGGAAGGCCGTGCGCATATCTTGGGTGAGATGAACAAGGCGCTGGGTGAAGCCCGCACCGAACTCTCGGCCCATGCTCCGCGTATTGAGACGATCAATATTGATAAGTCGAAGATCCGTGACGTCATTGGCACAGGCGGCAAGGTGATCCGCGAAATCGTGGCCACCACGGGCGCCAAGGTCGACATTGATGATGAAGGGATCATCAAGATCTCGTCGTCAGATCTGTCGCAGATCGAAGCCGCTAAGAACTGGATCCTCGGCATTGTCGAAGAGCCGGAAGTGGGCAAGATCTACAACGGCAAGGTCGTCAACATCGTTGATTTCGGTGCGTTTGTGAACTTCATGGGTGGCAAGGACGGCCTCGTCCACGTCTCTGAAATGAAGAATGAGCGTGTTGAAAAGCCGACGGACGTTGTGTCCGAAGGCCAAGACGTGAAGGTCAAGGTTCTCGAAATCGACAATCGCGGCAAGGTCCGCCTGTCGATGCGCGTTGTGGACCAAGAAACCGGCGAAGAGCTGGAAGATACCCGTCCGGCCCGCGAACCGCGTGAACCGCGCGGTGATCGTGGCGACCGCGGTGATCGTGGCCCACGCCGCGATGGCGATCGCAAGCGCAGCGGTGGCGGTCGTGACCGCGATCGCGGCCCGCGTCGTGAGCGTTCAGAAGGTGGCGAAGAAGGCGGCAATGCCGACCATATGCCCGCCTTTCTGAAGGGCGATGACGACTGATCGCACGTCGAGTATCGAAACAGGAAAAGGGGTCGCTTCGGCGGCCCCTTTTTCTTTTGGGGCTTATGCGCTGTGCTGCCGTGCGCGGCGAATGGCATCCCCGCTAAAGATCGCAATGGCCGCCCAGATACACGCAAAGCAGAGCAGCTTTGCGGGGTAGAGCGGCTCTTTCCACAAAAAGACGCTGAGGAAAAAGACGATGGTGGGCGCCAGATATTGCACAAAGCCGAGGGCCGTATAGCTCATCCGGCGCGCTGCTGTTGCAAAGAGCAACAGGGGAATGGCTGTCATTAATCCGCTGCCCATGAGCAACAGAGAAATCTGGGGTGAACTGCCAAAGCCATCGCCAGACGCAAGGCCAAGTGCCAGCGCGCCTGCCGCAATTGGGGCCAGCAGCGTCACTTCGACTGCCAGCCCAGAAACGGCCGAAACAGGGGCCATTTTCCGCACCAGGCCATAAGTGCCAAAGCTCAACGCCAGCGTGATGCTAATCCAGATCGCCCCCGGCTCTTCAAACAGCAAAATGCCGACGCCTGTGGCGGCCACAACAACTGCTGCGGCCTGCCAGCGATTTAGCTGCTCCTTCAGGACAAGACGACCGAGCAGCACATTGACGAGGGGATTGAGATAATAGCCAAGGCTCGTGGACAGCACCTGATTGTGCATGATCGCCCACATATAGACGCTCCAGTTGATCGAAATCAGCACGGAACTGGCCAGCATGGTCAGCAGGCTTCGGGGGTGCGTCAGAACCGCGCGATACTCGCCCACCTGCCGCATCAGCCAGACAAAGCCCAAGGCTACTGGCAAGGACCATAAAATGCGGTGCGCCAGCACCTCAAAAGCTGAAATGCCCGCCAGCGGTTTGATGTACAGCGGCATCATCCCCCAGATGAGATAAGCACCAAAGGCAAAGGGCAGGCCATTGGGCGGCATTTGGGATTGGCTGGACATGGTGGGGGGCTTTGGGCGCGCACAGGGCTGGGGTCAAGCCATCTGCCTTTTGGGAGGCCTTGCACTGCAGCGCTGGCACGGCATGATGGTGGCATGACTAATCTATTTGCCCGACTCCCAGACTCGACTCGCAAAATTGCAGTGTTCTCGCTGTTTCTGACGGCGAAGATTGCGGTCTTCTTAGCCTTGTTTGCGCTCATTCTGCCGGCACAGGCGGCCGCACCGCGCAAGGCCGCGCGCCAACCGGTTGCTGCACGTCCGGCCCCGCCGGCTGATACGGCCCCCCGCGTGCGCGTGATCCTGACGACAGCCGCAGGCCCAATCATTGTTGAGGTGGACCGGGAACACGCGCCAATCACGGCAGGCAATTTCTTGCGCTATGTTGATCAGAAGCGCTTTGACGGGACCGTATTTTACCGATCCATGAAGTTATGGGCTGATGAAAATGGGCAGGTTCAAGGGCTAATTCAGGGCGGCACGCAAAATGACCCCAAGCGCATTCTAAAACCTATTGCGCATGAGCCGACCAACATCACGGGCCTTCGCCACACGACAGGGGCCCTGTCTATGGCACGCTGGGCGCCGGGCACGGCCACGGGGGATTTTTCAATTCTCGTCGGCCCATTATCGGGGCTGGATGCCGACCCAAATCGACCCAAAGCCGAAGAGCCAGAAGGCTATGCCGTATTTGGTTATGTGGTTGAGGGGATGGATGTCGTACGCAAAATTCATGAAGGCCCCGTCTCAACGACAAAGGGGGAGGGCGCATTAAAGGGCCAGATGTTGGAGCCTGTAGTGCGTATTATAACAGCGCGCCGCGCGCCGATTGCCGCGATTCCGCCTGCACCACCGCAATGACGTAACGTCGGCACGTCAGCCATTGCATTTAGCGCAGTTGCGCCGCAAACGCTGGGGCATGACTGACGCACAACAGCTTGTTTCCGATCTTACAACCCTGCTTTCTGTTCAACGCATGGGCGATGGCTGGTATCTTGGCCGCCGTAAGCCCGGTGGTGTAGGCCGTGTCTTTGGCGGGCAGGTCATTGCCCAAGCCTTGATGGCGGCGCAGGATACAGTGGAAGGCGTGCGCATTGCGCATTCGCTCCATGCCTATTTCATGCGCGCGGGCAGCGAAGATTTTGAAATCACGTATCGCGTGGAACGCGATTTTGATGGCGGCAGCTTTTCCACCCGCCGGGTAATTGCGCTGCAACAGGATCGACCGATTTTGAACATGGCCTGTTCCTTCCAAAAGCTGGAAGACAGCTATGCCCATCAAGACGCGATGCCGGATGTGCCGGGCCCCGAAGGCCTTGCCAATGAAACTGAGCTGCGGCTGCGTTTTGCCGATAACATCCCAGAGCCGATGCGCGAACGCTTTACCCAAGCACGCCCGATTGAATATCGCCCGGTTGATCCGCGTGATTGGCTTGGCACCGAAAAGCGCGATCCGGCGGTTCAAAGCATCTGGTTCCGCTTGGCTGCCCCAATTGAGGCAGACCCTGCCATGCACCGCGCCATTTTGGCCTATGCGAGTGACAGCTATTTGCTGGGCACGTCCACACTGCCGCACGGCGTTACCTGGGTGACGCCGGGCTTTATGTCGGCCAGCCTCGATCACGCAGTTTGGATCCATGATGATGTGAATTTGAATGATTGGCTGCTTTACCATTGCGACAGCCCTTGGGCCGGGCGCGGCCGGGGCTTTAACCGCGGGTCGATTTACACGCGTGATGGGCGCTTGGTGGCCACTTGTGCACAGGAAGGTTTGATCCGGCGGCCCAAATCGGCCTGATCGGATTTTCAAGCCGCAGGCAATGGGCTAGGCGCAGAGCATGGCAGATGTGATCGACCCGACAGACAGTGCAGAAGACCCGTTCCAGTCAATTGTGGACGCGCCTTTTGATGCGGCCTTGTCGGAACGCTATCTGGTCTATGCGCTGTCCACAATTACGGCGCGCTCGCTGCCTGATTTGCGCGATGGCCTAAAGCCCGTTCACCGTCGCCTGCTCTGGGCGATGCGCCAATTAAAGCTTGATCCCACGGGCGCTTATAAAAAGTCCGCTCGCGTGGTCGGCGATGTGATTGGTAAATACCACCCGCATGGCGATGCCAGTGTCTATGATGCCATGGTCCGCCTCGCGCAGGACTTTTCACTGCGTTACCCGCTCGTCGATGGCCAAGGGAATTTCGGCAATATCGATGGCGATAATGCGGCTGCCTATCGGTACACCGAAGCGCGGATGACCGCCGCCGCCATTGAACTCATGGCGGGGTTGGACGATGGCACAGTTGATTATCGCCCCACCTATAATGGCGAGGATGAAGAGCCTGAGGTGTTCCCCGGCCTCTTCCCCAATTTGTTAGCCAATGGAGCCTCGGGCATTGCCGTTGGCATGGCGACAAGCATTCCGCCGCATAATGTGGCCGAGGTGATCGACGCGGCAACGCATGTGATTGATAATCCTCGCTGCGAACCGATTGAGCTGATGCAGTTTGTTAAGGGCCCGGATTTCCCGACAGGCGGCCAATTGGTTGATAGTGCGGCCTCGATTGCCGAGGCCTATGCAACGGGGCGCGGCTCTTTCCGCGTACGGGCGCGTTGGAGCGTTGAGGATCAGGGCCGCGGCACTTGGATCGCGGTGATCACCGAAATCCCTTATCAAGTGCAAAAGGGTAAGCTGATCGAAGCCATTGCCCAGATTGTGAATGATAAGAAGCTGCCGATCCTTGCCGATGTGCGCGATGAATCGGCGGAAGAAATCCGGCTGGTGATTGAGCCAAAAAGCCGTTCGGTTGACCCGGATGTGCTGATGGAAAGCCTGTTCCGCATGACGGAATTGGAAAGCAAATTCCCGCTGAACCTGAACGTACTGGGGGCAGACCGCACCCCACGCGTGATGGGGCTGAAGGATGTGCTGGTCGCTTGGCTTGACCACCAAATTGAGGTGTTGGTCCGCCGATCCCAGCATCGCTTGTCAAAAATTGATGATCGCGTTGAATTGCTTGAAGGCTATTTGGTTGCCTATCTCAATCTTGATCGCGTGATTGAAATCATCCGCACTGAGGATGAGCCCAAGCCCGTGATGATGGCCGAATTCAACCTGACGGATCGCCAAGCAGAAGCCATTCTCAACATGCGTCTGCGCAGCCTGCGCCGCTTGGAAGAAATGGAAATCAAGGGCGAGCGCGATAAGCTGCTCGCCGAGCGCGAAGGGCTTGTGCAGCTGCTGGAAAGCCCACAGCGCCAGCGCACGCGGCTGAAGAAAGATCTGGCGGCCCTGCG
>JBEEOY010000044.1:0-3218 GCA_041191345.1 Pseudomonadota bacterium
TTATACTGGCCGTAAGAGGCCTTCATCGCGCCAGTCAGGACATCGGTGGGCTTCAAAGTCTGCAAGACAATGGCACCCGCGGCCGCATTGCGACCATAAATGGCGCCTTGCGGACCCTTCAGCATTTCAACTTGCTGCAATGTGCCCTGCGGCTGGTTCAATTGCGCCGTATTGGTCTTCAAAATACCGTCGACGACAAGTGCGACTGAGCTTTCAGCGTCACGCGCGCCGTTGATGCCGCGAATGTTGATCTGCGTATCGCCAGCTTCGGCCGTGCCTGTCACGATCGTGATGCCGGGTGTCAGCTTAACAAAATCTTCCGCCTTCACAGCGCCCGTGCGCTGCAGCGTGTCCGTGGTCAGCACGGCGACAGATGCCGGAACATCCTGCAGTCGCTCATTCTGGCGACGAGCCGTCACGATGATGGCAGACTCCTCGGCTGCATCAGCCTGAGGCTGTGCATCCTGAGCAAATGCCGGCGCGGTTACAAAGCCCAGTCCGCAGACTGTGCTTAAGAGAATCCATTGGGAACGACGCATCGATACCTCCCTGTTGTGGGCCATCCTTTATCTGGCGGCCTCCCTGTCCAAGCACCACGTGTTTTTTGCGCCCCCATGGCGATCGCGGCTTGATGGGTTAGGACATTATTGTATACAAATGTCTCAGGTCAAGTTTTTTGGAGTCAAAATGTCTCGCGCCTCTCACCGCGCTTATGAAACCATCCGCAGCATGATCCTCTCAGGGGAATTGCCAGCGGGCGGCCAACTGGCAGAGGAAGCTCTGGCAGAGCGGTGCGGCGTGTCCAGAACGCCCGTGCGAGATGCGCTGCGGCGGCTGGAATCCGACCTTTTGGTCACGCGGACCGACACACAACGCAGCTTTGTGGCAGACTGGTCGTTGGATGATGTGGCCGATGCCTTTGAACTTCGCGCCATATTAGAAGGCCGAGCAGCGAGACGCGCGGCTGAGCGGATGACTGAAGCCGCATTGGAGCGGATTCGCGCTGCGAATCTCCGCATTTCCGAAGCGATTCATCAGCCCGAACCAGATGTTTCTGGTTTTCTGGATGGCAATCGCGATTTTCATTCGGAAATCCTTGAAACGGCAGGTTCTCGGCGGCTTTCCGCGCTGCTCAGCACGCTGATTGAACAGCCAGTCGTCTGGCGTACGGCGCATCATTACAGCCAGGAAGCGCTCTTGCGGTCCCACAGTGAACATGAAGAGCTTATTGCCGCTTTTGTGCGGCGCGATGGCGCTTGGGCGGAAGCGATTATGGCCGGCCACATATTGCGCGCTTACCATGCCTATAGCGATGCCCATCGCGGGCTTGCCCAACTCGATTCCAGTCGGGGGGTAAACTAAAGAATGTATTCAAATTTCATCGAAATCGTCGAGGTCGCCCCCCGCGACGGACTGCAAAACGAAAAAACCTTGATATCAACGGCTGACAAACTCGGCTTGATTGAGCGGGCGATTGCAGCAGGCGCTCGACGCCTTGAAGTGACCAGTTTCGTCAACCCCAAAGCCGTTCCGCAAATGGCGGATGCCGAAGCCGTGTGTGCTGGCCTGCCGGTCCGCGATGATGTGACCTATATTGGCCTTGTCATGAACGCCCGAGGCGCAGGACGCGCGCTTGAAACAGGCCGAATTGACCAATTGGGCGCGGTTGCGGTTGCCACTGATCAATTCGCCATGGCCAATCAGGGCCAAACGAGCGACGGGTCTGTCGCGGCTGCAAAAGACATCATTGCGATGGCGCAAGCAGCGGGAAAGACTGCGCAAGTCACCATTGGCGCATCCTTTGGCTGCCCCTTTGAAGGGGAAGTGTCGGAAGACCGCGTTGTTGCCATGGCACAAGCCATTGCCGAAGCTGGCCCAATAGAAATCGGGCTGGCAGACACCATTGGCGTGGCCAACCCGGCGCATGTCGCATCGCTGGTCGGCAAGATCAGGGTCGCTCTCCCTGATATGCCGGTGCGGGTTCATTTCCATAACACCCGAGGAACTGGCCTCGCCAATCTTTGGTCTGCCATTTTGGCAGGCGCCAGCGTTGCAGATTGCGCAATTGGCGGGCTTGGCGGCTGCCCCTTTGCGCCGGGTGCCGCAGGCAACATCTCAACCGAAGATGTGATCTACATGCTTGATCGTGCCGGCGTGCAGACCGGCTTAGATCTCACGCAACTTATCGCAGCCAATCACTGGCTAGCGGATGTCATGCAACGTTCCCTGCCTGGAATGGTGGCCAAAGCGCCGCCCTTTCCGAAGCAGGCATAACAGGAGGAAATAGGAGCTATGGGATACCGGCTGGGCGTGGACGTTGGGGGGACGTTTACCGATCTCCTCCTGTTCAATACGGAAACAGGGGCATTTTGGCGGCACAAGACGCCATCCACTCCGCATGATAGCTCTGAAGGCATTTTGAACGGCGTGACCGCAATTTGCGACAAGGCTGGCATCAAGGCGGGGGAGATTGACTATTTCCTTCATGGGACAACTGTTGCCACCAATGCCGTGCTGGAAGGCAAGGGCGCAAAAGTTGGTCTCGTCACCACCGAAGGTTATCGCGATATCTTACAAATCGCGCGCAGCTTTGTGCCTGGTGGCCTTGCGGCGTGGATCATCTGGCCAAAGCCCCAGCCGCTTGCCACGCTAGAAGACACGGTAACTGTCAAAGGCCGGATGAGCGCCGAAGGCCAGGAAATCCGCCCACTGGATGAAGCAGATGTCCGCGCGCAGCTGGGCATCCTCAAGCAGAATGGCGTCAAAGCGGTGACAGTCAGCCTCATTAACGCCTACACAAATGGCGCGCATGAAAAGCGGATTGGCGAAATTGCGGCTGAAATTCTGCCTGATGTGCCCATTTCATTGAGCCACCTCGTCCTGCCGGAAATGCAGGAATATGAACGGACATTGACGACTGTGGCCAACGCGTCGGTGCAGCCCGTTGTGGCGACTTATGTCTCCAACCTGCGCACGCGCTTGGCGGCTGAGGGGATGACAGGCAAATTGTCGCTCCTCCGCTCAGACGGCGGTTTGATGAGCGCCCAGAAAGCCGAAGAGCATCCAGTTAACATCCTGATGTCTGGCCCGGCAGGCGGCGTCACCGGCGCAATCTGGGTGGGCCGCAATGCGGGCATTAAGAATATTCTGACGCTGGATGTCGGCGGGACGTCAACTGACGTGGCGTTGATCGAGAATCTCGAACCGCGCCGCCAGCG
>JBEEOY010000045.1:0-4722 GCA_041191345.1 Pseudomonadota bacterium
TTAGGGACGATAGCGCCGCTTGGCATGGCGCAGAGCATCAGCCCATTCAAAATGAACAGGCTTAAACTTCTGCTGCGCAAACAACGCCATTTGGTCAGTATAATGGGGCGATCCGGGCCGATTGGTTGCGGCTCCATAAGGCTGGATAGACTCAGACTGAACCTTGCCCTCTTGGTCCCAGCGGACCAGCATGATGAAGCTATCGCCATGGCGGACGCGATATTTGCCATCGCCTTGGTCTTTATCCCACGCCGTCGTTGCACGCAGCGCATCGGTGCCGCCCAGCATTGGCACATCCACGGCGCCGCGCCGCAGGCGTTGCACCTGCGCCAAAGAGGGATCAATCCGACCAAAGCGATCTACCAGATCGTCCGTAGCTTCCCGCAAGGCCGCTTTGGGATCGGGCAGCGCCTCGCGCCGCCAATGCTTTGTGCTTGCGGTGCGGATCACGCGCTCAGCCAGTGCATCTGCTGCCCCCACGCCATCGCTTGTCCAGTCCCATGTCGCCAAAAGCGCCTGCGCTTTGGCTAGGTCGGGCGTGTCCTTCACATTGGCCGCCAGCACTTGGCCAATCCAGCCCCCAATCCATGAGTCACGAGCATAGCCTTTATCAAATTTGATGGTCAGCAATTGCGCGGGCGTCAGCTTGGCCGACTGCGCCAACAAGGCTGTCGCGCGCAGGCCACGATTGGTCATGCCGCGTTCAATCCCCAGCAGGGGCGAATATTCCGCCGGGTTCATTTCAGATCCCGGGCCGGCTGCTAAAAAGGGCGTGTTATTGGCATTCTGCACAAAGCCACTCTTCGGCGAGACGATTTTTGGATAGCGATCAAAGCCGACTGGGCCTTTCCAAATGGCCTTGGACGTATCACCCGGCAGCACCTTGGTATAATCAAAGCCCGGTGCGCGATCGGGGAAGAGCGCGTTGTAAATATAGGCAATTCGGCCCGTTTTATCAGCATAGATGAAATTGGTGGCAGGCACCCCGCCGATGGACATAGACTTGGTCCACTCTTCCCAAGTCTGCGCCTTGGTATTGCGATAATATTGTTCAACCGCCTTGGCGTTATCAATGCCCGCATAGCGGATGGCAAAGCTGCCATTTTCGTTTTGGATCACTGGGCCATGGGCCGAGCGATAAATGGTCTGCGGCATGGGCAAAGTGAATGGCCCAAAGCGCACCGCAAGCCAGATGCGCTTCTTCTCCAGCGGTTTCCAAGCGCCATCGAGCCGATATTTCGTGCCGTCGTCATTGAGGACAAGCTTGTAGACATCAATCAAATCGGGGCGATTGACTGTATTTGTCCAGCCCAAATTGCGGTTGTGGCCCAACAGCACAAAAGGTGAGCCGGGGAAGAGAGCGCCGGCCATGTCCAGCCCCTCGCCTGAATGGACAACAGCTTCATACCACGCCACTTGGCCTTCAAACGGCTGGTGCGAATTTGAGATAAGCCATGTCTTGCCATCGGCCATTTTGCTGGGGGCGAGCGCAAAAGCGTTGGAGCCATTAAGGCTGGGGTCGCGGCCAATGGGGGTCATGGGCAGCGCGTCTTCTTTGGGTGTCGCTTTATTGTCCGCCAGCGCGCCAATCACACCATCCAACCCATAGAAAAAGGGCGCGCGCAGCACGAAACCTGCCACAATATCTATGCCATTAACGGGGAAGAGCTTGGGCAAGCGGACTTCAGACGGATGCTTTTGCGCATAATGGTTGAGGCCTGCGGCATAGCCTTCCAGCACGCGCCGCACCTCTGGCGAGAGGCTGGGATATGCCCGGGCGGCAGTCTCGCGCACGCCGAGCAAATGGGCGACATAATCAATTTGTGCACCATCTTTGCCTGTCATCGCGCCATCGCGGCCGCGCGTCATGGCAACGACTTCTTGGATCGTCGCAAAATCATCTTCCGCATGGGCAAAGGCCAGGCCATAGGCGGCATCGGCATCCGTCTTGCCATTAATGTGCGGAACGCCAAAATCATCACGGACTATTTCGACGCTATAGCTTTGCGGGGGCGGCGCGGGCTCTTGCTGGGCCGTCAGCGGCTCCCACACAGCCGAGACAACTGCCAATGTGGCCACCGACGCCAATGTCCATTTCGCCCAGCGCGACATACACCCTCCCCTTTTGTCTTTATGGATCGATATTGACGAGGAACGCGCAATCGGCAAGTCAGGCTTAAATTTTTGAGAGGAAGTCCCTGATGCGCCGCCCTATTTTCGTAAGCCTGTTGCCGTTGTTCAGCCTGCCTGCCCTTGCGCACGCTGCCGAACCGGGCAGCGGCATCACTGCAGACGCCGTCAAAGCCCATGTCAGCTTTTTAGCGGATGATTTGCTGGAAGGCCGCGACACTGGATCGCGCGGGCACCAAATTGCTGCCCGCTATGTCGCTTCGCAATTCTCCAGCATGGGCCTCAAACCTGCGGTGAATGGCGATTGGTATCAGAATGTTCCCTTTGTTGACGTAAAGCCCAATGCCGATGCGTCCCTGACCATTGATGGGACGAGCTACACGCACAAGAAGGACGCTGTGGTATCTGGCAATGGCCGGGCAGAGGGCGACATCGTCTTTGGTGGCTTTTGCCTCAACAAGCCCGAAATGGGCATTAAGGACCTGCAAGGGCTGAACATCAAGGGCAAGATTATTGCCTGCTTGTCAGGCTTTCCCAAAGGCACGCGCAGCGACATTGGCGCGCATTTAAACGCAGAAAAAGCCAAGATTTTGTCAGAGCGGGGGGCAATTGGCCTTATTACCATCCGCACGCTGGAACGGGAAAAGCAAACGCCTTGGACGCGCGTCGTGGACTATGGCGATGATCGGTCCGTGCGCTGGGCCAATGCCGATGGATCACCTTTTGATGCCGCGCCGAATATCAAAGCATCCGCCACGCTCGATCGCGCAGCCGCCGCAGCGCTGTTTGCTGGCACGGGCAAAACACTCGATGCCATTTTGGCAGAGGCAGATCGCGTAGGCGGTAAGCCGAAGCCCTTTGCCTTGAAGAAACGCGCCACCATTGCCCGCACGGCCAGCCTGACGCGTTTTTCTAGCCCCAATGTCATTGCCATGCTGCCCGGATCAGACCCCGCATTGGCCAATGAATATGTGCTGGTGATGGGCCATTTGGACCATATTGGTACGCGCAGCAGCGGCGACGGCGACAAGATCAACAATGGCGCGATGGACAATGCCTCGGGCATTGCGACCATGTTGGAAGCGGCCCGCGCCATGGCGCAAAACCCAGAAAAGCCCAAGCGCCCTGTTCTGTTTGCGGCCGTGACGGCAGAGGAAAAGGGCCTGCTGGGTGCCGATTATCTCTCGCGCTTCCCCGTCGTGGGCAATGGCAAAGTGGTGGGCGTCGTCAACCTCGACATGCCGATCCTCACTTATGATTTTACGGATGTTGTGGCCTTTGGGGCCGAACATTCCACCTTGGGGCCAATTGTGGCGTCAGCAGCAGCACGCGACAAGGTCACTCTGTCGCCTGATCCTATGCCCGAAGAAGGGCTGTTCACGCGGTCTGACCATTATCGCTTTGTCCAACGGGGCATTCCGTCGGTCTTCCTGATGACGGGCTTTGCAGGCGCGGGCGAAAAAAGCTTCCGCGGATTTTTAGCAACGCATTATCACCGCGTGTCGGATGACCTGGCCCAGCCGTTTAACTGGGAGGCCGGCGCCAAATTCGCGCGGATCAACATGCTGATTGCGACCGAGATTGCCAATGCGCCTGAAGCGCCCAAATGGTATGAGGACAGCTTCTTCGGCAAAACATTCGCGCCCGCCGCACCAAAGACAAAACGTCCCCAAAACTGATCGAGGTCAATGCACGCCTCTTGTGTGGCGATTATGCCACACTACATCCTTGGTGAAAGGAAGGGGCATTAGATGAACCTCGAAAAGTTTACAGATCGGGCAAAGGGCTTTTTGCAAGCCGCCCAGACGGTGGCAATCCGCATGAACCATCAGCGGATTGCCCCCGAACATCTGTTAAAGGCGCTTCTGGAAGATAATGAAGGCATGTGTGCCGGGCTGATCCGCGCGTCCGGCGCGGATGCCGCCGTTGCCCTGCGCGAGACGGATGCCGCCTTGGCGCGCATCCCGGCGGTCTCTGGCGCGGGCGCGAACCAGCCGCCGGGCCTCGACAATGATGCCGTTCGCGTCTTGGACCAAGCCGAGCAAATTGCCGCAAAGGCAGGCGATAGCTTTGTCACCGTTGAACGGCTGCTGTTGGCGCTAACGCTTTCAGCCACCAGTGAAGCTGGCAAGGCCCTCGCCAAAGCGGGCCTCAAGCCTGAGACACTCAATGCGGCCATTAATGATCTGCGCAAAGGCAAGACGGCTGACACGGCGTCTGCCGAAGATCGGTATGATGCGCTGAAGAAATTCGCCCGCGACCTGACGGAGGCCGCGCGTGATGGCAAGCTGGATCCGGTGATTGGCCGGGATGAGGAAATTCGCCGGACGGTCCAGATTCTGGCCCGGCGGACGAAGAACAATCCCGTGCTAATTGGTGAACCCGGCGTTGGGAAAACGGCCATTGCCGAGGGCTTGGCGCTGCGCATTGCCAATGGCGATGTGCCGGATACCCTCAAAGACCGCACGCTAATGGCGCTCGACATGGGCTCGCTGATTGCGGGTGCAAAATATCGCGGCGAATTTGAAGAGCGGCTGAAAGGCGTGCTCGATGAAGTGAAGGCCGCTGAAGGCCAAGTCGTTCTGTTCATTG
>JBEEOY010000046.1:0-11985 GCA_041191345.1 Pseudomonadota bacterium
GCAATCATGCGCTGCGCAAATTGCGGGTCGGCAACGGCATAGGTCTTAAACTCCTCGCCGCTTTTCAATGTGCCGGTAATGGTATCGCCCGATTGGACAACAGATTTGACTGAGCCTTGCTCCACGCGCGACACAAAGTCGGAATAGGCAATGGTTTGGCCATTGCCGCTGCTGCCGCGTCCCTCAAAGATCGAGACAAACAATGCAAGCGCTGCAAGAATTGCCACCCAGATGGCGAGGCTCCGCATCCAGGGGGACATGTTGGGGCCCTTTTGGTCGTCCATAGTCAAATCTGCCTTTCAGCACCCAAGATAGGCACCGATTGCTTAATGACAATGTTGCGAATCATGAATTTCTTCAGTTTTTGCGCGGCGGCGGCGCGGCTGAGAAGGTCCAAATTGCCCCGCCACGGCATTTCACACCAGCCAATGTCGCTGTCTCGCCTGTATTCAGCCGCTGAACCAGCCGAATCACTTCATCGTCACGCGGTGCTGCTTTGGGGTTAATTTCTTTTAGACATTGCCAAATCATGCGGCGTTGCAGCTCAAATGGCAGCTCTGCTGCATCCAAATGCAAGGTGGCAGGCGCCACCCGTTCTAGCCGCGTGGCAAGCGCAGTCTCGCACGCCCAGTTCAGTGCCGCCTCGGCACTTTGCAGCGCGCGGGCAGACTGGCTTGCCGCTTCGGCATTCAGCCAGTCTGCCCCCTGCAGCGCCTGCCGCAGACGTGCGCGATCAAAGCGGCTGTCTTCATTGCTGGGGTCGTACACAGGCGTGATGCCGGCCTGTGCGACCAGCGCTTCCAACTCTGCCTTGCGCCACCCGAGCAAGGGCCGGATGATCTGGCCTTGGCGTGGCCGAATAGCGGCAAGCCCACTCACGCCCGCGCCGCGGTTTAGCCGCATGAGCAGTGTTTCCAATTGGTCATCGGCATGATGGGCCGTGGCAATGGCGTGTAGGCCATGCTGGGCCTGCCAGTCTGCAAGGGCTGCATAGCGCGCTGTGCGAGCCCAGGCAGAGACATTGCCGTGGACCGGCCCTGCGAGCGTCAGACCGTCATGCGCAATCCCGCGATCCGCGCATAAGCGGGCTACAAATTCTGCTTCTGCCCGAGATTCGGGCCGCAAGCCGTGATCAACTGTTGCTGCGGCAATGGGCAGGCCGGCGGCATGCGCCAAGAGCAGCAAGGCAAGGCTATCTGGCCCGCCAGAAACGGCGAGGCCAAGCGACCCGCCATCGGGCATTAACGGGGCCAGATCTTCCCGAAAACGGGCGACAAGCGCCGGGCTAGGCGCGGACGCTGCCGATGCGCTTAAATGCACCGGGCTTCGAGACGACCCCGGGCGACCCGGCTCTTCAAATCTGCCGAGGCCGAGCTGCCATACACGTCGTTAAACTCGTCATAGACTTTGCAGGCGTCGGGCAGCTTTTTCAGCCGCGTTAGCGCAACGCCAAGATAATAAAGGCTTTCGGATGCCCGCTCGCCCCGCGGGTTTTTGGTATAGTTTTCATAAAAGGCAACGGATGCCAAAGCCGGCTTGCCTTCATCCAGATAAGCGCGGCCCAGCAAATTCTGCGCATAGCTGGCCCGACGGTGACGGGCATTCTTGCTCACAAATTCTTTCAGCTTGGCTTGTGATTCTGGATATAGGCCTGCCTGCCACAGGCGAAACGCATAGCTATAGGCATCTTCAACGGCATCGCCCGTTACTGGCACTTCAACAGCATCGACCAGCGCCTTGCGCTTGGCTGCATCTGTTGGCGCGGCTGCTATTGGGGCCGCGGCTGTCCGCGGGGCTGGCGCTGCGACTTGGGGTGCCACCGGCTGTGGACGCGGCGCAGCTGCCACGGGGGACATTGTGACAGGAGCAGCGGCCATAGGTGCCGGTTGCGTCATCACTGGCCGGGCTACGGACACATTTTGGGGCAAGGCATCGACGGCTGTGGGGGCTGGGGCCTCTGCCAATGCGCTGCTGCTCGATGCGGCGGCGGGTGCCGTTTGCGGCTCAACTGCCTTCAGCCGTGTGTCGAGGGCTTTCAAGGCCTCTTCCAGCTTGCGCAACCGATTGCCATCTAGTTCGACTTGACCCGTCAGAGTGCGCAGCTGGCCTTCCAGCGCGTCAACGCGTGTGGTCAAGTCCGACAAGGGCGTTGATGTCGGCGCGCCAGCCGTCGCTGGGGCTGCAGCTGGGGTGATGTCAGGTTGAATGGGCGCGCCACTGGGGAACACCTTGCGCTGGACGGCTTTCATTTCCTTTTCCAGCTTATTGACACGGCCTTCGACAGTCATTTTTTCCTGTGCCGCAAGCGGTGCCGCAGCAACAGCAGACAAAAGCACAAAGGAAACAAGGGCGTGGCGCATCGACATTAACCTCTAACAAGCTGATGCGGCACTATGTGGACCAGAGCGCTCCGCCGATCAAGGCCGGGCGGGTGCGTCGCTTTGTTGTGGTGGAGGCAATGGGGCCTGGCCAGCAGCTGGCGTTTTGGCCGCAGTCAACGCGCCGACCGTCAAGACAACATCCTTCACTGTCCGTGCAGGCGGGCCCAAAGGTGCGATGGCAGCGCCGCCAATCGACACATCAAGATTTTCAGGCGCACCAAGGCGGATCATTGGCGTGTCAGCATCGGCGGGCACCGTATAGCTTTCACCCGCCTTTTTTATGCCTTCAAACAACACCTTGTTGGTGCGGTCATAAATGCGGAACCAAACATCCTGTCGCGCGGTCAGCACAATAGGCCCCGATGGCGCAGTCGGGGCTGCGGCAGGCTTGGGCTTGGCAATGGCTTTGGGCGCAGGGGGCGTCACTGTGGCGGGCTCGTCTGGCGTCAACACTGCGGAGCGCCACAGGCTATAGCCGCCGGCAAAAGCCACCAGCACAATCGCCGTTGTCATTGCCAGCCAACGCGGCGGCACACGTGCTGGATCAGCAATGTCATCGGCTTGCACCATGGCCATTGCGCTTGTTTCGCGGCCCAGTTCAACGCGCAAATCGCGTGCCAAGCTCACTTCATCGGCACCAAGGGCGCGGGCAAATGCGCGGACAAAGCCAGCGGCATAGGTGAAGGATGGCAAGGCTGCATAATCGCTGCGCTCAAGCGCATCCAAGTGCCGCAACGGGATCCGCGTTTTTTCCGCAATATCTTCAAGGCTGAGCCCTGCAGAAAGGCGCGCGGCGCGGAGCCTATCCCCCACGCGCTCAATCAACGGTAACATCGCGTCGCTTGTTGCCTCTGCCATTTTATGCTCCGTGGCGAAAACGCGGCCAAAAATAACATATATTATTTTTTTGCTAGCATAGGAAGCATTACTGCGCGAGGCCAGAGTTTTCCGACAGATTATCCTATATCAACACCGTTCTCACGGGCCCAATCAATCAAGCAGGTGCGCAAGTCTCGTGGGGGATTGGCCAGCCAATCGTGCATGGCGGCCTTCGCCATGTCCAGATCAAGCGACCGAACCATGGCTTTGACAGGCGCAACGGCAGCTGGGGTAATTGACAGCCGATCAATTCCCAGCGCGAGCAGGGCCATAGCTTCGAGTGTCCGTCCGCCCATTTCGCCACAGACAGTGACAGGCACTTTGGCGGCGCCACACGCCTCTACGATTCGCCGGATAAAGCGCAAAATGGCCGGAGACAGCCAATCATAGCGTTCAGCCAATTTGGGGTTGGCGCGGTCTGCAGCAAAGAGAAACTGAGTGAGATCATTGGTGCCAATCGACAAAAAGTCGATCTTGGGCAGCAGCACATCCAGCATTTCTGCAAGAGCAGGCACTTCCAACATCGTGCCATAGCGGATCCGCAGCGGCAATTGGCGGCCTTGTTTCGCCATCCATTCTCTTTGGCGTTCAAAAATCGCCTTGGCTTCGTCAAACTCCCAAGGTTCTGACACCATCGGGAACATGACGTGCAGCGTGCGGCCAGCTGTTGCCTCTAGAAGCGCGCGGGCTTGTGCCTTCATCAGGCCATCGCGCTCAAGCGCCAAGCGCAAGGCACGCCAGCCCATGGCTGGGTTTTCTTCCTTCGTCCCATCAAACCGCAAATAGGGGAGTGCCTTATCCCCCCCAATATCGACAGTGCGAAACACAACGGGCCGTTCGCCTGCGGCATCCATGACATCCCGATACAGGCGCTGCTGGCGTTCGCGCTGTGGCATGGTGGCCGATACCAGAAATTGGAATTCCGTGCGGAACAGGCCAATGCCGTCAGCCCCTGTGACATCCAGCTGCGCTACATCATCGCGCAGACCCGCATTGACCATCAGCGTGATCCGTTGATCATCCTTGGTCACTGGCGGCTGTGATTTCATGGCCGCATAGGCCGCCCGGCGCTTTTGCGAGGCCGCAAGACGATCGGCAAAGGCCTGTTCCATCGCCGGGCTTGGCCGCACAAAGGCCGCCGATTGCCCGGCATCTAGGAGAACAAGATCCCCCTCGCTGATCGAGCGCCGCACGCCTTTAACGCGGCCCAGAACGGGTACGCCCATGGCCCGCGCCACAATGGTGACGTGCGCGGTCAGCGATCCTTCTTCCAGCACCACGCCTTTCAAGCGCCGCCGATCATATTCCAAAAGTTCGGCTGGGCCGAGGTTGCGGGCGATGAGGATCGTATCCTGCCGCAACCCGGCTTGGGCGGCAGACCCCAATTGGCCAGAGACAATGCGCAACAGCCGGTTCGACATGTCTTCCAGATCATGCATCCGGTCTGCCAGCAGCGGATCGTCAATTTGGCGCATCCGCATCCGGGTGCGCTGTTGCACACGCTCAATTGCGGCTTCGGCCGTGAGGCCGCTGTCAATGGCTTCGTTAATGCGTCGACGCCAGCCCTCATCATAGGCAAACATCTTATACATCTCGAGGACTTCGCGATGCTCACCTTCCACGCCAAATTCGGCTTCGCTGGCCATGCGCTCAATTTGTTCGCGCATCTTATCAAAGGCGGCATAAACGCGGTGGCGTTCCGCCTCGATATCTTCGGCAACTGTATGTTCAATGGTCACGCGCGGCTGGTGGAACACGGCATAGCCAGAGGCCATGCCATCCACGAGCTTTAGGCCGGCCATGCGCTGGGCAGAGGTATCTTGCACCTTTGATCCGCGCCGTTCGGCATTATCAATCAGCCCGGCATTGGCGATGAGTTCTGACAGCACCATCGCCACAGTTTGCAGCGCCTCAATTTCCAGCTCTTCATAGCGGCGCGATTCAACATGCTGCACGCACAGCACGCCCACGGCATCTTCCTTGCGGATGATGGGCACGCCCGCAAAGCTGTGAAACAGCTCTTCGCCCGTTTCAGGCTTATAGGCAAAATCTGGGTGGCTGGTCGCTTCATCAAGGTTCAGCGTGGCGACTTGCTCGGCAATGGTCCCGACCAAGCCTTCGCCCATCGCCAGCTTGGTGACATGGACAGCCTCTTGCTTCAGTCCTTTGGTGGCGAACAATTCCAACAGGCCATCGCGCCGCAAATAGATAGAGCAGACTTCGCTTTTCAGCACCTCAGCAATCACGCCAACCACTTGGTTCAGCTTGGCCTGCGCGCTGGTGCGTGACGCCATCACGTCATGAAGACGAGTTAGAATTTCACGCGAGGCAGAGGCGGCTGTGGACGGCATAGTCAAGCGCTAGCAGTTTGAACGCTGTGATGCCAAGGATAAGAAATCGTATTCAGGCCCAGCTCGCGCCCCGCTTTCCCCCCTCTCTCGCCCCTCATCCGCCGCCATCCTCATCTTTGGCCTCATCTTCGCTGCGCGCGGGCGCAGGCTTTATCCGGTTTTCTGGCAGCTTGCCGCCGTTGCAGGCATAGGTGAGCGCCATTTCGACCAGCCCGCCGGGGGCAACAGGCTGATATTTCAGGGGCACATCTGCCGCCCGCCAATCATGCGATTTGATGCCATTCATCGTCCGGAAATAGCTAAGGGCTGCCGCCGTGCGTGCGCGGCAGGAAAAGCTGTAGCGCACACGTTCCACCGAGCCTTTATTGGCCGGGCCCCGCATCACAACAAACAGCTGCAGTGTTGGGAAGGGCCGACGATTGGCGATGGCCGGCAGGCTCTTTAAGCTGGCGGGATCAATAAAAATTTGCCGGCCCGCTGTGTTTTCTCCCAGCAGGATCAGCGGATCAGCTGCCGAGGGCAGGGCAGGGCTAACATTGAGCATGATGGCCAGCACGCCTGCTAAGCTCATGCCAATTCTGCCGCCTGAGATGGAACGGGCAACGCAAATCCCTTTTTGGCTGCCCGCTTTTCGCCGCGCGCCAATTCTGTCTTCAGCGCTCGGCAATAATGGTCAAAATCGAGCTGAATGGTATGGCGCCGGGCCGCATAATATTGGCCCGTGTAATAGTCTTCGTCCGCTGCAATGATGCGCGCCATGTCGTCGGCGCTGGGCGGCGCATAGCGGCCTGCCAAATAGGCGGCGACCAGCTTGGATTGCTGTTCTGCGAAATTGACCAAAGTCGGCAAGGGTTGCGCCAAGCCCATATAGAAAAGATCGGGCACATCCGGCTTCATAATGCGCTTAAACAAGGGCGGTGGGCGATTATCCGCATCGGCCTGAAGGCTGGCATCATCGAAGAAGGGGAATTTAATGTCATAGCCCGTCGCCCAGACAATCGCATCCAGTGGCTCACGGCTGCCATCCGTGAAGATCACGCCATCACCATCCAGCCGATCAATGGCGGGCTTCATGACAATATCGCCTGATCCCGCCCGCAGCAGAAATTCGCCAGAGACAGTGCCGTGGCTCTCAAATGGCCCAATCTCGGGGTCGGGCAAGCCATAATCGCTCATCTTGCCGACCAGATTTTTGATCATCGCTTCGCCCAATTTCTGGCGCAGCCATTTGGGCATCCAAGCCGGGGCCGGGTTTTTGTCGAGCGGCTGGCCCTTATAATATTTCGGGAACACCCAAACGCCGCGCCGTGTGGAGACGAACAAACGGCTGGCAATGGGCCGTTGTGAAAGCTCAGACGCAATATCCATAGCGCTATTGCCCATGCCGACCACCAGCACGCGCTTGCCGACGCAATCAATTGGCTCAAAGGGACTGCGATAATTGTGCGAGTGGATTTGCGGCCCATCAAAGCTGCCAGGATAGTCAGGGATGCGGGCCGCCCAATGATGCCCATTGCACACGGCAAGAGCGTCATAGTCCTGGCTGCGGCCGTCTGACAACGTGATGCGCCAACCACCATTGGGGCGGCGCACCGCCTTGTCCACGCGCGTGTTGAATTGGATGTGCCGCCTTAAGTCGAAATGATCGACATAGGCATGAAAATAGGCCAGCAATTGCGCGTGATGCGGATAATCTGGCCAATTGGCAGGCACGGGGAAATCTTCAAAAGCCAGCCGCCATTTGCTGGTATCAATATGCAGGCTTTTATAGCAGGCCGACATGCCATTGGGGTTGTTGTAATACCAATTGCCGCCAATATCGTCCGACGCCTCAAAAATGTCGAACGGGATACCATAATCTTGCAAGCGCTTGGCCGTTGTAAAGCCCGAGCAGCCAGCGCCAATAATGCAAACTTTGGGAAGATTGGAGGCGTGTGTCATGCTTCCAAAATGCCTGTTTGGTGGGCGAATGCAAGATTTTTAGCCGCAAGATCAGTCGTCTGGATCTGCGGCGCAAAAATGGCGCCCCCGCCAGTCCGGGCGGGGGGCGCTGATTGGTCTTTCTAAGCTTGTTCCAAAACCTTGCGACCCGGGCGGACCCGCAGGCTGTGTCCCGGCTTGGTCTTGAGCGAGAGCGTCCGGACGGTGTCCATAAACACCCAATTATTGGTCGCCGCCTTGGGCGTGAGCGAAAGGTGCATATAGCCGCGATTGGCCGTATCCACCCAGCGCAGTTCCTGCGTGTTGCGCGCCAAAATGTCGCGCGCAATGCGATTGGGGTCAGTGCCTGCAGTTGCCGATTCAATCCCCGGTGAGCTGACGCTATGGCCGCCAAATTCCACACCTGCGGGCCGGCCATCTTCCGGCAAGTCAAAAGCCCAGCCATTATGGCTATCGCCCGAGACAACAACCAAGTTCAGATCATTTTTCTGCGCATGCGCAAAAACGCGGCTGCGGGCGACCGGATAGCCACCCCAATTGTCAAAATTATAGGGCAAGCCAGCCTTGGCGGCGGCAATGCCTTGCCGCGAATAGTTTTTGCGGAAATCTGGCGTATTGGGGCCAAACCAGTTCATCGCTTCTTCGGGCGTATAGTTATAGCCCATATTGGTGCCGGAGCCGAGCACCGTCCACGTCCCCTTGCTGCGCGCAAAATTCTGGAACAGCCAGCTTTCCTGCTCAGTGCCAAACATGGTTGAGGCCGGGTCGCGCCAAGCGCCATCGCGGAAATCGGCAAAGGCTTTTGCAGAATCCGCCGCACGCATCAAATCCCCCGCCCAATAGGGCTTGGTGCGCCCCACAACGCGGGTGTCGGTGCGGAAATAACTTCCTAAATCGCCAAAGTCATAGCGCTTCCACGGCAGGTCCCCCACAGGCAGCCATTCGCGCCAGACTTGTGATGCCGCATTGCGCCGGGCCGACCAATCACCTTCATCAGGCGTATGGTTCTGCGCGCCACCTTCCCAGCTGTCATTCGCGCTTTCATGGTCATCCGTGCTTGGAATCCATGGGAAATTGGCGTGCAACGCCTGCAATTGGGGGTCTGTGCGATAGCTGGCATAGCGCAAGCGATAATCCGCCAATGTCAGGCACTCGCCAGCGGGGAACAGCTTTTCAGAAAACTGCGTGCCATTGTCATAGCCGCCTCGGCCATATTCATAAATATAATCGCCCATGTGCAACACAAGGTCGATGTCATTGCGGGCCGCGGCATGGCCATAGGCATTAAATTCGCCAAAGCCCAAATTAGAGCAGGAGAAGATCGCGATGTTGAACTGCGCGACTTTGCCCACAGGCAACGTCTTGGTGCGACCCGTGGGGGATTTTGTGCCATCGGGCGCAATGAAGCGGAACCAATAAAAGCGCCCCGGTTGAAGGCCATCCACAGTGATCTTGACTGTATGGTCGCGCCACGGGCCAGTGATCATTTCGCCGCCCGTTACAATTTTGGCGAAATTAGGCGTGTCAGACACTTCGACGCGCACTTTGGACTGGCCACCCGTTTTGCTGACATAGCGTGTCCACAACAGCACGGAGTTTGGCCCCGGCTCGCCCGAGGCCACATTATGCGTAAAGCCTGTCAGCCCCAATAATGTCTGTGCGACCAACGAGCCGCCCGGCATGACAAGGCCGCCAATGCCAAAACCCGCTGTTGCAATCAGCGCGCGGCGATCAATTTTGAGTGTCATTACAACCAGTCCCCTATGGCGTCTGCCTGTCGTGTGGCACCTGACCGATGTTGGTCAGTCCCCCTCCAGACCATCGTCTTTTGCTCTTATCCTATGGCGCCTGCGTGACAGGCGGGCCGTGCGACTTGCCTAGCTGCGGTAGCTGGGATCAATCCGATCCAGCTTGCGCAGCAAGGCGGGCCATGCAAGCCCGCGCGCAACCAGTGCCATGCCCGGACCATTGGATTGCTGCTCTACCTTTTCAGGCGTGCCTTGTGGCGGATTGTAGAGGCCATCACGCCCGGCTGACAGCATCTTCACTTGTGCATCGCAGGCGCGCTCCAAGAAATAGAGCCGCAAGAAACATTCCGCGACAGATGGCCCCACGGCCAGCGTGCCATGGTTGCGCAAAATCATCATATTCTTCTGGCCCATATCTTCGACCAGCCGTTCGCGCTCTTCCAGATCCGTCGCGATGCCTTCATATTCATGATAGGCAATGTCGTGCAGCGCGATCATGGCTGTCTGCGTGTGCGGCAACAGGCCTTCGCTCATGGCGCTTACAGCTTGCCCGGCAGGTGTGTGCACATGCATGACAGCATGGGCATCTTCGCGCGCCATGTGGAGCGCGCTGTGAATGGTAAAGCCAGCCGGGTTCACGGGATGCGCGGTTGGCAAAACGGGTTGGCCCTCAACATCAATTTTGACCAAGCTGGAGGCGGTAATTTCCTCAAACATCATGTCATAGGGGTTAATCAGGAAATGATGTTCCGGCCCCGGCACGCGTGCTGACAAATGCGTGAAAATCAAATCGTCCCAGCCATAAAGTGCGACAAGCCGATAGGCTGCCGCCAGATCGACGCGAACCGCCCATTCCTCTTCGCTGACTGAAGCGCGAATATGATCATCATTGGCAACAGTGCCGGTTTTCATGACGGTGGCCATGACAGCTCTCCTGAAAAATATTTATGCTAGATTATCACGCTGATGGCGAAAGGCCAGCCTCAGCAGGCATGAACTTTTTCGTGCACGCTCTTGCCATCTTATTTGTGATACTCCGTCACACCTGATCCCAAGGCTTCTTTAAACTCTCAGCCCTAAAGCCACGCCAATTGCGCGAGGCGGAGCTTGTGATCAAATTTGTCTTTCTGATGGTCTATCTGGCGTGTGATTATGGCGCTGTTGCTGTGCGCCTGTCGCAGCTTGAGACTTGGCTGAAAACACTTGCCTTCCTTCTGTTATATTCTGCTCTCGCCTTGAGTTTGCTCACCTTGGCTCAGCTCAGAGCAGTCTGGGTGCGGGTGCCGCTGGCGCTCATTCTTGCTGCCGCTGCCGCTGTGCAGATTGGATATCAAAAGGCAACAGGCGCTCCGCTTGATTATGAACAGTCAGTTGATCTCTATCTCAGCCGGACTGCCTATGAGGCTGCCCTTAGCCATTTTACGGGTGCCGCTGCTATGGCCATCCTATTGGGCAGTCTGTTATTTCTGGCATTGGCCTTGCCCCCTTGGCGACGCGGCATGGGGATTGGCTGGGCCCTGATTTTGCCCGCGTTCAGCTTTTGCTTGCTGACGAGTCTGATCTACCACCGCGCTGGAACGGGCGCGCAGGGCACACCGCCGGGCTATGCCTTGCTCAGTCACGTGCTGCTCTATTCCAGTCAAGATCATCAGGAGGCAGGAAGTTTTCGAGACAATCCATTGCCCTCTCCCAAGGCGGCCCGCGCCCCTCAGGATGTGGTGTTGATTGTCGATGAAAGCGTGGGCGCGCATTACCTTGATCTGACGCGCTCAACTGGAGTTCGGTCTGGCCTTTTGCAGCCGCCCCCGTCGCTGCGTGTCGTCAACTATGGCCATGCCGCAGCGATCAGTGCCTGTAGCGTCTATTCCAATTATCTGTTGCGCTTCGGGGGTACGCAGCAGAATTATGCCACGGCTTCGTTTCGCTGGCCGTCCATTTGGGCCTATGCGCATAAAGCGGGGTTTCGGACAGTCTATCTCGACGGGCAGATGGGCAGTGACACACTGCAGAATATGATGCAGCCCAGCGAACGCCAGCAGATTGACGCGTTTGTCTCAATCAACACTTACCCCATTTATATGCGCGATTTACACCTTGCGGATAGAATTGCCCGTTATAGCCGCAATGGCCGCCGAGATTTCATCTACGTCAACAAAGCGGGGGCTCATTTCCCCATTCTCAATAAATATCCATCGGATCGCGCCTATTATCAGCCTGAGCCCGTGCTCAATTCTGCCCAAGAAATTTGGCAAAGCTTTTCCAACCCGGAAGCGACCAGTTGGACAGCCGACCAATGGGCCCGCTATCGCAATGCGCTGGCATGGTCTGTCGGTGGATTTTTTGATCGTTTGCTCGGCAAGTTAGAGGGGCAACAGACTGTGATCCTCTACACATCTGACCATGGCTTGGACTTGCGCGAGCGCGCAACTCAAGGGATTGCAACACATTGCAAGCCCCAAGCCACCGCGATGGAACAGGGCCTTGTCCCCTTAGTTGTCATTACACCTCAGCACAGGCCGGGGTTGGACTGGGCCACAGCGCACACCCAAAATCATGATCGTGCCACAGTCTTTCGTGTCTTTCCAACGCTGCTGCTGCTCATGGGCTATGATCGCGCTGCCGTGCGGGCCCATTATGGCCGGCCCTTGGATGAGGCCCCGGTCGATCGCTTTGCGCGTATTCGGC